>CAZHMZ010000029.1:0-21486 GCA_964532655.1 uncultured Anaerolineaceae bacterium
AAAGGTTCCGATCTGGAAGATGATTTCAGCCTCGAAGGCAGAACTGCAAAAACGAACTTTGGCGCTTCATTCTGATTTGAAGACCGGTAGCGTGGTAGAGAGCCTCTCCACGGTGGGGGGCGGCAGCCTGCCCGAGGAAACCCTGCCGGGTTACGCGCTGGAACTGCAGGTGAGACACCCGGATCGATTCTTATCACAGCTTCGCAGCGGTGACCGGCCTGTGATCGCCCGCATCGAGGAAGATTGTGTGCTGTTTGATCTGCGTACCGTTTTTGAAGAGGATGATCCCGTGCTGGCTCAATCCATCCAATCCGCGTTGAGGCTGGCAGAGGTACAGAAACGATGAAAAACGAAATCCCCGGCTTAATGCAGAAGCATGATATCGACGCCATCTGGGTGACCGGCGCCGGGAATAACAATCCGGCGATGGTCTATTTGACCGGTGTGATGGAAGTGGATCAGGCGGATCTGTTTCTACTGAAGGGTAAACCCGGTGTGTTATTTCACCATGATATGGAACGGGATGGCGCGGCTAAATCCGGTTATGCGTTGCGCAGTTATTCCATGTTTCCATACGGACCCCGGTTGAAAGAAGCCGGTGGAAACAGCAAAATGGCGGGTACGCTGCGATATCGCGAGATGTTCAAAGAGGTCGGTCTGACCGGCGGACGTGTGCTGGTGTATGGTCAGGTGGATGCCGGGCAGTCGCACTATTCACTCTCAAAACTGGAAGAACTGTTCCCGGATCTGCAATTTGTGTCTGACCCGGCCGATGATATTTTGCGTATAGCCAGAAGAACCAAAGACACCGATGAGATCGAACACATCCGCCGAATGGGCCAGGTGACGGTAGATGTTGTCAGCGGGATGGTGGATTACATGACCTCGCACCGCGTAAAAGACGGCTGCTTGATGAAAAATGAAAATGAACCGCTGACCATCGGAGATGTCAAACGCTGGTTGCGCCATCAACTGGTTGAAAAAGAGGTACAGGAACAGGGGACCATTCTGTCCATTGGCCGTGACGCCGGGGTGCCGCATAATGAAGGGAATCCGGCTTCACGGCTCCAACTGGGGCAAACCATCATCCTGGATGCCTTCTTCCAGGAGGCGGGCGGCGGATATTTTTATGATTTCACACGCACCTGGTGCCTGGGATACGCGCCGGACGAGGTTCAGCAGGATTTTGAGATGGTGAAAACCGTCCATCAAAAAACGGCACAGGCTCTTAAGGCCGGTACGCCTTTCAGCGCCTATCAAAAAATGGCCTGCGGGTTGTTCCAGCAGCAGGATTATCCCACAGTTCAGGAAAGCCCTAATACGCTTGAGGGCTATGTGCATGGGTTGGGGCATGGTATCGGCGTAGAAGTGCATGAGTCACCGGCAGCCGATGCGGATTTGCCGGAAAATGTGCTGCAGCCCGGCATGGTGATCACCATTGAGCCCGGCCTGTACTATCCCGACCGGGGCTACGGAATCAGGGTGGAAGACAGTTATGAAATCCTTCCGGATGGATCGGCCAGAAAAGTGGTCGATTATCCGTGGGATCTGGTTCTTCCCATACGGGATAAATAACCGTTTGGGAATTGGTAAATGGCGGAGAAAAAGATGGAAGAAGAGCGTCTTGTACGCATTTTAGGAATTGAATCCTCCTGTGATGAAACGGCGGCCGCCGTGGTGGAAAACGGCCGGCGCATCCTTTCGAGCACGGTGGCGTCGCAGATCGCCATTCATGCTCCGTACGGCGGTGTTTTCCCTGAAGTGGCCTCCCGGCAGCACATCCTCACCATCCACAACATCGTGGATGACGCCCTCAAACAGGCTCATTTATCGCTGGATGATATCGATGCGGTAGCGGTGACGCGCGGCCCGGGTCTGGCCGGTTCGCTGGTGGTGGGTTTGAATTACGCCAAAGGGCTCAGCCTGTCGAGGCAAATCCCGCTGCTGGGGATCAATCATCTGGAAGGTCATATCTATTCCGGTTGGGTGGATCCCACCACCGATGAACACGCCGAACTGCCGCAACCTGATTTTCCAGTACTGGTTCTGCTGGTTTCCGGCGGGCATACCGAACTGGATCTGATCACCGCGCATGGACAATACGAGCGGTTGGGCAGCACACTCGATGACGCCGCCGGGGAGGCGTTTGACAAGGTGGCGCGTCTGCTGGGGTTGAGTTACCCGGGCGGACCGTCCATTCAGCAAGCCGCCCTGACCGGCGACCCCAAAGCCTTTGCGTTTCCGCGCGCCACGCTGGAGGGTACCTGGAATTTTTCGTTCAGTGGATTGAAAACAGCCGTTTTACGGGTGGTGCGTAACCTGGAAAAACATTCCACCGTTCTGCCGGTAGCCGATCTGGCAGCCAGTTTTCAGCAAGCGGTGGTGGATGTACTGTTCGAGAAAACCATGCGCGCAGCAAAACAATTCCAACCCAAACTGGTACTGCTGGCGGGCGGGGTATCAGCCAACAAGGCCCTGCGCGAAGCTTTTCTGGCGCAAAAAGAGTTCCCGGTGCGTATTCCGCCGTTGAAGCTGTGCACCGATAACGCGGTGATGATCGCTTCAGCGGGTTATTTCCGCTTTCTGCGCGGTGAAGCCGATGCGCTGGATCTGGATGTGCAGCCCACCTGGCCGCTGCCGCTTTCACGCCGGTCTGTGTAACCTCTGGAGAATCAAGGCATCCAATGAAATATGAAGAAGATGAAAGCAGCCTTTCGCTGGAAAAGCTGCAGGCTGGAGACCGGTTCGAATTTGCCCGCATGGTAGAGCTTTACTCGGATCTGATCTACCGGCTGACATTAAAAATATTGGGCAACACCCAGGATGCCGAGGATGCTCTGCAGGAGACGTTTCTCAAGGCCTTCCGATCCATCAAAGATTTCAAGGGACTCTCGAGCATCACCACCTGGCTGTACCGAATCGCCGTCAATGAAGCGCTGATGATCCTGAGAAAAAACAAACCGGATCAATCGCGGGTTGAACTGGATGATGAGGGCGACGAGGATAACGCGGAGCCGTTTCAGGTGGTGGATTGGGAACCCGTTCCTGAGGAGAAACTGCTGTCCGGCGAATCGATGCAGGTGCTGAACCGGCTTGTTCAGGAACTCTCACCTGCTTTGAGGGTGGTCTTTCTTCTGCGCGACATTCAGGAATTGTCAGTACGGGAAACGGCTGAGATACTGGGTGTGAACGAAATTGTGGTGAAAACCCGCCTGTCCAGAGCGCGGTTTCAACTCAGACAGAGCCTGGCGCAATACTTTGGTGGCCGGGTAACAGAAGGGAACTAAATGATGAACGACAAATCAATCCACCATTCGCATCTGCACCATTTCGATCCAAAGGGAAAGAATTGCGCCGAGATGATGCTTGAGCTGTCAGAATATGTGGACGGTTCCCTGCCGGAAGCCATGTGCGCGGAGATCCGTGAGCATTTGCAAACCTGCCAGAACTGCACCATCGTGGTCGATACGCTGAAAAAAACCATCTCGCTTTATCAGCAATCGAGCGAGACGGATCGTATCCCAGAAGATGTGCGTAAGCGCCTGTATCATAAGCTGGATCTGGCTGATTTTCTCTAGACCATGTCGGGTTGGGTCAGCTTGCGGAGAAATTCGCATCAATTTATCCCATTTTCATCCACTATGTAACATTTCTCCATCACGACGCATCTAAAAGACATAAAACACAGAAAAGGAAGGAATCATTCATGGAGAAACTAATCAACAAGGAAATCAGTGACCAACTGAAAACCATCTTCAAGGACCTGCCGGAGCCTGTTCAGATCCTGTTTTTTAACAGTAAAACCCAAAATTGCGATTATTGCGAGCAGACTTACCAGTTGCTGAGTGAAATTGTTGAGTTGAGTGACCAGATGACCCTGGAGAGTTACGACATCGAGGCCGATGCTGAAGTAGCCAAACGCTATAAGGTAGAACGAGTGCCCGGAATTGTGATCGCATCGCGAAAAGATAATATTGTTCTAGACTCAGGTGTGAAATTCTCCGGAATTCCCGCCGGTCATGAATTTTCATCGCTGATCAGCGCCATCACTCTGGTATCCAACGGCAATTCCGGTTTGAGCGAGGAAACCCGCCAATGGCTGTCCACACTGGATCAACCGGTGCATCTGCAGGTATTTGTCACCACCACCTGCCCATATTGCCCCAATGCAGTTACCCTGGCGCATCGCATGGCCCTGGAAAATAAAAACATCCAGGCTGAGATGGTGGAAGCCGCCGAATTTTATGATCTGTCGAATGAGTACGGCGTCTCCGGTGTGCCGCATACCGTCATCAACTACGGAAAGGGCGAAGTGGTTGGAGCCGTTCCGGAAGGCATGCTGATCGAGGAGATGAAGCGAGCTCTGTCGATGAATTGATTTTGGCAATAACGGCATAAATCTCAGAGCCGTCGTTAATCGACGGCTCTGTTTTTTGTTACGGACCATATAGCTGATGAAACCGGTTACGGGGTGGGGGTAACACCCGGCAGAGCCACTTCTCCCAGCCCGCGTGACTGGACGTGACTGGAGCCGTCGGCGCTGGTAGACGCGTAAACGGTCTTCTCAAAGCGCACCAAAGTGCCTTGATACGCCACGCCGCTGCTCTGAGCCACCCAGCCTTCCAGATTGAAAGCCAGTACTCCGCCGGCCGGGATCCATTCCCCGTTATATTTGCGGGCGATATGGACGTGTGTACCGGTTGACGTGCCGCCCTCGCAGGAGGGATGGCCAACAGGATCACCGGCTTTCAACTGCATACCAATGACTGCCTTGTCATTGGAGGCCAGGTGCAGGTAATACACTACCCAACCGGTCTGCTCATTTCCATCTTTATCGAGATCAAGCACCACTTCGGCATAGGTTGAGCGCACCACCGCGCCATCAGCCACGGCGGTGACCCATTCGTTCGACGGAACGCACCCGCCTACCACGCTGGGCGGAGCAAAGTCAATGGCGGCATACGGTTCGCCTTCACCCCAGCCAGTGTGCGGGCCGCCGGTGTAAGCCCAGGTATTGCCGGCCTGGAAGGGGAAATAGAAATCAGGCTGGGTTAAATTGCCCGGAATTTGCGGCCCTGCGTTCTGCCACGGATCCCCAAACAACCTGGTATACGCTGCAGCCAAACCGTCCGGGCCAATCGCGGCGTCGTATTGATCCACAGGCAGTGTTTTCGAAAAATAGACGTGTAGCGCCACGGTGGCCGCGTTCTGCCAGGGGTCCAGCACTTCCAGCCGGTCATCTTTATACTCAATCGAAGTGACAGATCCGCTGCGCCAACCGTAGTAGGCGTTATTCAGCAAATTGGCCGCCAGTACAAGCTGGTTGTATAAACCCTGATGCATCTCATCCACAAACCCCAGCGGATAAGGATCATCTTCCTGTGGTGTGGTGATGTAATTCACCGCCCCGGTTTGATATTCGAGCAGGGCCAACAGCAAACGCGGGCTGACGCTGTAATTGGTGGCAATATGCTCGATCACCTGCCCACCTCTGAGTTCTTCACCTCCGGCTGTGGCCTGGAAATTGCGAAACCAGCCGGGTGAATTTTGGACATAGCTGACACAGTCAAAGCCCACCTGAGCCGGTCCGTTGACGAACAGACTGTCCGGTAGGATCTGATACGCGCTGCCCCACAACGGCTGGTAATAAATGGGGATTTGCATATGTGAGCCTGGTTCGAGCGTGGTGCTATCACGGGATAAATCAGGGTTGGCGGCGCGGATTTCTTTTTCAGTGGTGTTGAAATGCACCGCCAGCGCCGGAATAGTGTCACCGCTCTGCACGGTGTAGTCTACCAGCTCACCTGGGTTGTACTGCGGACGTGAGCTGACCGATGCCGGGCTGATCAGTTCTCCCTCCACCACCAGGGCCTGCGTGGCTGCCTCAATGGTGAGCATCTGCGATTCCTGTGAAGAAAGCGCAGCCGGTTCGGGCAGGCAGGCAGTAAATGGCAGAGAAATCAGCAAAGCAAGCGTGGTAATGATCGTTAAGCGTACAGGCAGGCGGATTGGCCTGGAATATATCATGACAAGTCCGATCCAAATGGTTATCGATTTTTGAAAATGGTGATTTGCATTATAACATCGGTGCGCATCTGTAAAGAGCGCATGAAGATGAAGATCGTGTTATGCGTGAGCAGGTAACTTAACAGGTTTGTAATTCCATCATCTATAAAATAACAGGTGGATTTCCCGGATTGCCTTCACTTGCGCCATTCCTGCATCACCGGGATGGTATTGGGAAGTGATGATTATTGGTTTGGTTCTACAGATTAGACTGCTGAAGTAACTAATTCCGTGTCTACCTTGGGCGAGTGGAATATTGTCCGTCGAAATAATATGGCAAGAAGAATAGGAGCACCTATTAAGAAGATTGCTGCAAAGAAGCCATCTACCATCAGAACTGTCATCGGCAGACGGAAAAGGGGATCGATAAAGACAACAGATCCGGTTATCCCTGCTCCAATAAAAGTCCACTTCACCCATTGTTTGAGCTTGCCCTGTCCAAAAGCCTGGCTTGAAAGCAGAAACGCTGCACACATAAATCCGTAGGCAACCCCTTCAAACGCCCCTGGAAAAGAACGTGGGTAAGAATAAGCATACAACCACAGTAACAGACCCTCTGACTTTCCTTCTAAAAGGTTATGCTGGACAACGGTCAACTGAATATAGTAATTCACACTCATGAGGGTGGTGTAGCTAACCGCAGCGCAAATTGCCAGAAGACTCCAGATTTTTCTTTCCATTTCAGTATAGTAATGGATACAACAAACCATGATCAGGAAAGTAGGCGCCAAAATAATACAGGGAATGACCCATGCAAGCAGCGGAGTGGGTTGAAATTCAGCCGTAAAGTGAGCTAATCCTGGCCAGGCCGCCATTTGAATTGGTTGATAAAGACCATAGGCGATGAAAAACCAGATATTCAAGACAGACACCATCATGGCAGACCAAAAACCCAGACGAGCAGCAATGTTGACTTCAGCCTGTTTGTGAGACTTGATATTCATCATTAATTACTTTCTTCACACATGAGGAAAAAAAGGAAGGAAAGATCGAAAAGGCAACCTCATTGTACGGCTAATATTTAACATGTCAATATTACTTTTGCTCAGAGGAGTTAAACACCAAAATCTCCCGGACAGGCGGTTATTTTGCAGGCCGGATTTTCGTTTTGCAGTTACTTCTCTCGTGTCACTTTGCTGATATAAGAGCTGTTCACATCGGAGGTGATCACCTGACTGCCGCGAGTGAGGGTGCCTTTATAAGGCGATTCACCGTTGTGGGCAGTCCAACCGTTCAATGTGAAAGCGAGCGGGCCATCTGCCGGGATCCACTCACCGTTGTACTTACGGGCGATGTGCAGATGCGTGCCGGTTGAGACACCCCCCTCACAGGATGGATGCCCAATAGGATCGCCCACGTCCACCCAATCGCCTACTTCAACACGGCCCTCGTGTGAAACGTGCATATAAAAGATGGACCAGCCGGTCTGCTCGTATCCATCGCCGTCCAGATCCACCACAACAGCGCCGTTATACGAACGTGTCACCACGCCGCTGGCAACCGCGGTAATCCACTCTTCTGATGGGATACAGCCGGCGGTCATGGATGGTGGTGCAAAGTCGAGCGCCCCCAGCACACCCTCGGGTCCCCACACGGCGTGCGGACCGCTGGTGAGCGTCCAGGTCTTTCCGACCTCAAATGGCAGCAGCAGTTCAGGCTGTTCCAGATCGGTGGGGAAGAAGGGTTCCACCGTTTTGGCTCGCATCCATGCGTCATCAAACATACGGTTGTACAGCTCAAAGAAGTTGTTATCACCGTACAGAACCTCGCTCCACTCTGACTGGTTGTACAGGTTGGAGAACAGATACATCATGGCCACCGTTCCGGCATTCAGTTCCGGCGCCAGGCGAAGGGTGGATCCATCGGGGAAGGTCAGGTCGGTGAGGGTACCGGCGCGCCAGCCGTAATATCCGATGCCCACCTCCATGATCGACCAGGTGAGCTGTTTATACAGGTTTTGATACTGAGTATTGACAAATCCCAACGGATACATGCTGTCATCGTCTTCATCCAGCGGGCCAAAAATCCAGCCGGTCTGATATTCGACCAGGGCCAGCAGTAAACGCGGATTGACGGAATTCTCATAGGCTACCCGCTGGATCACCTCACCGCCGTTGTACCAGCCATCGGTGCGCCATTCTTTGAACTGGGTCAGGTAACCACCGGCATCCGCAACATAACTGGCGGCATCAAAACCGATCGCGGAGGGTGAAAAGATGATCTCGGAATCAGGGAAAAGGCGGTCACCGGCGGTCGTGTTGCCCACCACATCCGGGATAACCAGCAGGGTTTTGTTGGCTAGCAGCGTATGCGCCGGGATGACGGTCAGATCGGGTGATGTGATTTGATCTGCCTCCACCCCAAACCGGCTGCACAACGCTTCCAGCGTATCGCCGGGCTGGGTATAGTACATGGTGGGCGGCGAGATGATGGAAAGCGGATTGGAAACCTGGTTTCCATTTTGAGGAGCTGATCCGCTGGTGGTGGTTTCCGATACAGAAACGGTTGAAGCACTCTCGGTGGTGGCTGTGCCGGATGGAGCGGTTTGGGTGGCGGAAGGGGTATCAGTAGGAGGCGGAAGCGTCGCCGTCACAGTAGAGGTGGCGGTAGGCGAAACGGTCGCCGTGGCGGTTTGTGTGGGCGGCAGCGTTTGCGTGCTGGTGGGATCACTCACTACAATGGAAACGTTCAAATCGGTGCTGCCGGTTGGGGTAAGAGCTTGAATTTTTGCGATCGCCGTGGCGGTTTCTTCACTGGGATAGATAATATCAATCTTCGCGCAGGCAGCCGCCTGTAGGCAAAGAATAAACAATAAAAAGATGGCAGCCAGTCTTCTAGCGTTGAATTTTGTGATAGGGACTGTTGCCGACGTAAGCGCTGACCGTTTGTCCATTTTTGGTTAAATATCCGTTGTATGCAATTCCCGTGCCAACTGAGACCCAGCCATCCAGGTTGAACGGCAGGGTGCCGTCAGCAGAGATCCACTCGCCATTATACCGCCGGGCAATGTGCACGTGCGTACCGGTGGAATATCCTCCCTCACAGGAAGGGTGACCGATGCGGTCACCGGTTTCCAGCACGGTACCATTTTTCACCATGTCGCGGCTTTCGATGTGCAGATACTGCACCACCCAGCCGGTTTGCTGATTACCGTCACCATCCAGATCCAGCAGTACCTGCCCGCGCTCAGCGCGCACCACCACGCCCGGAGCCACAGCCGTCACCCACGCGTCACTGCCCACACAACCCAAGCTTTCACCGGGTGGAGCAAAATCAAGCGCAGCCCAGGCAGCTCCTCCGCTAAATGCGCCATGGGGAGCTCCGGAAAACCGCCAGATCTGACCTTCTTCAAAGGGCAGGATCATTTCCGGTTGAGCCAGGTCAGGCGGTGTGAGGGGTTCATAGTCGCCGGGAAAAGGATAGCCAAACAATCTTTCATATGCGGCAGAAAAACCGCCTTCTGTGACAGCCTGTAACCAATCTTCGTAATCCATCAGGTACGCCAGCAAATATTGAAGGCCGGCTGTACCGGCATTGATACCGGCATCCGGTGGAACCAGCGATTCATCTTTAAGAACATAGTTGGGCACGCCATTCACCCGCCACAGATAGTACCCACGGTTGATCTCATTGGCCGCCCAGGTGAGCTGCCCGTACAACCCCTCATACCCGGGGGTATCAAACCCAAGTGGATACAACTTTTGTTTTTCGGTCATTTCTTTTGAGGTAACCCAACCGCTGCGGTACTCCAGCAGCGCGAGCAGCAAACGAGGATTGATGGAAAAATCCTGGCTGACCCACTGGATCACAAAGGCGCCGGTGCGATTTTTGTTTTCAAGCCCTTCCACATAGGTGGAAAGAAAGCCCTCGGAAGCGGCGATATATTGCTCCACATCAAAACCGACGGTCGACGGACCGTATACCACCTCTGAGTCCGGTAATAGTTTGAATCCCGGACCGATTGGTTGGGGGGTTGGCGCGGGAATGATCAACTTCTGATCCGGATAGATGATTTCGGTGATCTGGATGTCATTGGCCTCTGTCAGTGTTTGCAAGCCCACCCAATGTTTTCGGGCAATCCCGGATAGCGAATCACCGGACTGCACCGTGTATTCAGACGGTTCGGTGCGCATGGCGGGGAGCTGTCTGTACGCATCATGTGTGGGGGAGGGATTGGCCCGGATAGCCGGCAGGGTGGAAGTGGCAACAATTTCTGCCGGCGGCTGCGTCACCGAACTGTCATGCAGACGTGTGGGAACAGGCGAGTTGACGTGCAGGCTGGTCTGAAGGTTGATCACTGCCGGATCAGCGGTCGCCTTAAGGGAGGGCAGATTGCAGCCGGCGGTTGAGAGGATCAACAGCAGCAAAACAAAAGAAACACAAATACGGGCAGGTAATTGTTTCATTTGCAAAGGAAAAAGTGGTAAATGCTAGAAACCGGGTAGGCTCTTGCCGGCCAGCAAATGCATGTGTATGTGAAAAATGGTCTGTCCCGCGCCTCGTCCCACATTAAAGATCAACCGGTAGCCGCTCTGATCCAGACCCATTTGGGCTGCCAGTTTGGCGGCGGTGAGTGACAGATGCCCGATCAACGGGCGGTCATCCGGTTGAATGTCATGAATGGAGGGGATATGCCGGTGAGGGATGATGAGCAGGTGGGTGGGGGCTTTTGGTTGAATATCGCGAATCACCAGGCAATACTCATCACGGTATTCTACCTGGGCTGGGGCCTGTCCGCGCGAAATACGGCAGAAAAGGCATTGATCATCGTACGACAGGTTTTGTTCACCGTCCATTCACTTACTCCGCCTGACCGGCTTCCAAAGCGGGGATCTCACCGGTGATATCCTGGCAGTAATACGAATAATAATTCAATTCTTCCTGCCGGTGGCTCTTTGCATACTCCCGGGCTTCATCGCCCATGTTGGCCACATCATCCAGGTGGTACGCCGCATCGGTGCTCCAGTAACGCGGCAGGGTCATCAACGGATCGCCAGCCGGACCTTCAGGGATGTAACTGGGCATGGCGGGGTTGTATTCCAGTGACTGCGGTATCCAGTTATACATGATGGGTCCTCGCGGGTTGACGGTAAATCCAAGGCGGTAACCGGTTTCGCGAGCCAGTTGAACCGAACGGGGTGTGAAACTGCCACCCGCCCAGATGTACGCCATCGGCTGCGCAGTGTCGCAGTTTTCAACCGGTAGCCCGGTGACGGGATCTTTACAGTAAAAATGCTCCTGGATCTTCTGCCGCGAGATGTTCAGCTCGGAAAGGATGTATTCATCGGTGGACGAGGCCGTGATGTTGGTGTTGTGCACGTTGCCATGGGATTGGATATCGAGATAGCCGCTGGCATTATAGGCTTCCATTTGTTCCCACAAACCGGCGTAGTTTTCATCCGGGCAGCATTCCAGCGGAGAGGCAGCCCGCGTATCTGTGTCGCCGATCAACCACGCCAGAGTCAGCGTCCAATCATACTCTTTCAGGTATTTCCAAAAATGCTCCCGCACGCCGCCGGGCCGCCGGTCATCCAGGATGATGTAGAGCGAACGGGGCGGAATGTAGGCGTTTTCTTCCAAAAACGCGGTCAGCTCAGCGGTGGTCACCGTTTCAAAGCCCGTTTCATGAGCATGTTCGACAAAATTTACCATATCGCTGTGGGTCACATTCATAGGGTCGGTGATGGCTGTGCCATCCTCGGCGATACCGTGATACATCACCGCCATCACCACCGTACCCGGTCGGCTTTTGTTGGGATCCAGGCGGTTTTTTAAATACTGGCAGGTATCTTCGATATAAGTTACCGGCTGACTGCCGGAAGGCAACAGTGTGGTATTGAAAGCCGTAGCCAGGGTGGGCGCTGGGCCGCTGTAACGGGTGGCGCTGGGCTGAATGGTTGCAGAGGGAGTGGCTGCGGTGGGTGTTGCGGGGGGGATGGTTGCCGAAGGCTGCTGGGTTGGCGGCACAATTGCGTAGGTGGCCGTCAGCATGGCTTGTTCAAACACCTGGGTGAGATCAGGAGTACTGCCTGCCGGCGCTGAACAGCCGGCAAGCAGAAAGATGGTCAGGCAAAAGGTGAATAATCTGCGCACGGACGCCGCTGCTTCGGCGGTTTGTATAGCACGGGGCAAACGGCTTCCGATAAATCGCATATTTATTTTTCCGGAGCAGGTTTGGCCTCACCGGTTTGATCACCGCGAATGAAGGCTTCTACCATTTCGTGAGCGAGGTCGTCTTTGAACTGTTTGGGAGGGGTCTTCATGAAGTAAGCAGCGGCTTCATAGATGGGGCCGGAAATCCCGCGATCCAGAGCGATTTTCGCGCAGCGCAGGGCATCGATCACCACGCCGGCGGAGTTGGGGGAATCCCACACTTCCAGTTTGGCTTCCACATTGAGAGGCACATTGCCAAACGTGGTGCCTTCCATGCGGATATAGCAGAACTTACGGTCGGTCAGCCACGGTACATGGTCGCTGGGGCCCACGTGGATGTCATCTGGTGATACCTTGTAGGGCAGCATGCTGGTGACAGCGCCGGTCTTGGAGATTTTCTTGGATTCGAGGCGTTCGCGTTCCAGCATATTGAGGAAATCGGTATTGCCGCCGAAATTGAGCTGATAGGTATGATCCAGATGAACGCCGCGATCGACGAACAGGCTGGTGAGCACGCGATGAACGATGGTGGCTCCAACCTGGCTCTTGATGTCGTCGCCGATGATGGGCAGCCCGCGTTCGCGGAAACGACCGGCCCAGTAATCAGAACTGGAGATGAAAACGGGGATGGCATTCACAAAACCACACCCTGCTTCGAGGATCTGTTCCACATACCATTTGGTCGCCATCTCGGAACCCACCGGCAAATAGCTCACCACCACATCGGTTTTGGTGCTTTTCAGGATGCCCACAATATCATCGGTGGGGCCGGGTGCTTTTTTGAGGA
Source organism: uncultured Anaerolineaceae bacterium (assembly GCA_964532655.1). Lineage (GTDB taxonomy): Bacteria > Chloroflexota > Anaerolineae > Anaerolineales > Anaerolineaceae > JAJFTV01. Next base: position 13,007 of record CAZHMZ010000029.1, read on the forward strand.
TTTGGGAAAGGTATTTCCCCAAACCATCATGCGTCATGCCGCGATAGACCTTAACATTCAGTTTAGGAACATCGCAGAATTTGTAGGTATTGTTTGGATATGCAAAAATTGCTTCTGAAAGATCCAGCCCGACCTTGGTATCCACCACATCAAACGCCGCGGTGAATTCAATGTCACTGATATGATACCCACCCAGATTGACATGCATTAAACCAGGCACTGTATCGTCATCTTTGGCATTCCGGTAAAACTGAACGCCCTGTACCAATGAAGATGCGCAGTTTCCAACACCAATGATTGCTACCCGAACCTTCTTCTTGTCAGTCATTCAAATCTCTCCACGTTATTAACAGGAATCAAGTCTACCGTACACACGATATTTTTCGGCAGAGTTCTCATTATACTTCGTTTGAAGTGATTTGAATTTTATCAAGGAAAACCGACCGGTCATCCTGCAGCCGGCCGGTTGTGTTTGGATGCTTATGGCAGCTTGCTTTTCTTAACCAGAGATGTCCTGCAAACGAGGGTCCAGCACGTCGCGCAGACCATCGCCGGTCAGGTTGAATGAAAGCACGGTGAGCATGATGGCCAGCCCCGGGAAGAACACCAGGTGCGGTGCATTGAACACGCTGTTGCGCTCTTCACCCAGCATCAGGCCCCATTCCGGCTTGGGAAATTCCGCGCCCAGACCCAGAAAACTCAGCGCAGCCGCCGACAGGATGGCAGAGGCAATCCCCAATGTGCCCTGCACAATCAGGGGGGTGAGTGCATTGGGCAGTACGCGGGTGAACAACAACCGCACATGTGAGGCTCCCAGTGCGCGCGAGGCGGTCACGAAATCGAGCTCTTTAATGGTGACCACACCTGCCCGCAGCACGCGCGCATAGGTGGGGATGGAGACAATTGCAATGGCGTACAGCGCATTTTTCAGCCCCGGACCCAGCACCGCCACAATGGCGATTGCCAGCAGCAGGCTGGGAAAGGCCATCAACACATCCAGCGTTCGCATGATCAGGTCATCCGCCCAGCCGCCCAGAAATCCCGCGATAGCTCCCAGTAATCCGCCGATCACAATGGCGATGGAGATGGTGGAAATGCCGATCTGGAGTGACAGGCGTGAGCCAAACACGATGCGGGAGAACAGATCGCGGTTGTTGCCGTCGATGCCCATGATATGTTCCTGTTTGTCAGCCGGGCAGCCGAACAGATGCACACAGGGTGTATCACGGCGAATCACATTTTCCAGCGGGGTGAGGGGGTCAAATGGAGCAATCTGTTCTGCAAATATGGCCACCAGGATCAGCGTTCCCAATATGAGCAAACCGGTCCATGCTGAACGGTGCCGAATCAAACGACGGAGCGCATCCTGGGTGGGGGTTCTTTGTTTCACCTTGCTTAGTTTGGTTTTCTTGAGGAGTTCAGTTTCTGCTGCCATGGTTTACTCCAATCGGATGCGAGGATCCAGGTATGCGTAAGAGACGTCGACCACCAGATTGGTGACCACAAAGATGAAGGCTACCACCACGGAGAATCCCTGAACGATGGGGTAATCGCGCGATTGGATGCCCTGTACCATTTTGGATCCGAGACCTGGCAGCGAGAAGATGGTTTCGGTGAGTACCGCCCCGGAAAGCAAACCACCCGTTTGCAGGCCGATGATGGTCACAATGGGGATCAACGCGTTTCGCAGGCCATGTTTGAGCACCACCAGCTTTTCCTCCAGGCCTTTGGCGCGTGCTGCGCGGATGTAATCCTGGCCCAACACGTCCAGCAAACTGGAGCGGGTCATGCGGGCGATGGTTGCCATGGAGATGGTTCCAACCGCCAGGGAGGGCAAGATGAGATGCCACAGAGCATCCTTTAGGAGCACCCAGTTCTTTGTGAGAAGACCGTTCAGGATGGCCGAATTGGATACCAGCGCGAGCAGAAACTTTGGCATACCTTCCATATCGGTTATATCCCATTGTTTCGCCAATGGAATCAAAGAGATTCCGGGTGACAGTCTTCCGGACGGTGGGATATAAAATGGAGTATCTTTTAACACAAGTGCGAAGAGGTACGCCAGCAGCAATCCGAGCCAGAAAACCGGCATGGAAACGCCCATATTGGCCATGATCATGGTGAGCGTATCGCCAATTTTGTTGCGGTTAAGAGCGGCCACCAGACCCAGCAGAATACCAAATGTGGAAGAGAACATCATCGCAAAAAATGTCAGCTCGATGGTCATGGGCAGACGTTCTGCAATCACATCGATCACCAGGCGGCGATCACGGATCGTTAATCCGAAATCCCCCTTGATCACATTACCGATATACGAAAAAAACTGTACCGGGATACTTTTATCCAGACCATACCTCATTCTGAATTCGTCACATTTTGCCTGTGTTGCCTTTTCACCCAGCATCACATCACATGGGTCACCAGGGATCATGCGGGTAATGGCAAAAGTAACCAACAGTATTCCAAGCAATACCGGGGTGAGCATAATCAGTCGACGGACAATATATTGGAGCATTCTTTTCTCCGTGGGACAGCAATAAAAGACAGGCGTAAGCTGATTTCCATCAGCGGTTTATCGACGTAAACGAACTGGAACCCTCACAGAAAACTGATCTGTGAAGGATCAGCCAATCCCATAAGATGTAAAGGTATGAATTGAAGCAGGATGGGAGTGTATCCCATCCTGCTTTTCAAATTACCGAAAAACAGGATTATTCGGGCGGCTGGTTCAAAACCTTGGGTCCGAAGAAGTCCTTCCAGTAGGAGTACGAACCTGTGTTCCCCAGGCGATTGGGCGCGTTGTAATCCCAGGTGCGGTAGAAGCTGGCAACCACATCGTTGGCATCAAAACCGGCGCCGTTGGAATACACCACACCCTGACGCAGGGCGCAGACGTATTCTGTGGCATCGGCATTGGCTTCACAGCTCTCTGCCAGACTGGGTTCAAATTGTGAGGTGCCCCAGGTGAACTTGAACAGGGTATCAAACATCTGCATACATGCAGTAAATGATGAGCCGTCTGTTTCATCGGCGCAGTCCAGTGAAACGGGTTCACCGTCCTGCGAGAAGACCAGTACACCGTCGCCGGTGGTCATTTCCATGTAGTTCTCGTTGTACGGGCCGATAATCACGTTTCCGATTTCCTTATTGAAGGCAAACGCGGTGGCGCCGTTGGCGAGAACAATGTAAGGAACATGCTGGTCGACTAATTCGTTAACGATATCGTAATGAGCCTGGCGTTCAGCCGGGTCTGACAGGCGCGCGGCGGCTTTGACCTCGTCCATGATATCTGGCCAGGGATCGCCGGTGGATTTGGTGGTGCCCATCAGATACACATCGTACCAGTTGGTAGCATCCGGGAAGTCTTCACTCCAACCGAGCAGGAACATCTGAGCATTGCCTTCACGGGTGTACGGCAGGTAAGCGGCCCATTCCTGCAGACTGAGGGTCACATTAATGCCGATCTCCGCAAACTGAGCCTGCAGATCCTGTGCGATCTTGGTTGGCTGCGGGAAGTACGGGCGGGTGCGTTCAGCGTAGGACAGCTCGATGGTCTGAGTGAAGTCAAATCCTACCGATTCGAGCATCTCTTTGGCTTTGGCAGGATCGAAGGCCGGTGAGGCATAATCAGGGTTGTGGCCGGGAACCACGCCGGGAGGAGCAAACTGGGTGGGGGGGGTGGCGCCTTCAGGATAGAAGTTGGTCACCAGACGCTGCTTGTCGACGGCGATGGCGAAGGCCTGGCGGACGGTTTCATCGGTGAAGGGTTCTTTCAGGTTGTTCAATCCCAAATACAGGAAGTTGTTGAACTGTCTTGGATAGAGCTGCAGGTTGGCGTCATCCTTGACCGTTGGGTAATCATCGGTAGCCACATTCACAATGCCATCCACATTGCCGGATTGAAGATCCAGCAAGCGGGCGGCAGCTTCCGTGCTCCACTTGAGGATGAACGTATCATTTTTAACTTCGTTGCCCCAGTAGGTTTCGCTGGGTACAAAGGAGATGTGATCGCCGCGCACCCATTCCTGCATCACATACGGGCCGGTTCCGATGGGATTTTCGTTGATGGCAGCCGCGTCGCCGCCAGTTTCATCCAGATAGTCGGAATCCAGAATTGGGAAGGACGGAACAGCCACCTTGACCATGAAAGCCGGATCCGGATTGCAGAAGGTAAATTTGACGGTATATTGATCGACGGCTTCCATTGATTTCATATTGCCGCCATATTCACAATCAGGGGCTTCATACTTTAAGGGCACAAATTCAGCGACCGGAGCTGCTTCTGTTGGCGCTTCGGTGGGCGCTTCAGTGGCTTCTTCCTGAGCCACTTCCTGAACAGGGGCTTCGGTGGCAGGCGCTTCTTCAACAGGGGTTTCTTCTGCTTTTGGAGCGCAGGCTGTAAATGCCAGGATGACCACCAGAATTACGGCCAGTACAGTATAGAAACGGAATTTATTCACTTTTCACTCCTTCATTGTCAGAACAGTTTGGATTAAAAGAAACATATTCTCGTCCTGTCATGAGATACGATGCGGGCACCTCCCTCCTGTGACAAACTAAAACCAGAATCAATCAAATCAACCTGCGATGTGATCACCAAACGAAAGGATTGTCTGGATGCCTTTGAGAACGGATATGAAGTTGTGGTAACAATAAGTGAATAGAAACTGGATACAACGGACAATTACGAAATTACGTTTAAACCACCTGATTCCATTATAGAGGAAATCAGGTGGTTGTCAAATCAAAAGATGCCAGAAATTTCCGGTGGTCTACCTTTTACGAAGTCCTTTTCAGCAATTCGACCCAACCGGGAGTAGAATGGGTAATCAGGTCCAGTTTTTCATCTAAAAATAGGGATATTTCTTCCGTCTGATGGCTGACGGCACCCCAGATGGCCGGGGAGAGTGTTTCAAACGGTTCGACCACCAGCCGGGTTGGCTTGCGGCTGCGGTCAAAGTACCAGACCCCTTTCACATGTCCATTCACCAGCAGCATAGCGTTGGCGATTCCGCCGCCGGCATTATACCAGCTTCGATAATCCGTCGGCAAAATGAGTTCCCGGTCGTAATAACCGAGGATGAACAGATCAAAACGCGGAAGCAGATGTACAAGCGGCCCGTTCTGCGGATCTGCATCATCCAGCAGGTGCAATTGGGATTTCAGGAGGCGGTATGGTTTATCGTTGATCTCCACCTCAACCATCTTCCCCTCAATGGCATTCCAACCGGCGCGCACATCCAAAGCCGGGAGTCCTGACCAGGTCATGAAATCTTTGAGGGTCGCTGGAGCATAGGCGGTCAGATAGCGGCGTGCCAGGCGGGCAAGGGCTTCCTCTTTGGGGAGGTGCTGCACGGGGCCGATGTGGTCTTCCAGCAGGGTGTAGGTGAGCTGCCGGCCATCATCATCACCGCGGCATACCAGCCCGTGATAGGACATGTAATACAACAGGTGAACATGCGCCTGGTCACGGTGGGGCAGACTATGATCTGCCAATGTTTCGCGGATCTGCGCATAGGTGAGCTGTCCGCGAGTTTTCATGGCCTCCAGCAGAGTATCCACACCGCGGGGGATATTGCTTTCATCCCAACCCAACTGACGGAGGCGCGCTATATCGCGGGCCAGATGTGACGGCTTGAGCAGAGGAATGATCCACAGGGCATCCTCTGCGGGCACCAGATGAAGCGTACCGCGGAAGAAAGATCCCCACACAATCGAGCGATCCACCCGGCGGGCATGATCAATCTGCTCGAGGGTCAGGTTAGGGTTGCGTAATCGCATTTGCAGACGACCAGCCGCGATCTCCTGCGCCTGAACCGCCACCAGGTGATCCAGCAGCGCCCGCGGGGAGGAATCTTCCGGGTCCAACAGACGGTGGGTTATCAGGCGAAGGATGCGAGCCTGGTCGGTTGTAAGGATCAATTTTTCCAATATGGTTTCCCCCTCAATGATTTAATTCCTTGAAAAATCGTACCATAAATCCCTGAAAAAAGCCTTTACAGAAAGGGGGTGTGGTATAATTTTCGGGCCACGGGGCGTGGCTCAGCCCGGATAGAGTGCACGGTTCGGGTCCGTGAGGTCGGCGGTTCAAATCCGCCCGCCCCGACAACAGGCAAAAGTGGTCCTCAAAGCACCTGAAAAGGTCTCTTTGAGGACTGCTCATTTAAAGAGTGTTTCGTCTTTGATTGTTGTTTTGATCTTGTTGGAAAGAAATGAAAACGGATCTGGCCTCTGCAAGCAGCCAAACCCGTTTATGATCTCACGATAGACCTTCAAGTCTAATCAGTATTACAGATTCTCCTCTTTAATGGTGTCGATGATGGTCGCCTCATCCACTCGCCTGCCCGAAGCCAGCATGGTAATGAACACCAGCAGCAGGACCGCGACGGAGCACAGGAGCATCGGCATCCAGGGCAGAGAAAAGGCAAAGCTGCTGATGCCGGTAAAGCGCGTGTAGAGCAGGGCGCTGAGAAGGAGAGAAACCGGCAGCCCAAACAAAAGCGCGGTGATGCCGTAAAACAGGCTTTCGTAGTACAGGATCTTTCGGAACCCGCCGGGGGTAAGCCCAACCGATTTGAGCATGGCAAACTCGCGTTTTCGCAGGTGCAGATTGGTATCGATGGTGTTGACGATGTTGGTGACGCCCACCAGGGTGATGAGGGTGAGAAAACCGTAGAAAAACAGGTTCACCATGATCTCGGTCATTTGCTCGCGCTGGTTTTGCTCATACTGCGAGATATAGAATAGATTTTCACCGGTGACAGCCGTGTAGCTCTGCTTCACGACATCTGTCAGCGCAAGGATATCGCTGGTTTTGAAATACAGCTCGCCGGGGCCGATATTGTCCAGGTTATCGCCCACCCGGGTCGCAATTTCGGCAAAAACGGGGTCGCTGACCACAAAAATGAGCCCCTGGATGGGATTGTAGGATCCCATGGGGACCTCCTCCTCCACTGCACCGATCAGGAGCGGCACCGTGTACGGTTCTTCCAGCGTATTGCCTTCCTCATCGGTCATCCGGTATGAGGAATAGTTCAGCGTATCCCCAGGCTGGATCCGAATGAGGTCAAACTCGTAGAGCTTATTCTGGCGAACCTGGTTGCGGTTAATCAGGATGGCTGTGGGGTTTTCGGTATCCCGATAAGCCTGCGTGTCAAGCCCCAGCGACATCGCGTATCGGTCAAACTCCTGCTGCCCATACGAGCAGACCACCAGTGAAAATTCTGGTTCTCCGTCAATCGTATTTTGCCACCCGATTTCCGAAAAGGCAGATGCCGCCTCATTTGTGAGTTGATCTTTGGTGATATCACTTTGCCCCCACAGACAGCGTTTGAGGCTGTACGCATCCACCTGCGGCAGCCGGATGGTTTCATCGATAAAGCGCTGATTGGCTTCCAGATCGCCGTTCAACACCAGATGCAGATCGTAGTTGTCTGCCTGGTTGTTCAGGTGCGCGGTTGTGGCTGAATAATCTTTTAAGGCGCTGAAGGTTACAAACAGGATGATGCTGATCATCAACGACCCCACTGTGATGCGGAAGCGCCTGCGATCCCGCTGTACCGATTTGAGCGCCAGGGATCCTTCAAACCCCAGCAACCCGCGGATCACCCGGCTACCGGACAGGCGGGAGGCCGGCCGGTTCTGTAAATCATCGCTCAGACGGATGGCATCAATGGGGGAGACTTTTGAAGCGCGCCGCGCCGGTATCCACGCCGATAGCAGGATGGTCGCGCCGGTGAACAGAACCGTCAGTAAAATCACCCACGGGGATACAATCAGAATCATGCCGTCACCGCTTGAGATCAACTGCTTGATGATATTTTCGGCGTATGCCAGGGTGATGCCCACGCCGGCTATCCCCCCCGCGATGCCCAGGGGGATGCCAGCCAGACCGATAACAAGCGCCTCAAACATGACAGCCTGATGGATCTGGCGCGGGGTGGCCCCTGTGCTGGCGAACATCCCAAATTGTTTTTTGCGCTCGTTAATGGAAATAGTGAACGAATTGTAGATCACCATACCGGAACCCACCATCACCAGCCCGATCAGGAAACCCAGAACGGTGACGAAGAAGATCGGGTACTGCCGGTTGTCGTTGATCCCCATCCACTGCAGCAAACCGTCGTTATAGTTGACGATGACAGCGCCGTCTGTCGGGTTGTACATATCCATGATGTTCAACCCGGCATCCTGGATGATTGTGTTAACGTTCTGGTAGATTTTATAAGGGTTCCGCATGCGCACACCGAGATCCACCACACCGGTACCGGGGTCGCTGCCCGGGGCCATCCAGGTGATGGCGCTGTATCCGGGGTAATCATAAATTTGTTCGTCAAATGTGGGCGCCAGGATTCCCACCACAGTGTAGGTCACCTGCCGATCCGCCATAAATTCTTCGCCATCCTCCAGGATATTGTAAGCAAGAGCGATGGCCTCGTTATCCAGAAACCGTTTCCCCAGTTGAACATCCATCTGTTGAC
>CAZHMZ010000029.1:21496-30805 GCA_964532655.1 uncultured Anaerolineaceae bacterium
ACCTGGTGTAAATTGATCACCGGTGTGCAGGGCGAGGGTTTCTGAAATGGCGATTTCGTTTTCCACCTGGGGCAGCCTGCCGGAGATCAGATTGGTGGGCAGGTCAATCATCGCCTGGGGATCGTACGCGCGAATAAACAGGTACGGTTTGGCCGGGTCATCAAGCTCTTCAGGTTTGCCGGTGAGCCACGCGGACACCATGGATGTTTTTACGCTCTGGTGATGGGCAATATACCCGGCCTGATCCACCGGGACATTCTGGAACATCACATGGAAGTTCCCCGTGTATTTCACTGCGCTGCGGATCATCATCTGTTGGAAACTGAGCCCCAGCAGAAGCACTCCGCAAATCAACGCGGCTGAAAGGATCACACCCAGAATGGTGACGATGGTGCGACGTTTATTCAGCCAGAGGTATTTGAGTGCATATCGAGCCAGGATACTCATGAGTGGTTGACCTCATCACGGGTGATACGCCCATCGGCAAACGAGATGATCCGGTCAGCCTGCAGGGCAATTTCACGGTCATGCGTGACTACGATGAGCGTCTGGTGGTAACGCTTATTGGAGAGCTTCAAGAGGTTGAGGATCTCTTTGGAATTGTGACTATCCAGATTGCCGGTTGGCTCATCTGCCAGGATCAAGGCAGGGTGGTTGATCAACGCCCGTCCGATGGAGACGCGCTGCTGCTGCCCGCCGGATAGCTGGTTGGGCAGATGGCCAACCCGGTCCGTCAGAGCCAGGGTATCCATGATCTCTGTCAGACGGACAGGGTCGATTTTCTGGCCATCCAGAAGCAGCGGCAGGGTGATGTTTTCCTCCACATTCAGAATAGGGATGAGATTGTAAAACTGGTAAATCAGTCCCACCTGCCGACGGCGAAAAATGGCCAAACGGGTTGGATCCAGTGCGAAGATATCGGTGTTATCGATCAACACCTTTCCCTCAGAGGGTGTATCCACACCTCCGAGGATGTGCAGCAAGGTGGATTTCCCCGATCCGGATGACCCCACCACAGCCACAAATTCGCCCTTTTCTACCGAAAAGCTGACGTTATTCAGTGCACAAACCTGGGTGTCACCCCGGCCGTAAGTTTTTGACAGGTTTTCTACCTTCAATATTTCCATAAAGACGCTCTCCGTGTATTTTGTAATGAACTGCTGCCTGTTGTCTGGTATACAGAACCGGTTATCTGCCTGATCCACTCACACAAAAGGCATAGGGTAAAGATACCGCTCCCGGGTGACATTTCGGTGAATTATAAGGTGACAGTTTATTCACATTCAAAAAACTTAACCGGAGTTATCCGGCGTGGGAATCTCTAAGCTAGCACACACCCGGAAAGTAAAATATTTGGGCTATTGATCACCGGTTTCGGTCTGCCAGAAAAATGATGGTCGATCTGAAAAACCAGGATGGTTTTCGCTAGACCACCTCTCGAAAGACCTTGATCGAGAAGCGAGTACCCTCGCCTGGCCGGCTTATGACGGTGATATCACCGCCCTGTTCCAGGAAGATGGATTTGGCGAGCGCCAGACCGATCCCCACACTGTTTTCACCGGCATTTTTCCCTTTGAAAAAGCGGGTGAAGATGCGCGGCAGATCTTCATCGGCAATCCCTTCACCATTATCCGATATGGTGATCTCGGAATACAGCGCGTTTTCAGCATAGCTGATCTCAATCTGACCGCCATCCGGGGTATGCTCGATACAGTTTTTGATCACATTGGTCAGCGCCTCAGCGCTCCATTGCAGATCACCCTGAAAGCCAGCCTGCGAGTCACCCTCCACACGAATATGCTGGTCTTTCAATTCTAACGGGATTTGCAAAGGCTCCAGTGCGCGGGTCACCAATCGGCTGATATTTACCGGTTCGCGTTTCAGGTTGGCGGTACCCGCCTCCAGACGCGAAAGCTTCAGCAGGGGAGAGATCAGCCACTGAATACGCCCCAGTTGAGAACGCATTCGGGCGATAAACTCGCGTTGTTCGTCTTCGGGCGGATACTCGGCCAGCACATCCACCAGAACAAACAGTGAGGTCAACGGGGTTTTGATCTGGTGTGAGATATCGGCGATGGCATCCGAGAGGGTCAGCTTTTCGAGCCGGAGTTGTTCAGCCTGCTCCCGCAGGCGTACCGTGATTTTGTACAGGTCGTTCTTCAAATGGCTGAACCGGCTCTCACCGTTATCGCGTATATCCAGCGCGTAATTACCCGCCTCAAGCTGCTGTAAATAACCTGAAAGGGAGTTCAACTGCGCCCGCACCTGACGCCTGTCTTGCATCAGCAGGGCTGTGAAAGCCCCTGCAAGCAAAACGGTAAACAGAATGCTGAATGGGATGATCCGGCTGGATAGCGCTCGCGCCGCCGCGTTATCGGTGATGCCCATATCATCCAGGCCATACCTGCGCAAAATCTCGGTTCCGAGAGCGACGTTTTGCGGGTTGATTGAGCGAATGTCGCTGACCATCTCTACTTCGGCTTCAGGATATTTTTGTGTAACAACCGCCACGGCTGAGGCGTAGATCTCCTGCACTTTCTGGTTGGCATACTGAACCGACAGCAAACTCAGGCTCAAAGCCAGCACCAGCCCAGCCAGCGTGACGGACAGCAAAAGAATGATCGAACGCCGTTCCCAGGCATTGATAAAGGTTTGCATCTTACTCACCTACCCTGTAACCCAAACCACGCACGGTTATGATCAACACTGGGTTCTTTGGGTCGTCCTCCAGTTTTTCACGCAGGCGCTTGATATACACCGTGAGCGTATTGCCATTCACAAAGTCCTCGTTGACATCCCAGATATCGCTGAAGAGTTGATTGCGCGTGAGCACCTGCCCCGGATGTGTGAGCAGCGCCAGGAGCAGGCGGTATTCCATGGCGGTCAGGATGACTTCCCGGTCATTTTTATAGACCCTGGCCTGACCGGCAATGATCTTTAACCCGCCCCATTCCAAAGTGCGGTTCTCACCGGTTTCAGGGGCTCTGCGCCGCAGCACGGCATGGATACGGGAGATCAGTTCGCCCAGACGAAACGGCTTGGTAACATAATCATCCGCGCCCAGATCGAGCCCCATGACCACATTCACCTCCTCATCCCTGGCGGACAGGATGATGATAGGGGTATCCCCCGCCGAGCGGATTTCTTTGCAAAGGGTGTAACCGGAACCATCCGGCAACCCCAGATCGAGCAGTACCAGGTCAAACCGTTGGTTTTTGAGTAATGGTCTCGCCTCATCCAGCCGATGCGCCAGATCCACCTCAAACCCCTCGCGGGTGAGAGAATATTTCACCCCCATCGCGATGGTTTGATCATCTTCCACAAACAAAATGGTCGTCATGAATATCCTCAATCAGAATGAATCAATTCATTGTATCCGAATCCGTCTTTTGTATCCTTTGCTTCCCATCAGGATGATTTGACTGTGTGTGGAAATTCAGGAGCCAGGCAGCACCTGGCGCACCTGACGCATTGAAAATATCTTGAAAAATTTTCTCCGGACGGTACAATGGAATAAATGGCTCGGTTTGAAAGCAGGAAAAGCCACGAGCCTTGTGGGATGAGAAGCCATTTATTTACATGTTTCATAGAGGGGGACTCTATGCACTTTTTTACATTGGATCGAACGAATACACTGGAAGGGATGACCAACCGGGGTCTGTGGGAAATATCTCAGGAGGGGGTACGGGCTGCCTTTGCACATCTGCGCGGCAGCACACTGGATGAACCCATCCCGCCCGAGCGGATTGCCCAACTTCGGGAGCTGTACCCGGATGGATTATCTCTGCATGGCATGCGTTACCTGTTTGCGCGTTTTCCCGCCAGCCTGTCCGAAAACTATGACACTTTGCGCAAGCTCAAAAATGCGGATGAGGTGCTGGAAAGAGGACTGATCGCAGAACATTTACGGCGGGGATTCATGATTGAGCAGGTGTTTGAGAGTGTCCGGCTGCAATCTTATCCTCATCTGCCCTCACGTTTCCAATCGTATTTCGGGTTTGAAAAACGGGATCAGATGGTGTTTTTCAACCTGAAATTCAGTTCACGAAACGTTCTGCCTGCCATGTGGCTGGTGGAAAGTGACCAATGGTACAGGGGCGATATGTCACTGTTGGATGACGGCACCTCGCTGGTTCAGTTTTTGGAGAATGCTCACCGATACTGGTCGGGTTTGGTGGTGAACCAGAAAATGGTCGAATATCTGCTGCCGCTGCCGATCCAGATTGTAAAGCAACTGCCGATATAACCAGCCTTGATTCACGCACAGCATGGCGGAATCTTATCCGTCATGCTGTGCTTTTTTGCGAAACCACATTCTGGAAAGCAAACGGTCTTTGAGGATAAATTGGTGAAACAGCGCGGCGCCAATATGCAGGCTCAACAGAGCCGCCAGAGCGTAGGCTGCCCATTTGTGATACGTCATCAGCGGGATGCCAAACAGATCCATCCGGCCTAGAATCCCGCCGGATGCCGGCTGCATTTTCAGCAAAATGGATTGCAGCACGCCGGTTTCGCTGGCAAAAAGGATGCCAAAAACGGTTAATATGATCACCAGCGCGTACAACGCGTAATGCGTAAGTTCTCCGGCCAGATCCAGCCATTTGTTGCCGGTACTGGCTCGCGCCGGACGGGGGGTAAAGATGCGGACAAAAATACGCGCGGTCATGATGACCAGCGCAGCAATGCCGATTGCCATATGAAAACCGGTCAGCGTCCGGCTGGACACATTTGGAAACAGAATGATGCCGATGAAAAGGTTCAACCCCACCAGAATCACCACCGTCCAGTGGATGGCTACTAATAACGGATGATAGCGTTTGGGAAGCGCTTTGGTCTGTTCCTGTACCGGTTCGACCGTCTGACTTTGGATGGTTGATTCTCCATCAAGACTGGAGGGTGTTTTGTTGATTTTTTCTGTGTAATTCATATCCCACTACCTGTTATCCTGCGGTTTGTTTGCTTTTTGACGGAATCTGAAAAGAAGTTCTTACTGCTTTATCCAGTTGTTTGAGCGCCATGGCAGAAACCGTGCTGCCAATACTCAGCGATGCCGTGGCGGCAGGGGATGGCGCATTCAACACATGCACCATGCCCGGGCCTTCCAGAATGCGGAAGTCATCCACCAGTGTCCCATTTGGTTCAAGCGCCTGAGCGCGTACCCCCGCGCCCGAGCGAAATACATCGTCTGCCTGGAGTTCGGGCAGAAGCTGCTGGAGGGCTTTAACGAAAGCTTTTTTGGATAACGAACGGTAGATCTCCCCTAACCCCATTTTCCAGAATTTCAGCCCCATGCGCCAGAAGCCCGGGCTGAAGACCAGTTGGGCGGTATCACGCGCTGAAATGGCTCCCCAACTGTAGCCCTCCCGTTTGAGGGCCGGAACCGCGTTGGGGCCGGCTTCGATGCCGCCGTGAATGCGGCGGGTGAAATGCACGCCCAAAAATGGGAAGCGGGTATCCGGAACGGGGTAGAGCAGATTGTTCACCAAATGATGCTTCTCAGGGGTGATTTCGTAATATTCCCCCCGGAAGGGCACAATTTGCAGACCGGGATTGAACCCGCACATGCGAGCCACCCGGTCAGATTGCAGGCCGGCGCAATTGATGAGGACATGCGCTCGGACAGGCCCGGCTGTGGTTTCAACTACCTGCTCCCAGGCATCGCGATGCCAGCCGGTCATGCGCGCGCCGGTAAGGATTTCACCGCCGTTTTGCTGCAAATGACGGGCATAGGCATTTGTGACCTGCACATAATCGACAATCCCGGTTTGGGGTACATGCAACCCTGCCAGGCCGGCGGCATGCGGTTCGTATTCTCGAATTTCACTGGCAGTCAGACGACGTAAGCCGGATAATCCGTTGGCCCGGCCGCGTTCTTCCAGCATTTTCAACGCCGGGAGTTCGCGTTCCTGGGTGGCTACCACCACTTTCCCGCATCGGTCGTGTGATATGTCATTCTCTTCACAAAAGTGGTACAGGGCCTGGCTGCCTTCAATACAGTTACGGGCTTTCAGTGAACCGGGTTTGTAATACAAACCTGAATGAATCACGCCGGAATTATTCCCGGTTTGATGCCCTGCCAGCCGGTCCTCCGCCTCAAGCACAATAATGGACAAATTGGCCTGCCGCGATAGCTGCATGGCGGTCGCCATGCCCACAATTCCACCGCCAATCACTGCCACGTCATAAACCCCTGAATGTTTCATCCCACCCCCTCAAACCAATCCCTCTGATTCTCTCCTCTCCCGATGAGTGATGATCGGGAGCGTGTTCGCAAACATGATAGCACCGCATGTTAAATTTTCGTCCGGCGAAGATTAAATCATCATGAGAGTGTGACTATTTCCTGAAAAAGCTGCCCAGGAAGAACCATAAATTGGCCGGTCTTTCCGCCAGGCGGCGCATAAAGTAGGGATACCAGTGAGTTCCATACGGCACATAAACACGCACGGCATGCCCCCTGGCGGCCAGGTCCGTCTGTACATCCCGCGGGATGCCGTACAACATCTGAAATTCATACGCACCCGGTGGGAGCCCCAGTTGATTGGCCGCGGCCAGCGCGTTTTGAATACGTACCAGGTCATGCGTGGCGATCGCGGTATAAGGGGGAATCAGTCCGTCTGATGAGACTGGGTTTGCGCCGGATTGTTGTGATGAGTTCATCAGCCATCTCACCAGCGCATCAAAGTTCTCATCCACCTTTCGCTTTTCAGCAAACGCGATATCAGAAGGTTCTTTATACGCGCCTTTCACCAGACGGATACGCGGATGCAACGGCTCCAGTTTTTTCAGATCGGCCTGCGAGCGGAACAGGTATGCCTGGATCACCAGACCGGTGTTCTCAACCCCCAGCTCCCGCAGGCCGGTATAAAAATCAATCGTCGCCTGGGTCAGGCTGCTGTCTTCCATATCAATACGGATAAAGTTACCGTTCTCACGGGCGGCATCCAGCAGGCGGATCACATTTTGACGACACACATCTGCATCCAGTGTCAAACCAAGATGGCTGAGCTTGATGGAGACATTGGCGCGTACCTGTGCCTGCCGGATATCCCGCAAAAGCGCCAGAATCTCCACCACCGAAGCTTCCGCGTCCTGAAGACGGGTCACATTCTCACCCAGGTAATCCAGTGTGGCATTGAGCCCTTCGTTATTCAACGCCCGTACCGCCTCAATGGCGCTGCTGCGATCCTCACCGGCGATAAAGCGTGAGGCGAATTTCCAGGAGAACTTCCAACGGGTGATCAGGCGCTGCGCCCAGGGCAGCTTGGATAGAAAAATGAAAAAAGATCGGAACATTAATCTGCTGTCTCCCCTCATTAATATTCAGACTATTCTTCTCTAATTATATCCTCATATCACTTTAATCATTTCTTAATCCGCGAATCCGATAATCACGTCATAGATCATTCATCATCGTTTTCTCCTTTTTCTCGAAAAAACACCCCTGGGCAGGAGGGGTGTTTTTCGTTAAGCATGACCAGCTTTTACCAGCCCGGGGGATTTACACCGGTCAGGGATAGAACAAGTTGACGACATTTTGGTACAATAGTTCTGTCCCCCTCCATCCGCTTTATTCATTCAGGAGACGAATCATGTGCGGTATTTTTGGTATTGTCAAAAAGCGTGAGACCATTCTGGGTCCGGTGTTGACCGATGCCGGGCGGAGACTCTCGTATCGCGGGTACGATTCAGTCGGGTGCGCCTCCATACGTGACGATGGAACCATCGATCTTCGCAAAGATGCCGGTAAGGTGGATGAGGTGGCTGGACGGCTGAATTTTGAGGAGATGGTCGGCCGGCGGGGTATTATGCAACTGCGTTGGGCCACCTTTGGCGCGCCCTCCATGGTAAATGCCCAGCCGCACCTGGATTCGGATGGCGACATGGTGGGGGCGCATAACGGGAATGTAGTCAACAATGTAGAACTGCGTGAGCAGTTTATGGCAGAAGGCATGACCGTGCGCTCCACCAATGACGGCGAGAGCTGCGTACACGCGGTGGAACGTTACGTGGATCGCGGTTTTGATACCATCACTGCCATTTGTAAAGCGTACGAAGACCTGCAAGGCGATTATGCATTTGTGATCTCGCGCATTGATGAAGACTGCATGCACGCGCTCAAAAAAGGCTCCGGGATGGTGGTGGGTATCGCCGAAGATGCCGTGTGTGTTTCCTCGGATTTGCCTTCCATTTTGCCACTCACCCGCAAAATCATGCGGGTGTACGATGGCGAGATTGTCACCTTCTGGCACGACCGGGTGGAAATGCGCAGCGTGAAAGACGGCAGCTTGATCGAACGCGAGCCGGAAATGATCACCGAGACCATGGAAGCCGCACAAAAGGGCGGGTATCCGCACTTTATGCTCAAGGAAATCCATGAGCAGGGAGTGGTGGCGCGTGAGCTGCTGCACAGGCTGGAGAAATCGGACGATGTGAATGCCATCCTGGAAGCATTTTCAAAAGCCCGCGACATCTATTTCGTCGGATGCGGCACCAGCTACCATGCCTGTTTGATTGGGTCTGTGTATTTCAACAAAATCGCCGGAGTGCCCACCACGGCCGTTCTGGCTCCACAGTTCACCGCGCAGTATGGCAACTCGCTTTCGGAGAGGGATGCCGCGTTTTTTGTCAGCCAGAGCGGTGAGACCAAGGATGTGTTGAACGCGATTGAGACTGCCCAGGCCCGCAAGGTGAACATTTTTGGATCAGCCAATGTGGTCGGGTCCACGCTCACACGGTTGAGTCGTTATCACTTACCGCTCACCTGCGGTTATGAGATCAGCGTACCGGCTACCAAGACCTTTACCAACCAGGTTATTACCTTCCTGTATCTGGCCTATCGCATATCCGGGAGGGATACCGCCCCGCTCAACGATCTGCCAGAATTGATGGAGGCCACCATTGAGCAGGTGATGCCTCAACTGGATGCGCTGGTGCCCATGCTGGCTCGCTGGCCTGATCTGTACTGCCTGGGTTATGGCCTGACTTACCCCATTGCCCTGGAAGGCGCGTTGAAGCTGAAGGAAATCACCTACGCCCATTGCGAGGGCATGCTTTCTACCGAGTTCAAACACGGGCCGCTATCCGCTGTAAGTGATGGCTATCCCATTTTGTTTGCAGCCGGGAAAGACGATGTGCCTTTGATTGTGAGCGGCCTGAATGAGGTTACCTGCCGCGGCGCGTATGCCATCGCAATCGGCGAACCGGACAACCGCCTGATCACCAATTCCAGCGCTGTGATCGAGATCCCGTCCGCTTCAGTAGAAATCAACGCTCTGTTGAGCGTTCTGCCTTTACAGCTTCTCTCAT
>CAZHMZ010000030.1:0-855 GCA_964532655.1 uncultured Anaerolineaceae bacterium
GCAAAGGAAGGTAGCAGCAGATGCCAGATGGCGTCCAGCACGGTTTTCCAGTGACCGGTCACAATGGAATTGAAGAGAACGCTGTTGGATAGCAGCGATATGAAGAACCTGGGAAATCCGGTTAAGTCCTGAAGACCCCATACCTCAAACAGCGACTCTACGCTGATTCCTGAAGAAAGCCTGCCTGAGGGGGGAATGAAGAAAGGGGTATCTTTCATCATCAGGGCGAAAAAATACGCCAGCATCATCCCCAACCAGAATACCGGCATCGACACACCGGTGTTGGCGATCAGCATGGTGATCACATCCGCGAACGAATTATGCTTTAATGCTGCCACTACTCCCAATGTGATGCCCACCACCGTGGCAAACAGCATGGCGCCTATCGTCAACTCGATGGTCATCGGCAGGCGCTCCGCAACAATATCGATCACCGGTCGTCCAAAACGGATGGAGGTGCCGAAGTCGCCTTTACCAATATTGAATACGTAACGGAAAAACTGGACGAACAGATTATCGTTCAGGCCAAAACGTTCTTTGAACTGTTCGCATTTTTCCGGGGTCGCCCGCTCGCCCAGCATGGCCACGCACGGATCGCCGGGGATCAACCGAACGATCAGAAATGTGACCAGCAGCATCCCCAGCAGAACAGGCAGCAAAAGCAGTAATCTCCGGGTAATAAACTGTAACATTGGACTGGGTCATCCTTTTCAATAGATAGGAGTGTGCCGGGAAACCGGCACACTCTTAAGCCTGATATCGATCTGTCTTGAAATTACTCTGCGTGTAAGAACTGGGCAAAGGCCGTGATGAAGTATTCAAATGCCCCGGTTCGTCCAACATGGTTGGGGTTGG
>CAZHMZ010000030.1:865-29512 GCA_964532655.1 uncultured Anaerolineaceae bacterium
TTGGCCGCATCCCACATGGCGCTGTAGAACGCCACCACGTCGTTGGCCTCGAAATCTGCCCCATTATGGAATTTCACACCTTCACGCAAATGGAACACGTATTCCGTCGCATCGGCGTTCACATCCCAACTGGTTGCCAGGTCAGGCTGAATACCTTCCAGGGTGGCTTCGGTCAGGTTGTTGAACATCTGGCCCCAGATACCCAGTGATTCGCCGTCGGTTTCATCCCAGGCAAATATGGCGCCGGGTTCTGCGTTCTGCATAAAGACAAACTGATCTCCGCCATTCCCCATTCGGTAGAATCTCGACATGCCAAACGGGCTGGCATACGCTCCGACAACATTGGATTTAAATCCCATCGCGGAACCGCCATGAGCCACCGGTACAACCGGAACATCATCTTTCAAAAGCTGGTTGACCTGATCGTAAATCGCCTGCCGTTGTTCAGGATCGGCGATTTTGCCGGCCTGACGCATGAGATCCATCATCTCTGTATTCAAGGGGCCAAAATCTTCCTGGCTGGGATCAAAGTGGACATCGAACCAGTTGGTGGCGTCTGTGAAGTCACCGGTCCATCCAAGCAGGAACAGGGGAACCTCACCCACATTCACTGCATCCAGGAAGGCTGTCGATTCCATCTGGTTGATCTTTGCTGTAATCCCAATTTCAGCCAGTTGGGCCTGGATTTCCTGGGTCACTTTATCGGCCAACGGCAGATAAGGGCGAACCACATTGCGGAAGGAAATGGTGGTTTCAAAACCGTTCGGGAAACCTGCTTCAGCCAGTAAGGCTTTGGCGGCTTCTACATCATAGTCGTACCATTTGAGATCCGCGGAATGGCCGGGGTAGACCAGAGTGGGCGTGAACTGTTCGGCAATCGATGAGCCAGCCGGATAGTAGTTATCGACGATGCGCTGTTTGTCGATTGCCATACCGATGGCGCGGCGGACCAGTACATTGTCAAACGGCGGGATGGAGCTGTTCATGCCCAGATACATGATATTGAAAGCGGTTCGTTCAACAATCTGAATATCCGGATTATTGCTGACCGAGGCAATATCTTCAGGGGAGAGGTTGTCAATCCCGTCCACAGTGCCTGATTGCAGTTCCAGCAGACGTTGAGCTGATTGATCGGACCAGCGGATGATCAGGGTCTGATCTTTGGCCTTTTCACCCCAATAATTCGGGTTTCTTTCCAGCGTGATGTGGTCGCCCTTAACATATTCTTTGAACATGTAGGCGCCGGTGCCGTTGGGGTGTTCGCTTAGTTTCACACTGTCGCCGCCGGTGGCATCCAGATCAGCAGAATCAGCGATGCCGAACAGGCTCATCTTGCCTGGTAGAGCGGGATCAGGATAACACAGCGTGAATTTGACCGTGTACTGATCCACCGCTTCAATGGATTTTAGTTCTCCTCCGTAATCACAATTTTCGGCCTCAACCTTCATAGGTTCAAAGACCGTCTCTGCTGCGACAGTCTCTTCAACCGCGGCTGGAGCTTCACTTTGAACTTCGGTGGCTTCGGCTGTCGGCTGACAGGACGTAATCACTATGGTGAATAGCAGGGCCATAGTTAGCAGCACATACTGCAGGTTGCGCTTCATGGTATCCTCCGATATTTGATTGGCATCTTGTTTGGAATTCGAACTACTTAATTATGCGCTTATTAGCGCCATAATTCAATAGGGGTATATCATATTAATCTGACTGATCCGACAGAATTTGGAAAGTCGAATTTTCATACACCGGATTGGCCTTACCTGATTTTCTGATACAAAACGCCTTTTACGCTGTAATTCCGTAAAAGGCGTTTTTGATTTTTCATAATGCCGTCATTCGACGGTGATGGAATAGCGGCAGTCAGCTAATAAACCAGTTTTTCCTGAGAGACCTTTTCTGAGATGCGTTTACGGAACACCCAGAAGGTCCAGCCTTCATACAGTAATACCAACGGCATGAAGATGCCCGCCACGATGGTCATGATGCGCAGCGAGTACACATCGGCAGCGGCATTGTGGATGGTGAGGCTCCAGGCCGGGTTCGTGCTGGAAACCAGCACCCGCGGGAAAAGTCCTGAGAAGATGAAGGCGGAAAACAGCAGGATCGCCACGGTGGTGAGGATAAACACCCAGCTCATCTTGCGCAGGCGGGTCATCCAGCCAATGGCAACCGTCACCGCCATTAATACAATCGCCAGAATAAGATTGAGTGGTTTATCCATGATATCGGTGGCGGAGTAGGAGGCAATCACAAATCCACCCAACGCTACCAGCAGAGGCAGCCAAACCTTGTTCACCACTTTTCGGGCTTCTTCTTCCAGTTCACCGGAGATTTTGATGGATAAAAAGGCGGCCCCGTGCATGAGGAACATGAGCAGCACGGTTACACCGCCCAGAATCGCATACCCGTTGAGCAGGTTCCAGAACCCGCCCACGTAATGCAGGCTTTCATTCAGTGGAACACCGCGCACGAAATTGGAGAATGCCACACCCATTAAGAGCGCCGGAAGGATACTGCCGGTAAAGATCATCCAATCCCAGAAGGTGCGCCAGTTGGGATTTTCGCTCTTGTTGCGGAAATCAAAAGACACGCCTCGTAGAATGAGCGCAATCAGGATGAAGAACAGGGGCAGGTAAAACCCGCTGAAGAGGGTGGCATACCATTCGGGGAAGGCCGCAAAGATGGATCCGCCGGCGGTGATCAGCCAGACTTCATTGCCATCCCAGTGTGGGCCGATGGTGTTGATGATGATGCGCCGTTTGAGATCGGTTTTGCCCAAAAACGGCAGCTGCATGCCTACGCCAAAGTCAAAACCTTCCAAAATGAAGAAACCGGTGAATAAAAAGGCGATGATGAAGAACCAGACTGTATTAAGCTCCATAGCCATCCTCCATTTCAGCAACAGCCACCAGGTTACCAGGTTTTTCATCCTGTGGGCCCAGTTTGGCAAAACGAGTCAGCAGTGTCACATCCACCACCAGCAATGCTCCGTACACCACAGCAAATCCGATCAACGAAATGAGCAGTGAGGGTACAGTTTGGTTGGATACACCGTCCACGGTACGAAGCAGGCCAAAAACGACCCAGGGTTGGCGTCCCATCTCGGTCAGAATCCATCCGGAGGCATTGGTCAGGTAAGGGATCACCACAATAAGCGGGAACCAGCGGAACAGGATCATTTTTTCGACCGGTTTTTTGCGGATGATCATGTACGCGCTGTACAGGAACACCATCCCAACAAAAATCCCCAGGAACACCATCACACGAAAAGCATAGTTGGTGACGTTGATGGGGGGGATATAATCCCCAGGGCCGAAACGCTCTTCATACTGTTTTTGCAGGTCATTGATGCCGATCACTTCCGAAGTAAAGTTGAGGTTGATCAGGAAGCTGAGCCCGTACGGAATACGGAAATCGAAAATATTGGTGCCATTCTTCTGATCGGCGATGGTGAAGATGGAAATGGAAGCCGGGGCAGTGGTTTCCCAATGCGATTCGGCGGCAATCATCTTCATGGGGTTGGTTTCCATGATGGCTAAAGCCTGTGTATGACCGATCAGTCCCAAAAAGGTGATCGAAACCAGCCCCACCCAGGTGGAGATGTTGAACGTCTTCCGCATGGTCTGCACATTGTTCTTGCGCCATAAATGGTAAGCTGAGATGGCAAACACAAACACACTGCCGGTGACGATGCCGGCCGTTACCGTGTGCAGGAATTGGAGCGGGAAGTTGACATTGGTGAGCAAGGCCCAGAAATCGGTCATGATCAGACGCCCGTTCACCTCTTCATACCCCACCGGATGCTGCATAAACTGGTTGGCAAGCAGGATGAAGAATGCTGATAAGAGCGCTGCACCGGCTACAATCCAGATGGTGGCCAGGTGGAGCTTTTTGGAGATGCGTTCCCAACTGAACAGCCATAGGCCGATGAACACCGATTCCAGGAAGAAAGCCAGGATCGTCTCCATGGCAAGCGGCACCCCAAAAATTCCGCCTACGTAGCGGGAGTATTCAGACCAGTTCATACCAAATTGGAACTCCTGCACCAGACCGGTGACCACGCCCATGGCGAAATTGATGGTGAACAGTTTCCCCCAGAATTTGGCGGCTTTTTTGTACTCATCGTTGCCGGTGCGCACATACAGCGTTTCGACCAGCGCCACATACAGCCCCAACCCGATGGTGAGCGGGACAAAGAAAAAATGGTATATGGTGGTCATGCCAAACTGGATTCTTGAAAGGACGATTGGATTCATAGTCTTCTCCTGTGATAAAGTCAATCTGTAACGGCCAATCCAATTGTTTTCGCAATTCGTATTTGTACCAATCGAAATAGATGCCCCTGTAATGGTTGATTCAAATACTGTCCTACTGATGGTTTCGAATCATTTTACCATATTCTAATGGAGTGGATAATATATATCTTATTTATGCTATATAACTTGTTTGAGGCTGATCAATCTGTGCAGGCAGATCGGTCAGCGGCTGTTCCTGAAGAACAGCATTCTCACATTATCAGTCCCACTGGTATAATTTTACCCACAAAAGCGAAATCAAGGGACAGCAATATTTATGTTTGAAAAAGTTGAAAATATCCTGGAACATTACGACGAGATCAATAAACAACTCGAACAGATTGGTGAAGATTATCAAAAAGCCGCTGAACTGGCGCGAGAGCGTTCAGAGATGGAAGATATTGTGGTGGAGGGACGTAAATACCGCCAGAATATGATCCGCCGCCAGGAAGCGCAAAAACTGCTCGAAAGCGACGATGCCGAATTACGCGAGCTGGCCGAACTGGATTTACAGGAGGCCGAGCAGAATATTGAGGAACTGGAACAATCGCTCAAGAAACTGCTCATCCCGCGCGACCCGCGCGATGAACGCAACGTGATCATGGAAATCCGGGCTGGCACCGGCGGGGATGAAGCCGCGTTGTTTGCCGCCGAGCTATTCCGCATGTACAACCTGTATGCTGAAAACCGGGGCTGGCATATTGAAATCCTTTCGGCCAGCGAGATTGGCATTGGCGGGTATAAAGAGGTGATCCTGATGGTCAAGGGACGCGGGGCGTATTCACGGCTCAAATTTGAGAGCGGCGTGCATCGCGTTCAGCGCATCCCGGTCACTGAGTCATCGGGGCGTATCCATACCTCCACCGTCACCGTGGCGGTGCTGGCGGAAGTGCAGGAAGTTGACATCCAGATCCCGGAAGGCGATATCCGCATGGATGTGTACAAGTCAGCCGGCGCGGGCGGGCAGAACGTGCAGAAAAACATGACCGCCGTGCGTATCACGCACATCCCTACCGGCATGGTGGTTTCCTGCCAGGACGAACGCTCACAGTTGCAGAACCGTCTGCGCGCCATGAGCATTTTACGCGCCCGGCTGTACGAGATTGAAGCCCAAAAGCTTTCAGACCAACGTGAAGCCGAACGCCGTTCACAGGTGGGCAGCGGTGAACGCTCCGAAAAGATCCGCACCTACAACTTCCCGCAATCGCGCGTGACCGATCACCGTGTGAATATCTCCAACTTCAATATCACCGGTGTGATGAACGGCAACATCGACGAATTTATCGATGAACTGTCGCTGCGTGAAGAATCAGAACGGCTGGCGATGCTGGGAGAAGAGTAAGTCGTATCCATTCCCGCACCGGAACTGACAGAGAGGTGGATGGATGAGCCCGCTGTGGCTTCCGAGCAATCACCAAATCCGATGGAAGCAGATTAATATTACTGCGCCTGTGATTGATAACCAGGCAGGGGCAGTTTGAATATTCCCACCTGCCTGGGCGATTGGTTGACCGGGGCTGCCCGACGGCTGGCGGAGCAGTGGCTCGCAGACGAGTGTCTCGCAGACGAGCGCGACGAATATCCCTTTGCGGAGGCAGTTCATGCTGTGCGGCTGATGACTGCGAAGCGGCTCGAGCTTTCGAAGACACAGGTATTGGCACATCCGGAGAGGCCTCTCACGGAACAACAACTTTCTCTATTGGAGGAAGCGCTGGCCCGTCTGATGCGTGGGGAAGCGCTGCCGTATGTGCTGGGTGAGTGGGAATTTTTTGGCCGTATGTTTGCGGTGACGCCGGATGTGCTCATCCCCCGCCCGGAAACAGAACAACTGATTGAAGAAGCGCTGGCATGGGCTGCAAACCGAGAAAACCGGAGCATCCGTGCCGCTGACGTGGGCACAGGTTCGGGCTGCATCGCCATCACCCTGGCGCTGGAACTGCCTGGCGCGTCGATTACCGCCGTGGATGTATCATGGGCGGCTTTACAGACCGTGCAGACAAATATTACCCGACTTGGAGTACAGGACCACGTACATGCGGTACAGGGTGATCTGCTCTCGGCGTTTGCTCCGCACAGCTTTGATCTCATTTGCGCCAATTTACCGTACATCCCCAGTGAGCGTCTGGCGGATCTGGCAGTGGCGCGGCGTGAACCGCGGCTGGCGCTGGACGGCGGCCCGGATGGTCTGGCGTTGATCGGGCGGCTGCTCCCGCAGGTGAAACGGCTGCTCAAACCGGGCGGCTTAGCCTTGCTGGAGATCGACGATACCCACGAACACAGCGCGCTGGCTCTCAGCAGGAAATATTTCTTTGAGCATGCCGAGGTATTACAGGATTACCAGCAAAAGCCGCGCTTGTTAAAGATATCAACCTGGGGTTGAAGACCATATGATCACGAAATCCATCCATTTCGATGAACAGTCGCTTGAAACGGCACAGACCGTTTTACGGACAGACGGTGTGATCGCGTTTCCTACGGATACGGTGTATGGCATCGGGGTGCCGGTACAGGATGCAAGCGGGATAGAGCGGCTGTATGACATCAAAGAGCGATCCAATCTGAAGGCCATTCCGGTGTTGATTGGCCAGGTGAAGCAGCTTGACCTGTTGACCGTGAAACGCCCACCATTCGCCGACCGGCTGATCCATCAACTGTGGCCTGGCGCGTTGACACTGATCCTGCCCATGCGCGAGGGGCTGCCGGCGGCGCTCTCGTCCACGCCCACCATCGGGGTGCGTATGCCGGATCACGACCTGCTGCGACGGTTGATCACTCTGGTTGGACCGATGGCGGTGACCAGCGCCAACCTTAGCGGGCATCCCAACACGGCCAGCGCGCAGGCCGTGCTGGCTCAACTGGATGGGCGCATCGACCTGTTGCTGGATGGCGGACCCACACCGGGGGATATCCCCTCCACGGTCGTGGACTGCACGGGTGAAAAACCGCGTGTCCTGCGCTGGGGGATGATTAACAAGGAAAAGTTGGAAGAAGTACTGGGTTTTCAGATAGAGTAACCAGGGCAACGGATGGTTTTTCAGAAGAATTTTAGTTCAGGAGACGTGAAATGAAAGACAGTTTTTCTGAAGTCAAATTGTTTCAGGTGAAGCCTGATAAACTGGCTGAGTTTGAAACCCTGATCACATCCATCGCGGACGAACAGAAACGGCAGCCCGGTTGTCTGGATATCAAGTATGTCAAACGGTTTTACACCATTGATGGCGTGGAGAGCGGAGATCCGCCGCGTGAGCTGACCAAAATTGTCAAGTGTGTGAAGTATTTTTCTTACTGGGAGTTTGACAACAAGGAAAATTACGGTAAGGCGATCGCCTGGTTTTTCAGGGAGTATTATAAAGCGGTCGAGAAACTGTTGATCATGCCGTTTGACATCCACTGTGGGGATTCAATTTACTAAAAGGCATCATCCATTTCCTATATGTCCTCCAGCATTCCAGGTTGGGAGTAAAATTGGCGAGAAATTTTTGCTAACTGGTGACAGAGTTCCGGTTATTTCATTTTTCTAATCAGGATAAACCTTTATGAAACGAATAATGAGTTGGATTGGAATCGTTGGATTCATCTTTTTGCTGGCAGCATGCGCCGCTCAACCGGAAACTGCGCAGCCATCAGAAGCCGCGGCAGATCAAGACCAGGCTGCTCAGGAGGTACTTGCCAGCTACCTTGACGCTTTACACAACGGTCGTTATGAAGAGGCGGCCGGTTTGTACGGCGGATCCTATGAAGTGCTGCTGGGATATAACCCGGATATCGACCCGAATGATAAGCCGGCTCTGCTGGAAGCAGCCTGCACTATCAACGGTTTTGTGTGTCTGGAAGTCAAGAGCATTGAACCGGCAGATCCGGTGTCTGAGAGCGAATTTGCATACAACGTACAGTTCG
Organism: uncultured Anaerolineaceae bacterium; assembly: GCA_964532655.1. Taxonomy (GTDB): domain Bacteria; phylum Chloroflexota; class Anaerolineae; order Anaerolineales; family Anaerolineaceae; genus JAJFTV01. The sequence goes on from CAZHMZ010000030.1 coordinate 9,058, forward strand.
CCAACGCAGATGGCAGTCTGTTCGAGCTGGGTCCATGCTGCGGGGCTGATGAAACCAGCACGCCGCCCACTTTAGTGTTCAGCTTTACCGTGAAGCAGCTTGAGGATGGCGGTTATATGGTCATGGATTTGCCCCCTTACACCCCTTAGTCCAGTTCAAAAATGGGATGGATGAAACGCGGCGGGAAGAGTACAATTACCCCATTCAAACCCAAATTATCGTTAATCGAGGAGCACAACCATGGTGATGAAACCCGGCAAGGTATCGTTTTTACATCCCCAGCCCACACCGATAGATTATCTGCTCACGCTTTCCAAAGAACTGGGCGTGGAACTGTACATCAAACGCGATGATCTGACTCCCTATGGCGCGGGCGGGAACAAGCTGCGCAAACTGGAATACCTGCTCTATGAAGCCCAGCAACAAGGCGCTACCACGTTGTTGACGGTAGGCGGCGCGCAGACCAATCACGGGCGTCTCACGGCTGCCGTGGCTGCCAAATACGGGATGAAATGCGTGATCGTGTGCATGGATTGTTATCCCGGCGAAGTGAGCGCGAACATCCTGCTGGACACCATCATGGGCGCGGAAGTGGTGCTCAAGAATGATGATGGGCGAGATCCCGCGCTTCAATCAGCCGAAACCATTGCGGCAGTGAAAGCCCGTTACGAAGCGGCCGGTGAGGTGGTGTACGAGATCCCGGTGGGCGGCTCCAACACCGTGGGGTTGATGGGTTACTACGACTGCGCCGAAGAAATCACCGCTCAGGCAAAACAGATGGGTCTTGAAGATGCCACCGTGGTGACGGGCGTGGGCAGCACCGGTACTTATATGGGCTTGTTCTGCGGTCTGCTCAACGAACATTCACCGCTTAAACTGTTGGGCATTGCCATTTCCCCCTTCACCGAGGAGAAGGAGCAACGCGTCATGGATCTGTTCCACAAGGCCAAACAGGAATACGGCTTTACGGTGGATGTGACCCCTGAGGATTTCCATATTGAAAAAGGGTACACGCGCGGTGCGTACAATAATCCGCACCCGGCCGTGCGTGAGGCTATCTATCGTATGGCGCGCGCCGAGGCGATCATTCTGGATCCCTGTTATACCGGCAAGATGTTCGCCGGGCTGCTGGACATGATTGCCGAGGGCAAGATTAAGAAAGGCGAAAAGCTGATCCTGCTGCATACCGGCGGGATGCCGGGCCTGTACACCAAACATCACCGGGTGGAGCTGGAAAAAGATCTGCTGCCATTGGTGACCATCTTGGACTGACGTTTCATAGCTTTCACAATACATCACAAAGCCGCCGTTCCACAAGCAACGGCGGCTTTCAATATCCAATCAGCAGCACAGATGGGTCACAGGTTTTTCCATTCCCGGGTAAAATTGGTCATCACTTTACAGATTGCTGTTGAAATAATGGTTGAACGACTGAATTGAGTATCTGCTCTCGTTAAGAGGTTACTATGCCTGGTTTTACCCCGGGGCGGCGCTGGCAGCCCGCCTATTTCCCTTTTCAAAAATCATCGCTGCCTCATCGGATCCTGGAAGCTGTTGAACGGACAGTCAAGGGTGCTTTGTTTGGCTGCCGCATGTGCGGCAATTGCCTGCTGCAGGAAACCGCCTTCATCTGCCCCATGGAATGCCCCAAAGGATTGCGCAACGGACCGTGCGGCGGCTCCACCCCCGAACACTGTTATGTCGACCCTACCCGGCCGTGCATCTGGTACCAAATTTATTCGCGGGCTGAAAAGATGGGACGCATAGACCGGTTGATGGAAATTCTGCCCCCGCTGGACTGGGACCGGGTGGGGATTGACCAGTGGTACGAGCTGTACAGGTTCTGGAAGGAAAAGGGCGGGTTCAAAGCCACCCTGCAGGTACTCAAACAACCGCCGGCTGAACGAAAACAGGCTTACGAGCAGTTTCTTTATGATTACCGGCAGCCTTCCTGGTGGAAAGGCGATGCACTGCCGCATCCCTGCACCCGCTGCGAACCTGCCTCGGGACTGCAGGAAAAGCTGATGCGAGGCCAGTTTGTGGTGACGGCTGAGGTCTCGCCGCCCATCACCGCCGCGCCGGATGACATGTCGAAAAAGTTCAATCTGTTGCGCGATTTTGTGGATGCGGTCAACTTCACCGACAACCCGTCCGCTACCTCGCGTATGTCGCCGCTGGCCTGCTCGGTGCTGTGCATGCAGAACGGCCTGGAGCCCATCATGCAGATTGCCGCGCGTGATTACAACCGCATGGGCGTTCAATCGACCGTATTGGGGGCAGCGGCTCTGGGTGTTCGCAACATCCTGTGCCTGTCCGGCGACCATTCCAGCCTGGGCCCGATGCCGCACAGCCGCATGGATATCTGGGATATTGATTCCATCCAACTGATCTGGATGCTGCGTAGAATGCGGGATGAAGGTCACTTTTTGGATGAGCGAGAAATCAAGGTGACCCCGTCGGTGTTCATCGGAGCGGCAGGCTCACCCAACTCATCCACGCTGCCCATTCAGGCTCAGCGTGAGACCAAAAAGGTCAATGCCGGAGCGCAATTCTTCCAGACCAATTTGATCTATGACGTTGACTTGTTTGAACGCTATCTGGCCATGCTGGATAAAGCCGGCATTCTGGACAGGATTTTTGTGCTGGCCGGGGTATCGCCCATCCGCAGCTTGAAGGCTGCCCAGATGATGAACAAAGTGCCCGGCATTAAAATACCTGACACGGTGATCAAGCGGTTGGAGAACGCCAGCGATGCGAAGGAAGAGGGTATTCAGATAGCCATGGAGATCATCGACCGGGTGAAAGGGCTGCACGGGGTCAAAGGGATTCACTTTATGGCGGTAGGCTGGGAATCGATTGTTCCGCGCATCGTGCAGGAAACCGGTTTGCAGGATCTGCGAAGACCAGCCTGAGTTTTCAACTTATGGATATTGGGAAGAATTTTGGGATTCCCACTGGTGCAGCACATCATCAGGTAACGTGATCATGCCGGATGGCGTCATCTTGCCCTCTCGCAGCATCTTGAGGGCGCGGGCTTTGTTGGTGCGTCCCCAGGTACTTTTCCTGCGGCGCGGTGAGAACCGCAGCGCATAGCCTTCGGAATCGAGCGGTTTCAGAAAACTATCCACCCAGCCAAAACAAATGGCTTCTTCCTGCGCCTCTGCTACACTGAGCAATCCATTTTGCACCGCTTTGCGCCGGATGACGAGCCAGATCTCGTTTGTATCATATTGATGCTTCGCCAACCATCCGCGCCATTCGCCGCGGGTGCTGACCACCAGTTTTTCGCCCACTTCCAAAATAGCCCCCTCAAACCGCGGTGAAACATCGATGGACTTTTCATTGTATCCAATCTGCTGTCAACCGGAAATGGATTTATCAGGTGCCCTGGGGGTGATCTGAGGGGTTGATGGTTCATCACATCTGATAGACGGGGGCACTCCTCAAAGATTCGAGATTATTCAATTATGGTATAAAATGTGAATTTTCCAACACTTCCTTTAGAAGATCAGGACGATTGGTGAGCATCCCATCCACGCCCAGATCCAGCATGGCTCGCATATCTGCCGGGTCATCCACCGTCCAGGGGATTAACTCCACCTGGTGCGCTTTAATCTCAGCCACCACTTCAGGGTCGAGCGCGCGGAAATACGGCATACATATATTGACCTGATGAGCACGGCAATAAACGCCATAGTTAAAGATCCAGTTATCCAGCGGGAAGAGCAGCCTGGCCTGCGGAGCTAGCCGCCCAAACAGCTTGACCGATGGATGGTTGGCAGAAAACATCACCACGCTGCCGGTACGATTGTATGCAGCCAGCACATCCGCAGTTTTTTGCTCCAACCCCGGGTAGGGGATCATGCTGTTTTTGAGTTCCAGAAAGGTGGTGACGCCGGTACCCTGGGTCAGTTCCAGATACTCGGCCAGGGTGGGGATGGGGTTTCGCCCATGCAGGCTGCCAAACCGCCCCGACGCGTCCATCGATTGCAGTTCGACGCCGGTGTAATCCATCAGCAGACCAGACTGACCGGTGGTGCGAGCCAGTTCTTCATCGTGAAAGACTATCACCTGACCGTCTTTGGAAAGTTGCACATCCAGTTCGATGGCATCCACACCCAGTTCAAGCGCTTTTTGGAAAGCCAGCAGGGTGTTTTCTGGATACAGGCCGGAAAAGCCGCGATGAGCGATATTGAGTACCAAAACTCTCTCCCTATAACTCCACCACGGCGTCCTTTTTGATCGACAGGAATACCTGCTCGCCTTCCTGGAGCGGTTCACCGCCCTCATAAATCTGATCGGCGTTGATTAAGATGCTGCCGCTTTTCACACTGTAACGCATGATGTTGCCATGACAGAAGCTGCTGAGGATACTGCCCTGCAGATGATACTGATCGGGATCCTCGCCGGGTTGGCGATCCATGTGGACAATTTCCGGTCGGATGGCCACGTTCTGGCAATCCACCGTCTCTGCGGTGGCTTTGCTGAAATCGGCGGCGGGCAGGATGGTGTAATTTCCGATGAAGGTTGCCGCGAACAGCGTACGCGGACGGGCATACAGATCGATGGCGGTGCCGCTTTGCTCTACATACCCGGCGCTGAGCAGGTGGATCATATCCGACATGACCATGGCTTCGTCCTGGTCATGGGTGACGAAGATGGTGGTTATGCCCAATTCCTTCTGGATGCGGCGGATCTCAATTCGCAGATTGCGGCGTAGCAGGGCGTCGATGGCAGACAGGGGTTCATCCAGCAGCAGCACTTTGGGTTCGGTCACAATGGCACGAGCCAGGGCCACACGCTGCTGCTGTCCGCCTGAAAGCTGGGCGGGGTACTGGTCGATTTTTTCGGACAGGCCCACCAAGCCCAAAATATCGCGCACCTTGTTGTCGATCAGTGGTTTTTGCACCTTTTTCATCTTCAACCCGAAAGCCACGTTCTGTCCCACCGTCAGGTTGGGAAACAGCGAATACTGCTGGAATACCATGCCAATTCCGCGGTCCCGCGCACTCACCTCGGTGATATCGTTGTCATCCAGGTAAACCTTGCCGGAACTGACCAGCTCGAGCCCGGCCAGACAGCGCAGCAGGGTGCTTTTTCCGCAGCCTGACGGCCCCAGCAGTGTTACCAACTGACCTTTCTCGATGCCCAGATTGATATCCTTGAGGACGTGATTTTTACCGTAGTATTTGTTCAGGTTTTCAAAACGGATGTAAGGCATGGTTTATCTTCCTTTGTTTTCGAGTTTCAGCCGGTTGTCTCTGCTTTGCAGATAGAGCACCAGCGCCGCGATGAGGAATGTGGCCAGCATGATAATCACAAACACGGCCGAAGCTTCGGTGCTGGAACGCTTCATGGCCAGGAACAGGAAAATCTGCACATTCTGGAACGAACTGCCGGTGATGTTGCGGATCAGCACATAGTCGCCAAAGATGATGCCCACCGACAGCAGCGAAGAAACTGTGATGCCGGAAATGATGTTGGGTACGATCACCTTGAAGAAGGCGTGCAGTTTGCTCGCGCCCAGCATCTCGGCGGCTTCAATCAGCATGGGCATGTTGACGGCTTGCATGCTGTTGCGAATACCCTGATACACGTATGGCAGAATGATGATACAGTACGCGCCGATCAGCATGACCAGCCTCAGGCCCAAAAAACCTTTCACACCGGCGTACAGCCCTAAAATGCTGACCGAGAGGATGACACCCTGGATGGTATAGGGGATCATGCTGAGGATCTGCACATATTTTTCAAAGCGGGGGAAGTAGATGGTGACGGCAAACAGGGCCAGCAGCGTGAGAAATACTGTCAACACAATGGGAATGATACATACCAACACCGTACGCGCCAGCGAAAGTAAAAACGGTTTGGCAGACAGAAGCGAGATGTAATGGTTGAGGGTGAAACCCTCGGGCAGAATGCCGGTCCAGCGCTGAAACATGGAGTAGATGGCGGTGGCAATCAACGGAACCAGCAGATAGATGATGATCAAAATGATCAAAATGGAAGCGAACCGGTTCTTTTTCATCAGCGCACCTTCCATTTCGTGGTTTGTCGGGTGATGTAGTTGTTGATCAAAATGGCAGCCAGCATGAGCAGCATCATCACCACCGAGAGGGCCGCGCCCAAATGCGGCCGGGTGGTCATATCGCCGGTGAACATGCCGGTGATGTTGACCGGCAGCAACGAGTAGTTGTTCATCAGCAGCGCGTAAGCGGTGGCGTAGGCTGCCAGCGCATTGGCAAACAGCACGCTCATCGTGCCGAAAATACTGGGCAGCAGGACGGGGATACCCACTTTGGTCCAAAACTGATACGGGCGACCGCCAAGCAGGGTATTGGCTTCCTTCCATTCTTCGCGGATGCCGTTGAAGGCGGGGATCAGCAGCAGTGTGGACAGGGGGATCTGAAAGTACACATACATGAGCAGCAGGCCGGTACTGGTATACAGATCAAAATCCGCCAGCGCCTGCGGACCGTAGGTATCGGCGATCAATTTAATCACGCCAGAATTGCCCAAAATGATCATGTAGGCAAACGCCAGCGGGACCCCGGCAAAATTGGAGGTCATGTTGAGGATGGTGAGAAAGATATTGCGAATGCGGCCGCGTGCATTGTGAGCCGCCTGCGCGCCCAGAAAGCCAATCACAATACCGAAGGCGGTGGACAGGAGGGTCACCTTGAGGCTGTTGACGATGGCTCGTTGGTATGAAAGTTTTGTGAAGGCGGAGATGTAATTTTCAAGTGTGAAGAGGATGTCAGGATTGCTTTCGGATTGAAAGCTGCTGAAGATCATCATCACCAGTGGCAGGATCTCGTAGAGAAAAACAACGATCAAAAAGGGGAGAAGGACGAGAAAATAAACCCGGGTATTTGTTTTTCTTTTCACGGAATCTCCTGTATTCAAGAATTGGGCGTATGTGGCATACGCCCAATTCTATCAGTTACTCGATGACAAATGGAAAGAAATGCTCCGCTAGTTGCTCATCAGCGGGATGATTTCTTCTTCCCAACGGGAGGCAATCTGGGCAGCGATCTCGGCGTATTTGGCAGCATCCGTGATCGGAATAGCGTTGGCGTAGCTGGCCTGCTGCAAGGTGGCATCCTGAATTTCCTGCGGGATCTGAATATCCGTGCGGGTGGGGATGGCGCCGGCTTTGGCAAGGTTGATCTGGCCTTCATCGCTGAAGATAAACTCGCGAGCCAGGGCAGCCGCATTGGGGTGCGGGGCATAGGCGTTGATCACAGAGGCATAACCGCTGAGAATGGCGCCGTCCTGGGGAACACCCACAGTGAAGGTATAGTTGGGGGTCTGATCGCGATAACCCAGGGCATTGTAGCTCCAGGTAACGCCGAGCTGTACTTCGCCGGCCTGGATGCGCTGCAGCAGAATGTCGCCCTGGTCGATGCGACCAGCCTGTGCCATTTCAGCCCAGAACTCAAAAGCCGGATCCAGATTGTCCATATCGCCGCCGAAGGCATACGCGGTAGCCAGTACGTTAGCCTGACCCGTTGCGCCGCCGATTACATCACCGATGGTGATTTTGTAGGTGCCGGCGCGGACGTCAGCCCATGAGGTGGGGGCGGGTTCATCGGTCATATCTTCGTTATAGATGAAGGTGGTCACGCCGGTGTAGGCGATCATCCACTTGCCGTCTTCGCCTTTGGCCCAATCCGGTACAGCGTCCCAGTAGGAGGTTTTATAACCCTGTACCAGACCGCGTGTGATGGCATCCGCGGTGAATGCCAGGCCTACATCACCAATATCTTTGGTGGGGGCGTCTTTTTCATTTTCGAACATGTTCAGCTCTTCAGCCGAGCTCATGTCCGTGTCGGCGTGGGTGATGCCATACTGGGCAGTCAACTCTGTCCAAGTCTCGCCCCAGTTGGCCCAGGAATCAGGCATACCGACTGATTCGACATGGCCTTCTTCCTTGGCAGCAGCAACAATCTGATCCAGGGTCTGGTCATTCAAAACGACGGCTTCTTCTTTAGCCCCGGCAGTGCCGCAGCTTGCTAAAAGAACAGAGAAAATTACGAGAACCAGCATAAGTTTCAGCGAACTTTTGTGATACATGGTGTTTCCTTTCCTGATGGATGAAATCGGTCTTCAGAAAATGATGAACCGATCAGTAAAAAAATATTCCTCTCCTCATCAGACTGCCTTTGGTTGAGATGACAGTCTTTTCATTCGATAATGTGTTGTATTGGATGAATGTGGTATGAAATAAAGCTGGAATGGAAGGCAGCTCCTTTCTTAGATGTGGTTCATTTCCAGATCGCCCTGGCCGTGTATACCCCTTGTCTGGCCTGATAGTGATTCAAAAAATCCACGATGTCATCAGGTGATACCTCTATCCGCAAGAAAACATGTAAGATTAACGATGAAGCGAAATATGTCAGACATCTTGATTATACGTCAAAATGTTCTGACAGAAAATATTTTACATGGAGTCTTCCGTGTCGGAAATCATCATCCCGGATGCTGAAGACTAAAAAAAATCACATTCTATATTGGACCATTGATAGATCAATCCACTTTAAAAACCTGGTTCCGCCTTCTCAGCGGACGGAACCAGAACCTGACAAACGGATTGATTTTTTGATGATTTTCAGCAGGTTATTTATTGGTGTTTTCCGATAAACTAAGAGCATCCCTCACACGGTTCAACATTACTGCAACGTCGTTATCCTTCTTTGATCCCTATCGTCCATCGTGTGAGGGTTTTTGATTCTATCTTCGCTTTTCCTTCCTTTACCAACGGTATCCGTAATTACACGCGTTTCTTCCTCCACAGAAAACCGATCACCGCTGCCGAAAAACCTGCCGCACCCAGCAGAAGTATCTGGCTACCGGTCATGCCTGCTCGCGGGTTATGAGGTGGTTCACTCTCGCTGCTTTGCGATGTGGGGAGAATTTCATCCGGGTTCGACTGATCCGGCAGAGCCGGTTGGATGGTAGCCGGAGCGGTAAAGTTGGGATCACTTTCTGTTGTTGAGGTAATCTCGTAGGCCTGCCCGTCGACCACCAGGATGACACGTTCACCCAATGCCAGGGCCGCGGACACATCCTCGCGCGATGCGGCCAGTGTGAAGTATTCGTCGGAAAGGAAACCGGCTTTATGCGTCTGCATGGTATCCGGATCGTAGGCGGTGTCGATCCATACCCCATCGCTGAGCACAAACGTGCGCGACCACACCGTTTTCACCGTCCCGCTGTCCGGGGCGGATGAAGCGATATCCGCCTGCGCCATCTGCCCCTCCACATCCGCTTTTTCCACCGCGCTCTGTCCCGTCACGGCTTCCGGCGCGGCCAGCGACTGCTGGTACGCATCGCGGGCCAGGTTTTCCTGCTCGGCTGCACCCATGGCAGCCGGCTCGGTGACCAGGTACGAAGTGTATTCCGTCACAATGCCATAACGGATGCTGAGGGCGATGATCTGATCGATGGTTTCCTGATCCGGTCCGTTCAGACGGATCTGGCTGAGCAGATAGCCGATCTTGCGGGTGGCCCACAGACGCGGCAGCCCCGAGGTGACGGCGTCATCACCGCGGGAATCATACGAAAACCGCTGACCTTCAAAGACAAACGTTTGCTTCTCTCCGTTCACCTGGCCGGTCAGGGTGATATCGGTTTCACCTCCAGCACGATAGCGCCCGGTGATAATCACCTGCACGCCGGCAAATAAATCCGGCAGCGGCTGAGGGTACATATCAAAGACGCTGGTATCTCCAAAATCCAGATCAATATTGGTGAGCACAGGGGTGCTGATGCGTGTAAAAAAGCCCGAGAGCACTTCATCCAGGAGTTCACCGGGCTGCACATAAGTGCTCAACCCGTGATGTTCCTGGCTGAGTGAATCGAGCAGATAGGTATCCACGTCATAGCCTACACCAAAAGCGAACAGGCGGATGCTGTCAGAAGCTTCCCGCTCAAAATTCTGAAGGATATCGGCGCTCTCCACCACCCCTTCGGTGGGGAGACCGTCGGTCAGAAAGATCATGTAGGAGGGGCGTTCGGGGTCCACTACCGCGGCGGTCTCCAGCAGGGCCCGGTTGATATCCGTGCTGCCGGCCGCGTTCATGCGCTGCACCCAGCGCACTGCTTCCGGAGCATCCGAAGCCGGTGACAGCTTACTGGCAAAGGTTTCGATACCTGTGCTGAACACAGTGATGTAAAAACGGTCTTCCGGGTTGAGATGTTCCAGGATGTACACCAGAGCCTGCTGGGCCTGCTCGAACTTTTCACCTTCCATACTGCCGGATCGATCCAGCACGAGCAGCACATCCTTGGCGCTGGCCCGGGCATCTTCTTCCGGTTGGGGGGCCAGCATCAGCATAAAGTAACCGGAGTCATCCGTTTCATCGGCCGGATCCCGGAAGGTGAGCAGATGTGCAGCCTGGCTTTCCCCAATCGAATAGTACAGGGCAAAATCCTGGTCGGGGGTGACATCGCTCTCTTCATAACCGGCGGTGATGTGATTGGATCCATCTCGGAGGATATCCACCGGATGTGAGGGAGAGTACGCCGCCCGAATGGGCTGTTCACTTTCTATATCAACGCTGATCTTCACGCTCTCCAGCGGCTGCGAAGAGAACTTTTCAGTGTTGAGCGGGTAGACGTACCGTACCAGCCCGTTATCGGCGGTCAGGGCCTGGGTATACTCCAACTCGATACGGCGTTCATCACCTGGTTGGATGGGGAAGATGCTGGTCTGCAGCGCGCCGCGCCCGGCGTATTCCAGCAAAGCCGGGTCGCGCATCTGACGCACGATTTCTTCATAGGTCTGGCGAGCCTGGGTGGCATCCAGCACCTTCCCCTGCACCGGCTCTCCATCGATCCACAGGGTAAAGTTGCTCACAGCGGCATCCTGCGGGAGTGGGAACATGTAGGTGCCTTCGATAGCCCATTCATTGGGGTTGTAAAAAACCTGATCCACATGCGTGGTGGCAATTTGATCCGTGATGGTGACCGTCACATGGTGATAACGGATCTCCAATTGCTGCATGGGAGGAATAATCGGATCCGGTGGAATGGGCGGGTCGGGGATGATAATCCCATCGGCCTGCACCGAGCTGACCAGCATGAGAGCCGCAAACAGGCTCATCAGAAGCGGTAACAGGAAGCGTTGTTTCATGATTTCCTCCTCATCCTTTACGTCGTCCTCACGATAATGACGTCAGGCAGGAGGGGTTGGTTCCCCGGCAGGAGAAAGCTTTGGATTTCCGGATCAACCGCTCTGAGAAGCTGATGAAAGATATGGGGGTGTCTGACTAATCCCGCTGCGAGGTCTCATACAGGCGCCTGTAGATGCCGTTGTGAGCCAGCAGGTTAGCGTGCGTTCCGCGTTCAGCGATCCGGCCTTCGTGCAGGACGAGAATTTCATCCATGCGCTCCATAAGGGTCAGACTGTGCATGACCCACAGGGTCGATCGTCCGTCCAGTGTGTGAAACAGAGTATTCATCACCCTTTGCTCGGCAGCCGGATCAAGATGCACGGTGGGTTCATCCAGCAGCCAGATGGGTCGATCCTGCAAAAACGCGCGCGCCAGCATCAAACGCTGCTTTTCGCCGCCGCTGATTTTCAGGCTTTCACCAAGCCAGGTATTCAGTCCGTCCGGCAAGCCAGCCAGCCAGTCACCCAGATCTGCCAGGCGAAGCGCTTCCATCAACTGTTCATCCGATGCGTTTGGTTGGGCGATCAACAGGTTCTGGCGCAGAGGTCGGCCAAACAGCCAGCCACGCTGCGATACTGTGCTGAACAGGGCGCGTACCTCGCTGGCGGGACATTGGCGCACGTCTATTCCGTTGATGAAAACACTGTCCGGCGGGGCCTCCCACAGCCGCAGCAGCAGGTTGATCAAAGTGGTTTTGCCTGCCCCTGAAGGGCCTACCAGAGCCAGGTGTTTTCCGGGCGAAAGGCAGAATGATATATCCTGCAAAGCAGTTTGATGGCTGCCCGGATATGTAAAGCTCAGGTTCTTCACCTGCAAGGTGTAAGGGGAGGAGGGTACAGCCTGCGGTTTGGCGGGTATCTGCAGCGGGGGTTCGATGGTTTCCAGACTCAACAGCCGGCTGGAGGCCTGCAGGCTGAGGGTGAGGTTATGCGCTGCCAGCCCCAACGGGTTAACCGCCTCAAAACTGGCCAGCGTCAGCAGCACCAGCATGGCCAGCAAAACGCCATCCATCTCACCGGCTGTCACCAGTGGGATGGCTGTGACCAGAACCCCGAACGCGGTCAGGTTGGGGATCACCGTGTTAAGTGCTTCGGCAAGTCCCTCGCGACGGGCCAGGCGGATTTGTTCCTGCGCAAAACGTGTCTGGAAAAGCTCAAATTGCTCCATCTGACGGGTCTGCATACCGTAAACCAGCAGATCGCGCTGACCCTGGATGTTCTGGCTGACGGCTGAACTAAGCTGTCCGCGCAGCACGGGCAGTTGGGCGCGCGGGCGGCGTGAGGTCAACCTGCCGGCTACCGGGACCAGCAGGCCGTTCACCAGCATCCCGGCGGTCAATACCCACGCCAGGCGAGTATCAAAGGCGCCGGTGAAGACCGCTACCGAAGCGGTGATGAGAACCGCTGTGACCACCGGTGATACCACGCGCACATACAAGTTCTCCAGCAGGTCGATATCCGCCGTCGCGCGGCTGAGCAGATCACCGCTTTCGTATTGCAGGGCGGCAGCCGGCCAAATCCGTTCGAGCGTGTCATACACCCGGCGACGTAACCGTGAGAGCAGCCTCAGGTTGACATCGTGGGAAACCAGCCGTTCCAAATAGCGAAACACGCCCCGGCTGATGCCAAAGAAACGCACCCCTACAATAGATACCTGTAGAACCGCAATGGATGGCTGCAGCGCCGCCCGTGATATCAGCCAGGCGGAGGTGGCCATCAACCCGATCCCGCTGGCGATGGTGGCGAAACCAAACAGGATGGAAAGCGCCACCTTGCCGCGAAAATCGCGCATCAGCCGCAGGAGCACAAGGATATTTTTCATGCGCCGCCTGCCCCGCTTTGATAATCAGGTCTGGAGAGCAGTGTTTGATCCAGGTCATTTATTTCTTGATCAAAGGGCTCATCCTCCTGCACACTCGACCCGGAAGCGCGGCTTATGGTGAGCGAGCCGTCTTCCAGGCGCAGCACCTGGTCTGCCCACGCCAGGGTACCGGCCTGGTGGGCGATGATGAGCGTAGTACGGTCTTTTGACAGGTCGCGGATCGAATCCTGGATCTCCGCTGCGTTGCGGGCATCCATAAATGCAGCAGGCTCATCCAGCAGTACAAGCGGTGAGCGGCGGTAAAAAGCACGCGCCAGCGCCAACCGTTGAGCCTGTCCGCCGCTGAGCCGTACACCTCCCTCACCGATGCGTGTATCCAATCCATCCGGCAAAGTGTCAATCCATTCATCCAGGCGCGCCATACGGACAGCCTGACGAACCTGCTCCGAAACCACGGATTGATCCATGATGATATTCTGGGTGATGCTGCCATTCAGCAAGAACGGCATTTGGGGGACCCAGGCAATATTGCGCCGCCATTCTTCCGGGTTCCAGTCTTTGAGTGAACGCCCGTTGATGATGATGCTGCCCTGATCTGCCTCAATAAATCGCAGCAGCAGGTTGAACAATGTGGATTTGCCTGCCCCGCTGCGACCGGCCAGCGCGGTGATGGTGCCGGGCTGCAGCGTGAAGCTGATCTCACGCAAGGCCGCTTCAGGCCGGTCAGGGTAGGTAAAACCCACCTGATGGAACTCCACCACCGGTGCGGCGGAAAGCGATTCAGCAGATGGGGTAACAGATGGGGTTGAGCGCCAATCCGGGCGATTGAGGATCTCAAAAAGCTGTTTGCTGATGGTGACCCCGTTGATCCCCGAATGAAACCGGAGACCCAGGTTGCGTAGGGGCTGGTAAAAATCGGGGGCGATAATCAGGATGAACAAAGCCTGCTGGAAAATCATCCGGCCGGTCAACAGGCGTAGGCCAATTTGCACGGCGATGATGGCGGTGCTGAGGGTGGCCAGCATTTCGAGAGCCAGCGCGGATAAAAAGGTGATCCTGAGCACATCCAGGGTGGCTTTACGGTACTGCTCACTGGCCCGGCTGATGTTCTCTCCCTGTTCGGCGGTGCGGTTCAGCGTTTTGAGCGTGGTCAGGCCGCGGATGGTGTCCAAAAAGTACATTCCCAACCGCTTGAGCAGCTTCCACTGCTTTTGGGTGAGACGTTCACCCATCTTCCCAATCAGGATCATAAAAATGGGAATGAGCGGGGCGGTGACCACCAGAATGACGGCAGATAAGGGATCCAGCGGGAAGACAAACGCCAGTATGGTCAGCGGTACGGCTGCCGCCAGGATCAACTGCGGAATATACTGTCCAAAATACGCCTCCAGTGTTTCCAGACCCTGCATGGCCAGGGTGGTCAGGCTGCCGCTGTGCACTTCCTGGGCATAGACCGGGCCCAGATCGAAGAGTTTTTGCATCAAGCGGGTGCGTAAACCGCCAGCGGCTGAAACAGCCATGTGTTGGGCGGAAATATGCTGGAGATAGCGTAAAATGCCGCGCCCGGCGATGACCACCAGCAGCCAGATCAACTGTGCCCGGGCACCTGAGAGCGTTAATCCATCCAGGAACACGCCGGCAATGACCGCGCTTAACAGATACGCCTGCACCACGATCAACACACCATTCAGCCACCCGGTGATCACCGTGGAGGAAAAGGGCAGAAGGACGCGGCGCAGCTCGCGCAGCAAACGACGGTCGATATTCATGCCAGGCTAAAATTCGAGCAACTGGAGCACGTCTTTGAGCAGCTCCTCAAAGAGATGCTGCATGATTTCATCACTGGCCGCATATTTCCCCCCAAAAACACCATCCCCGTACAACTCACGGGTCTGGCGGGCGTTGAGTATCCCCTGATACGAGGGCGGTATTTTTTCAATATCCGGTACATCGCCCACCCGGACGAACGAGAAATTTTCACTCCAGGCCGCATGAAAAGGCTTGAGATCATATTTTCGGGCAACCGCCTCGCAGGTATGCGACTGCCACCACGCGTACCAGGCTGTCTTTAGATCAGGATAGCGGTTGGAGACCTCGATAATCTTTTGCATAGCCGGCTGGTTACCCCCGTGACCGTTCAAAAAGAGCATGCGCCGGAAACCGGCATGGTACAGTGACTGAATGATGTCTTCCACCACGGCGGTGAGCGTTTCCACCCGCAGGGTGATAGTACCGGGGTACTCCTGAAAGTAAGCCGAGAAACCAAAATTGAGCGGGGGAGCGATCAATACACCGGTTGTGGCAGAAGCCGCATCGGCCAGAGCCAGAGGAATTTTGGCATCGGTCAGCAGGCTCAGGTAGCCATGCTGCTCGCAGGCCCCCAGGATCACCATGATCCGGTCATCCCGCTGTAAATAGGCCTCCACATCAAACCAGTTCAGATCTTCAAGACGCATTGTTTGCTCCTTATCGATTACACTGCTCGAGGACTCTCATCCGGGGCACATTTCTTGCAATTTGATGATACGGTCAGAAGTGACTGCTATATAATATACCTGACTTCAGAAAAGTTGACATGTGAATTCATAATCATTACACTATATGAAGAGCGCAATATGGAGGATAACATGGATTCAGTTTATCGGCTGGTGATGCGTACCGGACCCACCGTGGGAAAAGTATTTCCACTTGACAAGAACGAAATATTCATCGGCCGTGATCTGGCTAATGATATTTCCATTAATGATCCCGAAGTTTCAAGACGACATGCCCGTATTTTTCTCCAGGGGAATAATTTTCTGCTCGAGGATCTGGGCTCAACCAACGGCACCATGGTTGGCGGTCAGCGTTTGTCGGGTCCATACGTTTTAAGACCGGGCGAACTGATTGTGTTTGGTGAACAGGTAAGCCTGCTGTACGAAGCCGCCATTCCTGAAACCGATGCCACCATCGCCGCAGCGGCTGCACCGCGTGCGCCCGAGCCCCAACGGGTTTACCAGGCCCCTCCTGTTCAGCAGCCGGAACCAATGCCCTCCTTCCAGCCCGCCTATTCCGGGCAGGTGCCTGCTCAGCAGGAATATTACGAGGAAGAGGTGGTGGAGAAAAAGAAATTTCCGGTCTGGATCATCATCGTGATCGTCCTCCTGCTATTGGTCATCTGCGTGTGTGTGATCGGTCTGGTGTTGATTGACGCCAACTCGATGTGGTGCCAGGTGTTTGGTTTCCTGTTCAACGCCATCACCCCGGGAGCCTGCCCGTAGATTAAGGTTCTGGAATAACTTACAATCCATATATGGACGCCTCGAAACCGACACCGCCGCCTGATGTCAAACTGAAACGCTGGAGCAACACCACCAAGCTAATTGTGGGGTTGTGCATCGTTGCCATCCTGGCGTTACTGCTGGTGCAGTTACGCTCGTGGATTGGCATGTTTATCCTGTCTTTTATCATCGCCTACTTGTATTATCCGCTCGCCTCACTGGTGCATAAACGCCTGAAGCTGCCCTGGGGCGTTTCGGTGGGTTTATTCTATTTACTGCTCATCCTGATTCTGGGCGGACTGCTGACCTGGGGAGGTTTTGCTTTTGTGCAGCCGGTGACCAGTCTGGTTGAGTTTGTGCAGAAAACGGTCAACGATGTACCGGGGTTTCTGGATAATCTGACCAGTAAGCCGTTTGTGTGGGGGCCTTTCCGCATCACTTTTAACCAGGCTACCATCGAGAATATCACCAACCAGGTGCTTGGTCTGGTTCAACCCATCCTCTCGCAGGCCGGCTCGCTGCTGGGATCATTTGCCAGCGGGGCGGCAAACCTGGTGTACCGCATCGCATTTATGCTGCTGATCTCCTACTTCCTGTTGGCTGAAACCAGAGGTCAGGTTGAGAAGATGTTCAACATCAATGTCCCAGGATACCAGGAAGATATTCAGCGCATCGGCACCGGATTAAGCCGCATCTGGAACGCCTTTTTACGCGGTCAGTTGATCCTGATGTTTGTGGCGATTATTAGCTACACCATCATCCTCAGTATTCTGGGTGTCAAGTTTGCGTTCGGTCTGGCGCTGCTGGCAGGATTGGCCCGTTTTGTACCCTATGTGGGGCCGTGGATCACCTGGATCACATACTTCCTGGTGGCTTTACTGCAGGAATCGACCATTTTTGGGATGAGCCCCATCCCTTACGCCATCATGGTTGTGGTGGTGGCTCTGGTTTATGATACGTATCTGGATAACTTCGTTTTACCCAAGGTGTACTCCAACACCCTGAGAGTGCACCCCGCTGCGGTACTGGTCGCCATCCTGGTATCGGCTGCCTGGCTCGGGCTGGTGGGTATCATCCTGGCTGCGCCCGTACTGGCGAGCATCAAACTGTTATGGAATTACGCCTGGGCAAAAATGCTGGATCGGGATCCCTGGGCCAATATGCAGCCAACACTGGTTAAACCGGTTACCTTTAATAGTCTGACCCAATCGAACTCGGTCATTCAAAACATCCGGAAAATGATCAAAGAGCGTCAGAAAAAACAAAAGACTCCGAAAACCGATAAAGGTTCGGACGACATAGAGAAACCACAGGTGAAAAATGAAAAACGACAAAAATGAATTGGAACCCAAAGTAGAAACCCTGGCCGAGGTGGAAGACCTGATTGCCTGGAAATCGGAAGAACCGGATGGTGAAGTGATCTATCATCTGGAATTGAACCTGGTCACCCTGCACTTCTTCCAGGAGGAATGGGACGAATTTCTCCAACTGGTGAAACAACTGGTGAAGTAACGCTTTTTGATGCAAAAACGGCTGCTCATAAAAATGGGCAGCCGTTTTTTGTCAGATCGGGCCAACACTTATCACGAATCTTTTTGGTAAATGATCTTAATACCGACCGCGTTTTTGCTGCGGAACCGGGTTGAGTAAGTCCTCTTCGGTAGCTCGTTCTACCTTGACGGCGCAAATCTTATACTCGGGGATACGCGCCTTGGGATCGATGGCGGGGTTGGTGAGGATGTTTGCTGCGGCAGCGCGGTAGAAGAAAGGAATGAACACCACGCCCGGCGTGGTTTTTTGCGTCACCACCGCGCGTAGCACGATATTCCCGCGCCGTGAAGTGACGCGAACCGGCATGCGGTTGGTGATCTGCAGGGCTTCCGCGTCATCCGGGTGGATTTCCATCAGCGCTTCGGGATACAGATCGTTCATCCAGGATCGCGAGGTCAATGTACCGCCGTGCCAGTGCTCCAGTACGCGCCCGGTGGTCAGAATCAACGGGTACTCACTGTCAGGCATCTCCTTGGAGGGTTCATATTCCAGCGGGTGGAACTTGCCCTTTCCGCGCGGGAAAGTCTCCGAGAAAAGGAATGGTGTACCGGGATGATCAACCGTTAATACAGGTGTTTGCAGTCCTTCTTTCTCCAGCCGGTCATATCGCACCCCTGCATACTCGGGAACCAGTGAAGCCATTTCCAGCATAATTTCGGATGGGTGAGAATAACCCCAATACGGGCTGTTTTCGATCCCCAGCTCCTTCTCAATCCGTTGGGCAAGATCGCACACAATTTCCCAATCCGGGCGGGCCTGCCCCAAAGCGGGGATGGCCTTGCGAACTCGCTGAACACGCCGGTCGGTATTGGTGAAGGTGCCGTCTTTTTCGGCAAAGGTGGCAGCCGGCAGAAAGACATCGGCATACGCGGCGGTTTCGTTGATAAACAGATCCTGCACCGCTACAAAATCGAGCTGCTGCATCTGATGATGGGCGTGG
This sequence comes from uncultured Anaerolineaceae bacterium, assembly GCA_964532655.1. Lineage (GTDB taxonomy): Bacteria > Chloroflexota > Anaerolineae > Anaerolineales > Anaerolineaceae > JAJFTV01. The sequence continues at coordinate 27,807 of CAZHMZ010000030.1, forward strand.
TTTAGATCCGGTTCAGTCATCATGGGGTTCTCGCCCATGATGAACATGGCTCTGACTCCGCCTTCACCGGCGTGCCCCAGAATTTCGGTTGTGGTGAGGCCACGTTTGCGGTTCAGACCACCGGGTTCGATGTTCCAGCCTTTTTCAAACTTTTGGGCTGCCTGCTCATTATCCACCTTTTGATAGCCCGGGTAATCCCAGGGCATGGCGCCGGAATCAGAGGCGCCCTGCACATTGTTTTGACCGCGCAGCGGATTCAACCCGGTACCAAGCCGCCCAATGTTGCCGGTAAGCAAGGCGAGATTGATCAGCGCCAGCGCGTTTTCGGTGCCGTGCGTGTGTTCTGAAATGCCCAGCGTCCAGTAGATGGCGCCGTTTTTGGCATTGCCAAACAGCCGGGCCGCCTGGACGATCAAATCGCGGTTCACGCCGGTGATCCCCTCGGCATATTCAGGGGTGAACTTGTCCATGGAACGGGCAAATTCCTCAAAGTTCTCGGTGCGTGTATCGATGAAGGACTGGTTGATCAGGCCTTCTTTGAGAATCACATGGCATAACGCCGAGAACAGAGCCACATCAGTTCCGGGTTTCTGGGCCAACCAGAGATCCGCGTATTCGACCATCTCGATCCGACGCGGGTCAATCACAATCAATTTGGCGCCATGTTTTTTAACCGCGGCTTTCATCTGGAGGGCAATAATGGGGTGATTCTCGGTGGTGTTGGAACCGGTGATGATGAACACATCGTTGTGGATGACTTCAGCGGCGGTGTTGCTCATCGCGGAGGTGCCCAGCGCCATCTGCAATCCAAATACACTGCCGGCGTGGCACAGGCGCGTGCAGTGATCGATGTTATTGGTGCGGAACAGGAACAGGAGCGCGGCATCACGATCACGTCCGCGGCGACAACCGCGCAGTGGAAGGGCAAACGGATCAACATCATCGACACGCCCGGCCACGTGGATTTCACCGTTGAAGTCGAGCGTTCGCTGCGCGTCCTGGACGGTGCCGTCACCTTGTTCTGCGCCAAGGGCGGTGTCGAGCCCCAGACGGAGACCGTCTGGCGGCAGGCCGACCACTATCGTGTTCCGCGCCTGGCCTATGTCAACAAGATGGACATCATGGGGGCGGATTTCTTCCGCGCCGTCGACATGATGAAGCAGCGGCTCAAGACCAATGCCGTGCCGATTCAATTGCCGATCGGCAAAGAAGACTGGTTTTCCGGCATCATCGATCTCGTCACCATGCGGGCAACCGTTTACGGAGACGACATGGGTATGGACATTCAGGATATTGACATTCCGGACGACATGAAGGAACAGGCCCAGACCTGGCATGACCGCATGGTCGAGTCTGTGGCCGAATCGGACGATGACCTGACCCTCAAGTTCCTTGAGGGAGAGGAGATCACCATTGACGAGCTCAAGCGGGCCATCCGCAAGGCGACGATCGCCTGCCGCATGACCCCGGTCTGCTGCGGTTCGTCATACAAGAACAAAGGCGTGCAGAAGATGCTCGACGCCGTCGTGGATTACATGCCTTCTCCGCTGGAGGTGCCGCCGATCAACGGCATCAATCCGGATTCCGAGGAAGAGGATGTCCGCCACACAGACGACAGCGAGCCGTTCGCCGCCCTGGCCTTCAAGATCATGACCGACCCGTTTGTCGGCAAGCTCTGCTTTTTCCGCGTCTATTCCGGCACGCTG
>CAZHMZ010000030.1:29522-29805 GCA_964532655.1 uncultured Anaerolineaceae bacterium
ACCAAGAACAAGCGTGAGCGGATCGGGCGCATCCTGCAGATGCACGCCAACCACCGGGCCGAGATCGACCGGGTCTATTCCGGCGACATCGCCGCCGCGGTCGGCCTTCGGGACACGACGACCGGCGATACCTTGTGCGACGACAAGCATCCCATCATTTTGGAATCGATGGAGTTCCCGGAGCCTGTCATCCAGGTTGCGATCGAGCCCAAGTCCAAGGTGAGCCAGGACAAGATGATGGTCGCGCTGAGCAAGCTGGCTGAGGAAGACCCGACATTCCGCA
>CAZHMZ010000031.1:0-10941 GCA_964532655.1 uncultured Anaerolineaceae bacterium
TTGTTCCAGAAGGACGCCACATCATGGGCATCCGGCAGAACAGCTCCCAATCCCACCACTGCAATCATTTTTCCTTCGTTCATGAGTTTATCTCCTGTGGTTTTCTGTCAGCAGGTGCGTTGAAGCGCCGGGAATGTTTGTGATTCCCGTTTTGAAGAGCCTCAAATTGTTTCCGTAGAGGAAAAGCTGCTATGCTGCGATGAAAAGGTTCTTCTGGCTTACAGCAACTCACCCTAATAATTTTCTTGTCTATGTTTGATATTCATAAAACCTGAAATACATAACCCATCCGATGCGGGAGGGTTGCGTAATCATTTTCCGTTTTGTTTACGCCCAATCACCGGTAAACAGAAAAGACCCGATATAAAGAATTTTTTGAAAATCGACCGGTCACGCTTTCCATGATAGACTATGGATACTTTCCCACACTGTTATCGAGGAGCATATATATGTCTACAATCACAGAGCGAGTTGATCAGATTTTTGCAGATTGGGATAAGCCCGATTCGCCCGGCTGCGCGCTGGCTGTTATCCAGGACGGCAGTATCATTTACAGTCGGGGCTATGGCATGGCCAATCTCGAGCTGAATGTTCCCATCCAGCCCAACTCCATTTTTGATATCGGGTCCACCTCCAAACAATTCACCGCCCTGTGCATCCTCATCCTCGCACGGCGGGGAATGCTTTCGCTGGACGACCCCATTCAGAAATACCTCCCTGAAATGCCGGTGTATGAGCAGCCCATCACGGTGCGTCACCTGGTGCATCACACCAGCGGCATTCGTGATTATCTGACATTGATGGCTCTGGCGAATATGCCTTTTGAAAATGATTATCAGGAGCCTGAGGTGGTGGGTCTGATTGCCCGGCAAAAAGCGCTCAACTTCAAACCCGGTGATGAACATCTGTACTGCAACTCGGGTTATTTCCTCATGTCCGAAATCGTCGAACGCGTATCCGGTAAAAACCTGCGCGACTTTGCCGAAGAAAACGTGTTTGGGCCGTTGGGCATGAAACATACGCATTTCCACAACAATTTCAAGGAGATCGTTCCTCACCGCGCCAGCGCATACAACCCCAAAGAAGCCGGCGGGTTTGAGATCGATATGGGCATCTTTGATGTACTGGGCGACGGAGCAGTGTACACCAGTGTGGAAGATCTGCTTCTGTGGGACCGCAATTATTATGACAATAAACTGGATGGCGGCGGACAGGAATTGATCCAGCAGATGCAGCAGGTAGGCGTGCTGAACAATGGTGAGAAACTGGAATATGCCTTTGGCCTGATGATCAGCAATTACCGTGGGCTGCCCATGGTCTGCCACGGCGGTTCATGGTACGGGTACCGCGCGCAGATGATGCGCTTCCCGGAGCAGCACTTCAGTGTGATCTGTCTGGCCAACCGCGGCGATTCCAACCCCGACGGCAAATGCCGCCAGGTGGCTGACGTCTATCTGGAAAAATTCTTCACCGATCAGGTTGAAGCAGAAACCTCTGGCGAGCAAAAAGCTTTTGCCGAATTAAGCATGGATGCCCTGCTGGCCAAGGTGGGCAAATACCAGGATGCCGATGGCGGAACCATCGCAGAGATCGTGATCGGAGAAGAATCGCTGGTGCTGGAAACCATGGGCCAAAAATTCCCCATCCAACCCCTGGATGAAAACCATTTTGCAGCGGTCAACGCGCCGGTCAGCATCGATGTGTATTTCGAAGATGAAAACCGGAAACTCACCATCGATATCAACCAGGGTTTGCAGAAGATGGACTTTTCCCGCATTGCCCCCCTGCAGCTCTCAGCCGCTGAACTGGCCGAATTTGCCGGTACGTATTACAGCGATGAACTGAATATGACCTACCAGTTTGTTGCCGGTGACAATTTATTGAACGTCAACCCGTCTACCTTCTTCATGCGGGTGCTGAAGCCCTCCACCCCGGATACCTTCAGCTCGGGCATCCTCGGTCTGCACTTCCTGCGCGATGAAGCCGGCAAAGTATGCGCCTTCAACGCCAACGCCGGCCGTGTGAAGGATATAATCTTTAAGAAGCAATAAATTTCGTAAGAATCCTCCTGGCGAAATCAACTTTCGCCAGGAGGATAGAATGCAGAATCCACCCTGGGGGAAAACGGAGGAAACATGCTTGAAATCGCCTTGATGATTGAAGGACAAATGGGATTAACCTGGCCGCGCTGGCAGCGTATTGTTCAGGCCGCGGAAGATCTGGGTTTTGCCGGTTTGTACCGCTCGGATCACTTCACCAACAGCAACCCGCCGGATCAGGCATCGCTGGAGCTGTGGGTATCACTCACCTGGCTGGCCGATCATACCAAGCGGATTGAGTTCGGCCCGCTGGCCACGCCCGTTTCCGTCCGCCACCCGGTGCTGACCGCCCGCATGGCGATGGCAGTGGATGATCTCTCAGGCGGGCGGCTGCGCCTGGGGCTGGGAGCCGGCTGGCAGGAACGCGAGCACCACACCTACGGATTTGATCTGCTGGGGGTGCATGAACGGTTCGAGCGTTTTGAAGAGGGCCTGGTCATCATCCAGCATCTGATGCAAAATGACGAACCGCTGAGCTTTTCAGGCAAATACTACCAACTGGATCAGGCGCTCCTGCTTCCGCGCCCGCAGCGGCCCGGCGGTCCGCCCATTGTGATCGGCGGGAACGGCCCAAAGCTTACCCTGCCTCTGGCGGCTCGCTTTGCCAGTGAATGGAACTGCGTCTCGCAGCCGCCGGATAAACTCCGCGAGTTGAACGCTCTGCTGGACAATGAACTGCAAAGATTGGGACGCAGCCCCAGCGAGATCAAGCGCACCATGATGACCAACATTCGCTTTGCGGCCGATGAAACACATCTGCAGGAAAAACTGGCCGGTCGTGATGCTGATGAAATCCGCCAGCGCGGCGGTGTGGTGGGCACGCCCGAAACGATCAGAGAACAGATCCAGCGACTCGAAGAAGCTGGTCTGCAGCGGGTAATGCTCCAGTGGCTCGATCTGGATGATTTACAGGGCATCGAGTTGCTGGCAAAAACACTGATTCAGTAATCAAAAACAGATCAACTTATCAGGCCTAAATCCCGATCAATATGAGCATTGCCAGAGTGACATTACAGAAGAAAAAGCAGGGGGGAAATAAATCAGTAGCCTGTTAGCTTATGCATTTGCTGGGAGAAAATGATGTTTGAGTTTACTTTCCTGCGACATGGTGAATCAGAAGGGGTGCAGAATCATATCCTGCAAGGTCATATTGATCTTCCGCTGACCGATAAAGGAAGATATCAGATTCGTTTGCTTGCAGATTTCTGGCAAAGAAACGGGCAAACATTCGATTCAATTATTACCAGTCCACTGAAAAGGGCCAAAGAAACAGGCGAGATCATCGCATCCTGTCTGCATATTTCAGAAGTCCAGGAAGAAATGCTCTGGATAGAACGCGATTTTGGCGCGGGAGAAGGGGCGGATTTGCAGGTAATCGCTGAATGGTACAAAATCCGATCCATGCCGACTGTCTTTGAACCAATATATGATACGGGTGAAACCGAATGGCAGATTCATATGAGGGCAGGAAAAGCAATTGACCAGCTTATCTCGTATCAAAAGAGAAATGTGTTGATTGTTTCTCATGGCAATGTGCTCAATGCTGCATTTCGTTTGCTGCTCGGTGTTTTACCGAGTGGACGTTCCCTGCCTGTCGAATTCGCGATCGAGCCTGGCTGTTACGCCAAATTGAACTACCGCCCGGATATCGGTAGATGGATTCTGGTTTCCTTCAACGACCATGTATTCAAAAATCACACACCGCCAACACCAGGTCAATAAAACAGGGGTTTCGGGAAACTTTTTGAAGGGTCTGCCGTCTTATATGGGCAGACCCGCTTCATTTGTCTTTGGATTACAATACAAACCAATATTGCGAGGTCAATGAGAGCCCCTGTGTTCTCCGTAATCTTACCTTTGAGGATTTCATCATGAAAACACGAATTTTAATTGGACTGTTTTTGGTCTCGTTTCTTGTGCTCTCCTGCAGTGTGCCCTCATTGGGCGCTGGGAAGGAGACCCAACCCGTCGAGACCGCCGCGTTGACTGAAACAGACGAAGCGCCGACCGAGGAGACCCAGGTCGCTGCTGAATCATCCGATGTGCTGGAACCCACCCTGCAGCTTGACAAGAGCGAGTACACCCCCGGCGCGCAAATTCAAATCCGCTTCACCGCTCCCTCCACCCTTTCCACCGATGCCTGGATAGGCATCGTTCCTTCCGGAACCCCTCATGGCAGCGAAGCCGAAAACGATGAGGTGGATGTAGCCTATGAATACCTGGACGGCCGCGCCGAAGGCGTGGTGATGCTTCCCGCCCCCGAAGAACCCGGGCAGTATGATGTGCGCATGTTTGACACCGATAACGAAGGACAGGAGCTGATCTCGGTCAGCCTGACGGTAGCCGGCGCACCCGTTTCTGCCAATTCGATCACCTGCCAGGGGTTGACCATTACCCTGCCAGATGAACTGGCAACCGGCATCACCTGCGAAACCGTACCCGCTACCACCGGAGCCACCGATCTGCCCCCGTGGGAGATCCATCCTGAATACACCAACGCAAAGCTGGATAATTATCTGCTCCAGAATACGTTCCACACCCCGCAGATTTACGTCTTCCCGGTGGAAGGTTACGAGCAGGCCAGCGAGCAAGCCGGTTTGATCATCGCTGATCTGCGCGCCTTATTGGATGAAGAACCCTCTGACCCCGAATCGATCCCGGTCCTGCCCGCTTTCAACGCGGCTCAAATGATCCGTACACAGATCGAGTACATCCCGTTCCAGAACGGCCGTGGTGTTCGTTTCCTGACTATGTATGGTCAGGCCGCCTACCCGGTCAACAACGAGGGCCTTATATACGTATACCAGGGGCTCACCGACGATGGCAGCAAATACATTTCGGTCATCCTGCCCGTCAATCACCCTGACCTGCAGCCCACGGGAGCCAATGTGCCCGACGGAGATTGGGCGGCGTTCAACGAGAATTTTGACACATACATTGCCGAGATGACCCTGCAAATCAAACAGTATGAGGCAGACTCCTTCAACCCTACCCTCACGGTGCTGGATGGTCTGGTGGAAAGCCTTCAGGTGGAATAACGCATACACACCTGCACAGCACGCATTGTGTAACCCACCCTCCCTTCCGAATTGGTAGGGAGGTTTTTTTATCACAAGGGATGGATTTTGATCCCAAGGGATGGATTTTCATCCCAGGGTATCGTTCGGGATATACTTGAGCAAACGTCTGCACAGATTTCCATACCATGTGAAAGCCGATTATGCTCACAGAAGATGATTTGTATCAGTTCCTGGCATCCCATCAAATCGAGTATCAGCGCATCGAGCACCCACCGGTATACACGGTGGAACAGGCCAACCGGTATCTGCTGGATCAACCCGGCGAGCGCACTAAAAACCTGTTCATCTGTGACGAGAAAAAGCAGCACTACTTCATTTTATGGGTACCAAGTGACAAACAGGTCAACTTTAATCCCATTGGGAGAGAGTTGCGGCTGGGGAAAGTCCGTTTTGGTTCGCCGGAAAAACTGAAAGAACTGCTGGGACTGGAACCCGGCTCGGTGACCGTGCTGTCGCTGGTCAACGATACAAACAATCAGGTCACGCTGCTGGCCGATCGCACATTGTGGGATTGCGAATCATTTCAATGCCACCCGCTGGTGAACACCTCCACGCTGGTCATTCGCAGGCAGGACATTGAGCGTTTTTTTGATCTGACCGGACACATCCCGCGTATGATCGATGTGCCGGAAAAATCGCCCGCGGTTGAGACAGGATCAGTCGAGTAAAAAGGCATCCACGGCGGTCAAGAATACCTCCGGCTTTTCCTCATGCGGCATATGCCCGCAGTTTTCCACCACCACCAACTGCGCGTTGGGGATGGCTTTTGCCAGACGCTGGCTCTGCCAGATGGGCACCACGCGGTCATCGTCGCCGGTCACAATCAACACCGGCAGATCCAGCTCTTCCAGGCGGTTCTTGATGCCCGGATTGCTGCGGATTTTCATCATCTCCCACAGAGCCATATCCCAGCCCTCGGCCTGAAACGGCTTGAAGTATCCGGCGCGAATCTCAGGCGTGATCAACGAGCGGTCATGCCAGGCGTTCTCCAACATACGATCCGCCCCCTTGAACACCTGCCTCACAAACAACGGTCCCAGGCGGTCAATCTGCGGGATATTGAGAAGACGCTGAACAAACGGCGGCAGGCTGTAGCTGCCGTACACAGCCGGCGCCAGCAGTATCAGTGATTCCACCCGTTCGGGGTGCTGCAGAGCGGCCTGGATGGCAATCGAGCCCCCGGCTGAATGCCCTACCAGAATAGCCTTTCGGATGCCGAGGGTATCCATCACCGACCACAACTGCTCCAACTGGGCCTCGTTGGAATAGGGATTTTCTGTTGACCAATCCTCTACTTCCGGCCGCTCGCTGTATCCAAAACCAGGCCGATCAAACGCCACCACCGACCCCAGCCCAGAGAAGTCGTCAAATACCTCCCGCCAGGAATACGTGGAGGCGCCCAAACCATGCAGCAGAATAAACACCGGCTGATTGATACCCGATTGGCGATAATAAATCTTCACCCCATTCGCGTCGATATACGTGCTGTTGGGATCCACCAGTTCATCCAATGGGCGCACTCCCTTGGCAGGTTGAATGGGGATTAAAAATGGCACAAAGGCCGCTAGCACAACCACCGTGACCAGCCCATACAGGATCAAACGGGTATATCGTTTCATCATTTACCCGGCTGAGGGAGTGTCAGTAAAAATTCGGCGGTCAGGTCCGCGATGGTTTGCTGCAATGAAAAGGACGCCACAGCCGTGGGATTATCGCCCGGTTGGGGGCCGTAACTGCCAAAACCGGCATGATTGCCGCCGGGAATGACCTCCCAGCGGGTATCGGCAGGCAATAACCGCACCGATTGCTGCAGACGTTCCTGGTTGACCACGCCGTCCAGACCGCCGGCGATGGAAATTACCTGGATATCCATGCCGGACAGGTCATTGCTTTCCGCCGGGTAGGACGCCCACAATACCAACCCGCTGACCGCTTCGGGATGGGTGTACGCGAAATTGGCCGCCATCGAACCGCCCAGCGAATGACCGCCCAGCGCCCACTGCTGTACTTCGGGGTGAGCCGCCATAATTTTCTCTGCCCGGTTGATATCCAACACCGCCAGGCTGAGCGGCATACGCGGCAGTGCCACCAGGAATCCCTGTGCCGCAATCTGGTGCAGTGCCGGGGCATAGGAACGGTAATCCACGTGTCCGCCGGGGTAGAAAATGAAACCGGTCTGGTAGCCATCTGCCGGTGTGAACAGGATCCAGTTCTGTTCCTGCGTCACCTGCACGGCTGCGCTGCTTTCCAGCGCCGAGAGGGCCAGTTCATCCGGCCCCAGTGGGGTGAAACCCCACACGAGGAAAGCACCGGCAATCAGCACCAGCAGCGTCGCCAGCACGATCAGAATTTTCGTAAAAAGGTTCTTCCTCATGGTCACCGATCTGTGTTTGATCTTTCATTGATTTTACGATGAAACAGCTTGTGCGAGTATCCTGGCAGCAGGTTCTTTCCGGCGGTGAAAAGGTGCGGTGCGTAGCATATCGGCTCCCATGCTTCTCATTCTTGTTGTAGAATTGATCCGCAATCGTATTTTCCATGATCAAATCAGCATCAATATGTACACATCCCAGGAGGTTCCAGATGACCGAACAGGACAGGATGATCACCCCGGAAGAATGCGCCTTTGAAGTGAACCTGATGGCGCGCCGGACGGCGCTGCTTCATTATTATTTTTCGGAGGCCATCATCGCCGAACTGGGCGAAGAAGCCGGCCGGAAAGTGATCCTGAAAGCCATTCAGGCGTATGGCGAGCACTGCGGACGCACCTGCCGTGAAGGGGTTGAAGCGCTGGGCCTGCCGCTGACCGATGAAAACTATGGCAAAATACGCGATCTGCCCAAATACGGCTGGAAAACGGCTGTGGCAGAACAACCCGACGGCAGCCAGAGACCGATTGCTACCTTCTGCCCGATCGCGGCCGCCTTTCTGGAGATGGGACCGCGAGCAGTCTCACTGGGGCGGCTGTACTGTTACGTCGACCAGGCCAAGTACAACGCCTACAATCCATCGCTTGAATTCACACACAGCCAAAACGTGCTGGATGGAGATGCGTACTGTGAATTTTTAGTCACCGAAAAAGAATAAACCTGCTTTCCATTCAAGGAAGGCGAATCAGAACCATCATCTTATTCAAGGAGTCACTCCATGTACGACCTGATCATTCAGAACGGCAAGATTATCGACGGCAGCGGGAACCCGTGGTTCCGCGCTGACCTGGCAGTACAGGATGGAAAGATCGTCAAAATTGCCCGAAAAATTGAAGGGGAAGCAAAGCGGATCATCGATGCGAAAGGGCTGACGGTAGCCCCCGGTTTCTGCGATCTGCATACACACAGCGATGAGAGTATTCTCTACAACCATTATGCGAAGAGCAGCATCCATGCCGGGGTCACCACCGAAGGCGTGGGACAGTGCGGCACCGGCGCATATGCGTTTGAGGAAGGGTATGAGGATGCCATCCGCATGGATCTGTTCCAGTTTGCTCAGGTTTCGCTGGATCAAATCCAGGTCAACTGGCGTACGGTGGGTGACTGGCGAAAAGAAGTCGAGAAACAGGGCGTCGGCATCAATTTAGCGCCGTACATCCCGCACGGTGTGGTACGCAACAGTGTGATGGGTCCTGACGGCAAGGGCGGCGAACGGTACGAACCCACCGCCGAAGAAATAGAGCGCATGAAGAAGTTGGTGCGCGAATCGATGGAAGAAGGCGCTTTCGGCATGTCGACAGGGCTGCGCTATCCGTGGGGCCGCAACTGTACCACCGAGGAAATCATCGAGCTGAGCAAGGTGGTAGCTGAGTACAACGGCATTTACATCTCGCACATGCGCAGCGAAAGCGATACGTTGATCGAATCGACCCATGAACTGGTACGTATCTGCGAAGAAGCCGGTATCCCGGGTTCCGTCACCCATCACAAGGCCAAATTCCCCGAGAACTTCGGCAAGGTGAATGAAACCTTGCGCATCATCGACCGCGCCCGTGCCCGCGGATTGGAGATTATCTGTGATTTTTATCCGTGGGTGCATGCCGCCGAAGGGAATCTGGGGGGTGTATTCCTGCCGTATCTGCTCACACCGGATATGACGATCCCGCAGATGCAAAATGTACTGGATAACGTGGTCGAGATGATCACCGATGGCGAAACCTGGGCCAAAGTAAAAGCCGGCGTTCATGGTGACTTTGAAAAGGAAAACGAACGTAACGAACAACGCAAGAATGACCTGGCGAAGTATGGCATTACCGCTCCCGGGCTGTGGAACCAGGGTACCTTCAACTACATCGTCTATTCCCCCACCTATCCGGAACTGGAACATAAAAACCTGATCGAAGCGGCCCGTATTCTGGGATATGAAGATTACATGGATGCTGCCCGCAAGATCTACCTGGACGACCAGGGCGCCACACTCACCGCCGGGGCCATCATGGCGGAAGAAGATGTGGTCACCGTGCTCAAGCACCCGTATTCATCTATCTCCACCGATGGGGCCGCCTTTGACCGTAAACCGGATCTGACCTCGCCCATTTTATGGGCACACCCGCGTAATTACGGCACCTTTGCCAAGGTACTGGGTGAGTACGCCCGCGACTGCAAATATCTGCGCCTGGAAGAAGCCGTGCGCAAGATGACATCTTTGCCGATGAACTTCCTGGGCATCACCGATCGCGGTTTGCTGCGCGAGGGCATGTGGGCGGATATCACCATTTTCAACGCGGATACCATCCAGAACAAAGCCACTTTTGCCAACCCGGCCGTGTACCCGGACGGCATCGAATTTGTGCTGGTGAACGGTGCGGTTGCGCTGGATCACGGCCAGGAAACCAGCTCGCTTTCCGGCAAGGTGTTGTGGAGAAAGTAAACACACAATCAGTATATACACACCGTACTGTTGTGCAGGGTGCGTTCGATTTTTGAACGCACCGTTTTTTATTTCGCGACAAATTTGGGGCAAATTTTCTGCCCGATAGCGGATCCCGGCCCATTGTGTAATCTCGCAGGGAAAGCGGACGTATTTCCGCTTTCCCGCAGAAATCCGCTGGCGGATGTCCGCCCAAGGGCCAGCCATGACCGGTTCTATATTTGGAAACGTGATAAACAAGCGTTCGGGCGGATTTCTCTGTGCCTGGCTTCGCCAGCCACCACGAAATGACACGAGAGGGGGCATTGCCTTGCATTGAAACATGAAATTCCGGATTGTTCTGACATTGACCAGTATTGCCCCATAGGGTGGGTGGAGGGGTGACACACGGAGATCATTTCACAATTATTTCAGCAGCCCCGTAACCCACCGAATTATCGCTAATCCACGCATCGGTGGGTTACGGGCGGATGATCCCATGGGAAAATGGCTATCCTTCCCGCCCTTCACCCACCCTATGATCGAGTCAATTAATCTCAACGTAAGGTGCGTTCGATTTTCGAACGCACCGTTTTTTACACACCACTTATTTCCTTGGGGTGGGTGGAGGGGTGACACGCGGAGATCATTTCACAATTATTTCAGCAGCCTCGTAACCCACCGAATTTAGGGCAAATTTTCGTATCGGTGGGTTCCGGGCGGATGATCCTATAAGAAAACAGGCACCCTTCCCGCCCTCCACCCACCCTACGCCCGAGGTAAATATACGAGGAGGTAGGGTGCGTTCGATCTATAAACGCACCGGTTTCGTGATACACCGCATTACCCGTAGGGTGGGTGGAGGGGCGACGCGCTGAGATCATTCCACAATTTATTCAGCAGCCCCGTAACCCACCGAATTT
>CAZHMZ010000031.1:11041-29329 GCA_964532655.1 uncultured Anaerolineaceae bacterium
GACGCGCTGAGATCATTCCACAATTTATTCAGCAGCCCCGTAACCCACCGAATTTATGGCAAATTTTCGTATCGGTGGGTTACGGGCGGGCAATTATTCATCATCGATGGCTATCCTTCCCGCCCTTCACCCACCCTATGACTGAGTCAATTCATCTCAACATAGGGCTAATTTACAAACCAAACGCATCTTATGTTTTTTGTTACGCACCAAATTGCCCATAGGGTGGGTGGAGGGGCGACGCGCTGAGATCATTCCACAATTTATTCAGCAGCCCCGTAACCCACCGAATTTGGGGCAAATTTTTCGTATCGGTGGGTTACGGGCGGATGATCCCATAAGAAAACAGGTAACCTTCCCGCCCTCCACCCACCCTATGCCAGTATCAAGTGGGAACAAGGGGAGTGGGTTGATAAACCCGGCATTCTAAAACCACCGGCGTTAAAATTTCTCTTGTGAAAAGCATAAAAGCCCTCTATAATCGAAAGGTTTTCACTCTTCGATTTTAGAGGTGTACCATCGCCATCGATAGCAGTCAATTCATCGCGGCATTTGCCACTGTATTTTTCATCTTTGCATTGGGCTTTGGCGCACAACGGCTGCGCCCCATGAGTGAGGGAACGCTGGCAGACCTCTCCTGGCTGGTGATCGACGTTCTGCTGCCGTTCTACCTGTTTTACACCACCTCGCAAAACGCATCCATTGAGGCATTGGGGCAGGCTCCCATCGTTCTGCTGGCCGGCCTCTTCATCCCCTTCCTCAGCCTGCTGGTGGCCCCACTGCTGTATAAACCGCTGCGGGTGCCGGAAACCCGCCGGTCCGTGTTCAGCTTCTGCATCCTGCTTGCCAATACCGCCTTTCTGGGCATCCCCATCTGTGAGGCACTTTTCGGTTCTACTGGTGCCTTCTACGCGGTGATTTACGATTTCGGTCTCACCATCGTGGGTTTCTCCATAGGCCTCTGGCTTCTCAGTGGCGGCAAATTCGGGGATTGGAAGAGCATGATCATCAATCCGCTGGTGATCAGCGTACTGCTGGGACTGATCGTCTCCACCACCGGTATCGCCTTTCCGGCCTGGCTGACCAAACCGCTCTCCACCGTGGGACAGGCCACTTTGCCCATCGCTCTGCTGGTAGCCGGCGCGCAGATCGGCAATTTGCGTTTCAAAAAATCAGAAATCAGCCGGGATATGAGCGCGGTGATCGCGCTGCGCCTGGTGATTGTCCCGCTGGTGATGCTGGGCTTCTTTTTGATCAGCGGATCTCTGGATCTGTCCAAAAATGTGATCGTCATGGAAGCCGCCATGCCGGTAGCCGTGTCTACCACCATCATGGCCAAACGCTTCGATGCGGATGCCCGCTTTACAGCCTCGGCCACCCTGTTCAGTACCGTGCTGTCCATGCTCAGTTTGCCACTGCTGGCCATCCTGGTGTTGTCTCTTCAATAAATCAACTTGTCAGGCAATCAGCATCCATCTGCTGATTACCGGCTTTTCTCTTCGACAATTTATGCTATGATCAAGTGCGGTATTCTCAGATGGTTTTTGTAAAAAACCATCTGAGAATACCGCCACATTTTCCCACTTCATCAACCGGACAGATAATCGGCTATGCGCAAAATCAAATCCATTATCCAAAGATTCGGATTGAGCACCAACGGAGCAGCGGTGATTCTGTTGCTGGTCCTTGGCGTGATCCTGGTCTTGCTGAATATGCGTTACCGTTTTACCGAGATGCTGGTGATCAACCAAAGCCAACACCCCGCCATGGCGCCAGTTCAGATTCAAACCCGCCAGACCGAAAACGGGCTAGCCGACATGGTGTATGTGCCCCAGGGAAGCTTCTGGATGGGCTCCACCACCGATGACCGGTACGCCTATCAGAGCGAGATGCCCCAGCGTGAGGTAACCCTGGATGCCTTCTGGATCGATGCGAAGGAGGTGACCAATGCCCGTTATGCGATCTGTGTGGAAGCCGGAGCTTGCGAGCCGCCCACTGCTTTTGGCATGATCAAGAATAATTCGATGACCCGCCCCAGTTATTATGACAACCCGGTTTACGCGGATTATCCGGTGGTATATGTCGATTGGGAATCGGCTCAAACCTTTTGCCAGTGGGCGGGTAAACGCCTGCCCACCGAAGCCGAGTGGGAAAAAGCCGCCCGCGGGACGGATGGTCGCATGTTCCCGTGGGGGAATAAAAATGTCACCGGACGGCTGGCCAACCTGGCGGATGTTAATACCGATTATGACTGGAGTATCCGCTTTGTCGATGACGGTTACGCGGATACCTCGCCCGTGGGTCACTACCCGGCCGGGGTCAGCCCGTACGGCGCCCTGGATATGGCCGGCAATGTATGGGAATGGACAGCCAACTGGTACGATGAAACCTATTACCAAACCGGCCCGCTGATCAACCCAACCGGCCCTCAAACCGGTGATTACAAAAGCCTGCGCGGCGGCTGCTGGCAAAGCAGCAATTGGGGCATTCGTGCTCCTGTCCGCAGCCGACTGGATCCCAAAATCGGGTACAGCTACGTAGGCTTCCGCTGCGCTGCTGACGATTAGCCTAGGTCAGGCTTCGCCTGCTCACCGCTCCATAACAACAGTCAACCGGGCTGCTTTCCTGTATAATATTCGCGTCACTCACGTGAGCGATTCTTTGAACCAAAAAGGCCATCCATGAAAACGTCTGTTTCAACCACCCAGCCACTCCCGCGTGAAACGCTTTCACGCATTGCATTGCTATTGCTGACTGCTCTGTTCATCACCTTTTCCTACACCATGCTGCACGAAAGCGGGCATGGGGTATCCGGTTTGATATCTGGGGGCAGTATTCGCCGGATCAACGTCAATTTCTTTGATCTGTCGGCTCATGTGGTCATCGATGGCACGTTTACCCGCGCGCAGGACGCGTTGATTGCCATCTCAGGTTGGGCGCTGCCGGTGGTCACTTATCTGATCTTCCTTGCGCTCACCCGCAAGGGCAGCAACCCGCTGCTAATAATGATCCGCTGGATCGCCGGGATCTCGCTGCTGGGCAGCAGCCTGCCCTGGATTGTGATCCCCATTCTGCATCAAATGGGCAAAGCGCCCGGTGATGATGTGACCCACTTTCTGGATCTTTCCGGGTTCCAGCCGCTGGTGGTATCGGCTGCATTTCTGGTTCTGGTGGGCGTGGGCGTCTGGATGCTCATTCGCAGCCGAAACCAGATCCGGCAATACATTGAATGGATACGCAGCCCGCAATCCCTGCTGAAACAGCCCGCCATACTGAAGGGCCTGGCAGTGATGGGAATCGTTGCAGTGATCATGGTTGGATTGATCGGCATCATTAACCGGGGATTCTCGGCAGAACCGATCCCTGAGGGATATGTGCAGGCAACCGAGGTTAACCTTGAGCAGGCCAGCCCAACCGGTGAAAGCATCTTTTCCTTTGAAAAACCCGATGACGGACCGTTGGGGGTGTATATGCAGGCACAAAAAGTGAAAACCGATTCAATCGATGTGACCCTGCGCGGACCGGATGGATGGAGCTTTATCCTGCTGCAGGGCAAGGGATACCAGGCCAGCAACTATGTATCCAACCCGGCCTGGGGTTCGCTGCCGGCCGGAAGCTATGAGATTGTATTGAGCGGGTCTCCGGCAAAGGGGACCATCCACGTCTACCTCAAACAGTGAATCGCAGTATGGTGTTTCAGGACGGGAATTCTTACAATTAACAAGGACTAAAACCGGCAGAAATTGCAATATACTAGGGGTACACCGTTGCCGTTGATCATCTTCAGTTACCCATCCATCTGATCTTTCGCATGATTAGGAGAGGAATCGTATGCCACTTGCTGCTCCATACCGTTTGATTTATTCGAAAGAGAATGAATCCCTCCGATATTTGCAGCTTTCCATCGGTGAAATCTGTATTGGACGCTCCTCTGAATGCGAATTGATGCTGGATGACGCCGAGATTTCTCGCCGGCATGCCCGTTTACGAATCCAGGAAGACGGACAGATCACGCTCACCGACCAGGGCTCTG
This sequence comes from uncultured Anaerolineaceae bacterium, assembly GCA_964532655.1. Taxonomy (GTDB): domain Bacteria; phylum Chloroflexota; class Anaerolineae; order Anaerolineales; family Anaerolineaceae; genus JAJFTV01. The sequence continues at coordinate 15,075 of CAZHMZ010000031.1, forward strand.
CCAACGGCACCCAGTTGGAGGGCAAACCCCTCCCGCCCCGCCAGGAAGTCCGCGTCACCGCCGGGCAGCATTTCCAAATTGGCCCATACCGTATGGCGCTGCTGCAGAACATGGAACCCGCTCAGGAGCGTCAGCCCGGGCTCAGCCTACCGGTTGAGCAGGTGCAGTCACTGCCAATCATCCCCGCGGAGGAACAGCATACGGTTGATCTGGAAAAAGCGGTTGAGGCCGCAGGCGAGCTGCAGTTAGCCGTGCTGGTAGATGGGGTGGTAAACCGTTATTTCTCGCTCAAGGAAGGCACGCACGTCCTGGGACGCGACCCGCAATGCGATATTCATCTGGATGACGCCTTCATTTCGCGGAAACACGCTCAACTGTTGGTCAAAGCGGGACTGGTGGAGCTGATCGACCCGGGTTCACGTAATGGGATTGTCATCCAGGGTACCCGCATTCCCGCCAATCAACCGGTGCAATTGAAACCCGGTCAAAGTTTTCAGATCGGGAAGTTCTCGTTTTGCTTTGAAACCATTCGACCAGAGGTTCAGGCTATCAAACCGGAAGATGCTGCGAAAGCTCAACCCGTCTCCCGGGCGGCCTCGCAGCTCAGCGACAGCCAGCCGCTCAACCTGATGGGGATGGAAAAAATCTCCATTGGCCGCGCGGATGATAATCACATTGTTATCAACCATCCCATGGTCAGCCGCTACCACGCCCTGATTGAACGTATGGGCAGCCGCTACCGCATCGTCGACACCCACAGCGCCAACGGGGTTTACATCAACGGCGAAAAAATCGATGAAACCGGCTGGCTGAAAGAGGGCGATGAAATAAAAATCGGCCTGTACCAGTTCAAGTTCACCGGCGCCGCCATCCACCAGTCCACCGCCGAGGGGTATACCATCGACGTGACCGGGTTGAAGAAGTACGTCAATAAAACCCTCAACCTGCTGCAGGATATTGATCTGCATATCGGACAGAACGAATTTGTGGCGCTGGTCGGCATGAGTGGATCAGGAAAAACCACCCTGCAGGATGCCATCAACGGCTACCGGCCTGCCACGCACGGACAGGTGCTGGTCAACAATATCGATCTGTATCAGAACTATGACATGTTCCGCAGCGATATCGGCTATGTGCCGCAGCGCGATATCGTGCACATGGAACTCACCCCGCAAAGCTCGCTGGAGTACGCCGCCCGTCTGCGCATGCCGGTGGATACCACCGCAAAAGAGCGTGACGAAGCCGTTCAGCAAACCCTGAAAGACCTGGGGTTGTTCGAACGAAAGGATGTGTCCAACTCACGGCTGTCAGGCGGCCAACTTAAACGGGTATCCATCGGGGTCGAGTTGCTCACCCGTCCAAAGCTGTTTTTCCTGGATGAACCTACCAGCGGGCTGGATCCGGGCACCGAATATGAGATGATGAAGCTGCTGCGCCGTCTGGCTGACCAGGGCCGCACCGTGATGCTGATCACGCATGCCACCAAAAATGTGATGCTGTGCGATAAGGTGATTATCCTGGCGAAGGGCGGCTATCTGGCGTATTTTGGGGCACCGGAAAACGCGCTCACCTACTTTGACCGCTTCCGCACACACCGTGAGCAGCTTGAAAAGGATATGGAGTTTGATGATATCTACAGGGTGCTTGAAGATCCCACCAAGGGCACCCCGGCGGATTGGGGCAAACGTTTCCGGGAGGAATCCTCGCATCAATCTCTTGCCGGGAAGCCGGAAGCCAAAGCGGCGGAGCGGAAGCAAAAAAGCCGCATCAAACAGGTATCAGCCCTCAAACAATTTGTGATCCTGTCCTCGCGTAATACCCGCATCCTGTTCAAAGACCGCATCTCATTGGGGATGCTGTTACTGCTGGCTCCGCTGCTGGGCTTTTTCAACATTGTGTGGGGCGCGGATCTTTTTGATCCCATAAAGGGAGATGTCAGCCGGGTGATGGCTATGTGGTTCATGACGGCCGTAATCGCCGTGCTGGTAGGCTCCATGAGCAGCATCCGCGAGATTGTAAAGGAAACGGATATCTACAAACGGGAACGCGCGGTGGGATTGAAGGTACTCCCGTACGCGCTATCCAAGCTGTGGATCGGAGCCGTCCTGTCAGTCTATGCTGCCATAATCATCCTGTTCTTTATCGTCATCATCGTCCATCCCAGCGTGCCAGGTGGCGCGGCTTATGTGAGCCTGTGGTTCACGCTGGCGCTGGGCATCTTTGCGGGCTATCTGATGGGGCTGCTCATTTCGGCCATCGTGCCCAATCAAAATTCGGCCATGATCCTGTTGGTAGCCGTGCTGGTGCCACAGTTCCTGCTGGCGGGAGTTTTGATCCCGCTGGAGAACATCCCGCTCGGAAAACCGCTCAGTTCGGTGGTGATCACCCGCTGGACTTTTGAAGCATTTGTCCGCTCCACCGGCATCGGCGATCCGCTCATGCAGGATTCATGCTGGCAGCTTGACAAGAACACCCGCCTGGAAATGACCGAAGAGGAAAAAGCAGATTGCGCCTGCTGGGGAAGCAATATCTTTACCCGCTGCGGCGGCATCCCCGGCATTCTCTCAGCCGATTTTTATGATACGGAAGCGCAAACCGCCCTGGCACAGGCAGGTCCGATCAAACCGATTGAACCCACCGCCATGCCCTCCCCCACCGGCATCCCCTCGCCCACACCACTTCCCACCCCAACACCGTATCCCACCCCCACGGAAATCCCGTTGGGGCAGGATGTGCAATCGTACATCACCTCCATGAAAATGCAGCAGCACCAGTACTATTTCGATCGATCCGGCCAGATGAGCCTTTACCAGGAAGATCTTAAGGAAAAAACCGGTGAGTGGGCCGATCAGCAAAAAGACCAGATGGAAACCTGGGCGCGTGACAGCCAGGCTCAATACGAGACCTATGCGGATGAAATGGAAACCTATGGCGACAATCTGGCAGCCTGGGAAAAAGAACGCCAAAGCGCTGTTGGGGCCGCTGAATCGCTGCTGAATACCATCTACGACAGTTACGGTCGTTCATTCAGACAGACCGCGCTGACGCGTTGGATCATTTTGGGAAGCATCTGCCTCATCGAATTTGTGGCGGTTGTCACTGTAATTCGCAGAAAAGATGTGGTATAAACGTGTGCGTATTTCTTTAACATTCGCCAGAACCGCATTATGATTCGCCGAAAGAATTGTTACTCGTAATTATTCATTTTTCAAGCCTCTCATTTTTTTGCGGCTAACTGGCCTAAGGCAGTTAATCGACAGGCCTCACCGGTTGAGGGTGTCTTTACTTGTCGAACAGTGGGAAAAGATGATAACAAATATACTGGCGTACCTGGAAGCATCTGCGGCACAGTACCCTCAAAAATTGGCATTTTCTGATGGAAACATTCAGGTATCCTATCGTGATTTGTTGTTGAAAGCAAAAGCGGTTGGGAGTTGCCTGATTGAAAGGCTCCATGGCAAAACCGGTCAACCGGTAGCTGTCACCATCGACCGGGATGTTACCAGCCTGATCGCTTTCATGGGGGTCGTTTACAGTGGAAATTTCTACGTTCCACTGGATCCGGGTTTACCCGGATATCGGATTGAAACCATTTTGAACACCCTTCAACCTGAAGCTCTTCTGCTCAACGGCAAGACAGCGGAAATTTTTTCCTCGTCCACCAATACAGGTCAGAAAGTCTTCATCGATGATGCCATCAATACCCCTCCTGACACTGAAGGTTTGGAATCCGTCCGCAGCCGGATGATCGATACCAATCCACTGTATGCCATTTTTACCTCCGGTTCGACCGGGGTACCCAAATGCGCAGTGATTTGCCATCGATCCGTGATTGATCTGGTGGAACACTTTTCGGAAGCTTTCAGATTTTCATCAGAGTGTATTTTTGGAAACCAGGCTCCATTTGACTTTGATGTTTCTGTCAAAGATCTTTATTGCACGTTACGAAACAGCGGAACGATGCATATTCTGCCCAGAACTTTGTTCTCATTCCCCGGGAAACTCATCGAAGCGTTGAATGAGAAAAAAATCAATACAACCATCTGGGCAACATCAGCATTAAGGATCGTCAGCAATTTAAAAGGTCTGGATAAGGATCTTCCCAGGTATCTGAAGCAAGTCATGTTCTCGGGTGAGGTCATGCCAAACAAAGTGCTCAATTACTGGCGGAAACATCTCCCGGATGTTCAATTCATCAATCTGTACGGACCTACTGAAATCACCTGTAATTGCACTTACTTTATTGTAAATCGCCCATTTTCTGATAATGACCGGCTGCCGATCGGTAACCCATTCATCAATACGGATATTTTGGTTCTGAATGAACAAAACCTTCCGGTTGGAGCAGGTGAAATGGGTGAAATTTGCGTTCGCGGCACTTCGTTAGCGCTCGGATATTACAATAACTCTGCTGAAACCTCGCGTGCATTTTGCCAGAACCCCCTCAACCCGCACTATCCTGAGCTGATTTACCGGACCGGTGATCTGGGCTGTTATAACGAGCTCGGCGAGTTGATTTTTCTCTCCCGTAAAGACAACCAGATCAAGCATATGGGGCATCGAATAGAGCTGGGTGAGATTGAGATAGCAGCCAATGCACTCAGTTTTTTGGATGCGGCCTGCTGCATGTACGATACGGAGCGCGAAAAAATTATCCTGTTCTACCAGGCGTCACAAAGTTGTGACCGCGAGATCCTGCTTGGATTACAGGAGTTTTTACCGAAGTATATGCTGCCCAATAAACTGGTTCATTACGAACATTTACCGCTAAACAAAAATGCCAAAATTGATCGAACAAAACTGAAGGAAGATTATTTCAATGGACCCGGTTGATGATCTGAAGCACTTCAGTGCGTTGGTAAAGCACTTCAAAGCGTCCTCAAATACCCCGATCTCAAATTCCTTCCTGCTGCCGGATCAAATTACGCATTTCACACAGCAGAACAGTCTGTTTGTGACTGATCTCAATGATGGCATTGGTTTCCTGATCGATACCGGTGATTTCTATCAACTGGATTTTTACCTTGCCGGAAAAGAACCAATCGAATTCTCCCGTAAGGATAAACCCGTTGTTATTCATTTCGTTAATCGAGATAACGTCCGCCCGGATCCCTGGGAGGAGACGGAAGCACGCTGGATCAAAAGCGGTTTCAGTCAATACAAATCCAATAAAAGGATGTCTCTCCAGATATGCAGTGAATTGAGTGCGACAAATGACGTTATTCGAATTAACGATGTGGATTGCCCGATAGCAGTACTGGGAAGCCAGCAGCAAGCTCAGGGTTATCAACTGGATGAGCTAATCGCATTGTGGAGAAGCACCCTGGATATCTACAGTAACGCCATTCCCTCGCTTGAAGAGTTGCGGGCGTTGGTTGCTGCGCAACAGATACTGTGTATCCTGGATCAGAAAGGTCACGTGATCGGGGCATTGCATTTTCAAACCGGGAAAAAGATCAGCACCATTCAATATGTGGCCGTGGATCAGAAATACAGACGGCTTGGGCTTGCCAGGCATATGGTTCAATTTTGCCTGACCCATGCTGCAGATATCCGCCAGTACGTTCTATGGGTTGAAATAAATAATATAGCAGCGATCAATTTATACACCGGTCTGGGATTTACTTTCGATGGCATGTACTCGAACCAGCTTATCCTGTTTTGACCGACAATATTAAGTTTTCAGGAGAATAAAAATGGAAGAATTAAAGAAAATTCTGTCAGGGTTGCGTCCCGATGTAGATTTTGAGAAAGCCAATGCTTTGATTGATAATGGGATTCTCGATTCCTTTGACATCATTTCACTTGTCGGCGAGCTGTCAGACCATTATGATGTTGAAATCGGGGTAGAGCATCTGCTGCCGGAAAATTTTAATTCTCCCAGAGCCATCTTGGATTTGATCCAGCGGCTGCAGGATGAGGAATAAGCCTCAATATTTTTCCCATTACACTGACACTGAATAATTATTCTATGAGCTTCACATCGTTTTCCTTTTTTACTTTTCTGTCGCTGTTATTTATCATCTATTTTTTGATCCCCAAAAAATATCAATGGATCGTCCTATTGGCCGGAAGTTACATTTTTTATATCGCTTCCAGCCCGGTGACAACCGCGTTTCTGCTTTTCACAACCCTAACCACCTTTTATACTGGCATATTCCTGGGCAAGGCAAATGAACAATACGCCCAAAAAGTATCCCTGGCCGGTGAATCGCTGACCAAAGAACAAAAAAACCGGTACAAAGCAGAGAATAAGAAGAACAAATCGAAAATTCTCGTTGTATCGCTGTTGATTACCTTTGGTATTCTGGCTTTTTTGAAGTATTACAATTTCTTCACCGACAGCGCCAATATGGCGTTCAATATTCTATCCATTCAGGCTGAACTTCCCGGGTTGAATTTACTCCTGCCCCTGGGGATTTCGTTCTATACCTTCCAGTCCACCGGTTACATCATTGATGTCTATCGCGGGAAAATCGCTCCGGATAAAAATTTAGCCAAATTTGCGTTGTTTGTCTCCTTTTTTCCGCAAATCGTTCAGGGACCGATCGGGCGTTACAACGAACTGGCAGGTCAACTATATGATGAGCATCCCTTTGACTATACCCGAGCTAAACACGGCCTTCAGTTAGTGTTATGGGGGTTGTTCAAAAAGCTGGTCATCGCAGACCGTGCTGCCATTATCGTCAATACCGTTTTCGACAACTATGCTGATTATCAGGGCTTAACAATATTTCTGGCGGTGTTTCTGTACTGCATCCAGGTTTATTGTGATTTCTCTGGCGGAATCGATATCGCTCGCGGAGTGGCTCAGGTTCTGGGGATCAATCTCAGAGAGAACTTCAAGCGTCCATTTTTTGCCACCTCCATCGCGGATTTTTGGCGGCGATGGCATATCTCGTTAAGTGAATGGATGCGCGATTACATATTTTTCCCGCTCTCCATTTCCCGCTCATTCGCACGCCTGGGAAAAACGGCAAGAAAATACCTTGGCACCTATCTGGGGAAGTTAGCCCCCACCTTCCTTGCCATGTTGATTACCTTTCTTGCCGTGGGTATCTGGCATGGCGCGAGATGGAATTTTGTGGCTTATGGTCTTTACAACGGAATTTTGATCTTTACCGGTATTCTGCTGGATCCTTTCCTGACACGGCTTTTTTCGGAGAGAAAAATTAACACGGATCATTTCCCGTGGCGTCTCTTGAAGATTTTCGGAACCCTATTTCTGGTATGCATTGGTCGCTATTTTTCCCGTGCAGATGGCTTTACGATCGCATTGAGAATGATGCGCTCAACCTTCAGCAACATCGATCTCACCCTTTTTTCTGGAAATCAAATCGTTCAATTGGGTTTGAATGAAAAAAATCTGTTGTTGCTGCTTGCCGCGTTAATCGTTTTACTGGTCGTGGATATCCTGCAGGAAAGCGGTATTAAATTACGGGAAAGAATTTCAGCACAGCCTGTCGTTTTCCGCTGGGCGTTGTACTTTACTGCAATCTTTTCCATCATCCTCTTCGGCATTTATGGGATTACCTACACAGCCACTGATTTTATCTATATGGGCTTCTAGAGAGTTTTATGAATCGTAAAAGGGATATCGCACTCAGAACAGCTTCTTTTTTAGCCATCTTTTTCCTTCTGGCTTCAGTTTTTAACCCCATACTGCTTCCATTTGATCAATCTACATTGTGGGCTGCGCGTTTTCGATCTTTTTATGAACAACCTCGTAATTCAATTGATGTGCTCTATTTAGGATCCAGTTACGTGTTTTCAGGCATCATCCCTCTGGAAATTTGGAAAAATCAGGGTTACACGGGCTTTGTTCGATCGAATCCCTTTCAATCCCCTCTGCTTTCTTACTACTTCCTCGCCGAGTCATTGCAGTATCAGACTCCAAAAGTTGTCGTTGTTGAAGTCAGCCAGATTTACAAGATACTGGATGTAGATACCAATGAAGGAATTTTGCGCCGTGGTGTTGATCCGATGCGTTTCTCGCTGACAAAACTTCAGTTCATCCATGATATTGTTCGACTCAGCGACCATCAATCCATCATAAGTTATTTATTCCCCATGTTCCAATATCATTATCGGTGGGATGAGCTTACCTGGTCCGATATTTTTGAGCAAGACCAAAAAATCATTGATGTTTATAAAGGATATCCGCAAATACATCTTGATTCAAAACCCTTTACCATTAACATAAAACAGGAAAGTTCACCAGAAAACAGCTTTGAGTTCAATAGCGCCTCATTGATGTACTATGAAAAAATCATCGATCTTTGCCAGAAGAATGGCATTCAACTCGTGTTGATTACATTTCCCGGCATCCATTGGTATCCTCAACAGCACCAGAGTGTTCAGGATTTTGCCGACGAACATGACGTCGTTTATTTTGATTTCAGTCAGGAGGATGCCATAAAAGCAACCGGACTTGATCCCGAAAAGGACTTTCTCGATGGGCAGCACCTCAACACCTACGGCGCACAAAAGATGTCACTCGCATTGGGAACGATACTACATGAAATGCAGGTATTACAAAATAAACAAAATGATCCGGAGTATCAACAGTGGAACCTCGATTTGAAAACGTATGAAAACGATCTTTTCATGGAAATCAACAGATAACCAAAATTCTCGATACTGCGAAACAACCATTCAATCTGAACGACCGGCTTCAGCAATATGATCAAATGCCTGACCTCTCAAGCTGCAGGCCTTCGGGCAGTGATGTTCAAAACCGGCTCCGGTTTTCAGGCGCAACATCCTTGCGCAGATGGATGGGTCATGTTAAAATTCAGCTTGCTGTAGTACCCAGGGCGCGTAGCTCAGTTGGTTAGAGCGCACGGTTCACATCCGTGAGGTTCGGGGGTTCGAGCCCCTCCGCGCCCACCATATCAGCACCGCAACTTTGATACAAAGCTGCGGTGTTTTTTGATTTGAAATCAGTTCATTTTTTGAAAGTGTTACTTTATGTTGATATCAACCGAACGGCTGATCATTCGTGAGCTGTGCGAATCAGATTATCCTGAATTTGAACGAACGCTGAATGAGGTTCAAAAATCCTGCTTTGGCAGCGGAATGGGCTTCCTGAACTGGTTGATTTCGCAATACGCTGCGATGGATATTATTAATGGGCTGATCTCTTTTGGTGTGTTTGATAAGCAAAGCAAAAAGCTTGTGGGTACTACCGGTGCCGGAAAACATGATGACTTACGCGAACCGGAAATTTTTTATTATTTGTTGCCTGAATATCGGGGATATGGGTATGCCACAGAATCGGTGAAAGCTGTCACTCAATGGGCAATAGAGCACTATGATATTCAATATTTAATCGGGACTGTTGATGTAGAGAATGTCAAATCCCAGCATGTTTTGGAGCGTTGTGGATATCAGTTTGTGGATATACGTTCCCTATTGGTACATGCAACGAATGAACGTTACAATTTTAAATATTACAGGTATTATTCAGCAAAATGAGCGCAACACGATACCCTCAAGTACGCCCAGTAAATCCTCTCAGAACACTTCCTGCTTGCGCAGAACGATTCTCTTGATAAACCGCACCCTGTATCAATACGGTCAGTATTCGCCATATCAGTCACGAAACCAGGGCCTCGCCTGTTTTTTTTTTAGCAGTCGGGCGTGGAAAAATCTCTCCTGCTCTTCTTTTCCATAAAAATATGGGGCGTACCCATCTGCAGTGAGTTCAAAATTACCAGCCCAAACCAATAGTATTTCAGCAAATTTCTTGCTAAAATAAGTAACAAATCACCTGATACGGGTGACTTTCTTCCTCCAGCCATTCACCAACGCTTCATCTCAATATTTTATCCAATCAGGCTTCTGTTTCAGCGGTTTGCAGGGTGAACAGCCATTCAGGCAATGGATAGAATGTTTGCATTCTTCCCACCAAACAAACCAGATCAGTTTTCCGTTCATTACCATATCCATCCACAACGCAGGAAAAATCCTTTCACAGGAGGGTCACATGGACCGTTACATTTCTCTTTTTCTCCGTATCGCAAACGCAAACCCGGCCAGCATCTGCCAGATTGCCCTGGTCACCTTCGAAAACGGAACCATCGTCGAAGAATGGACAACCAATATTGACCCCGAAATGAGCTTTTTGCCCCTGGCCATCAAGGTGCACTCGATCACCCCGGACAAAGTGCGCGGCTTCCCAAATTTCAAAACTCTTTATCCTGAGATCCAGAAGAGGATCGAATCACAGATCGTTGCCACCTACAACCCGTTTGATCATTTCCGCCTGAAAAGCGTCTGTGAAAAATATCACCTGCGTACGTTTGAATATTCTCACCTGGATGCCTCAAAAGTCATTCGCTCCGTCTTTGCGAAGAAAACGGACGCAGAAACCATCGCCCCTGAAATTTCAAAGTACATGGATCTGCCGCTGAAGAAACTGGACAGCCTGGAGGTTGCCCGTACTTTCGGTCAGATGCTTCTAAGAGCGAGCCAGATATCAGGCAAACCGGTGAACGAGTGGATAAATAGCCTCGAATTCAAGAGTGATCCGTCTCGCCCGCTGAAAGGACGAAATTTCTATGTGAGAACCGAGAACCGCGACGGACGTCTTTTCGGACAAACGGTGACTTTCGCCGGCGATTATGCGATCCCGCGTCATATGCTGGCGGCTCTGGCCTCACAGCGCGGGTGCAATATCGCCCCGTATGTCGATCCGCATTGTACCCTGCTGGTAGTGGGATACATTGACAAAGGCAACCCGTCCTATTTCGACGATGAAATCCAGGTGAGTAAGGCCAAAAAACTCGCGCGTTCAAAACATGCCATTCGTATTTTGACGGAACAGGAGTTTTTTGATCTGCTGGAACCCGCGGAACGGGATATGCAGCCATAAACAATTCACCGGCCAGATTTTGATCTCATCCGGTATGTCCGCTACAAAAAAACATACCTTATGCCGTATGCCTGCCTGATTATCAACCAGCGTATTGAGCAATTGATTACCAAAATCGCCCTCGCCGTCAAGGTGAGGGCTGTTCACTTCAGCCCATTTTTGAAGTGAAAGTTTGTAATATGATTTCGGCTGAACAGATTCTCTTTTTTGATATAATCATCTTTGGTTAAATCCACTCCGGGAAACAGGCACACATGTTGTATCGCATTGTTTGCATCAGCGATACCTTAATTCTATTTTCGGCTATACTTTCCACTTACACGAATACCTTTCGTGTAAGTGTCTGCTCCAGCTTTGAATCAGTCAATCCGCCGGCCAATCAGGTCAGAAATCAATGCAGTTTGAGCAATCAAGAAAAGCTTGATACAACGAGGAAATCCATCCATGGATCATAAAAAAGCTGTCGAAGAAGCCTTTGCCGATCTGGCTCCGCGCTATGAAAAGGTGGTTGATTCAGAGCTTCGTCTGATTTGGGGTTGGACGTATAAAGAATTTGTGGATCAACTGCTCGAGTTGACCCACATCGAGGAGCAGGACACCATTTTAGACATCGCTACGGGAACGGGTGTTATCCCTCTGCGATTAAGCGGTTTATACCCTGACGGTGCTCGTTTTGTGGGGCTGGATATCACCCCGGTAATGCTCCAGCATGCCAGCCGAAATATTCTGGATCATCAACAGCAGCAAAAAATTCGCCTAGTCTGCGCGTCGGCCATGAATATTCCTTTGCAGAGTGATTCCTTCAACCTAATTACCTGCGGCCTGGCCACACATCACATGAATGTGCCCCAGTTGATCGCCGAAATGTACCGGGTGCTCAAACCGGGCGGCCGCATCACCATTGCCGATGTAGGGGCAGCCCCCATCTGGCGTTTTGCTCCCTTCAAACTGTTCTTACATCTGGTCGCATTCGCATACTTTTTGCCCAAAGAAGGCTGGGCGCGCGCCTGGGCTGAATCAAAAGCGATATCCAATATGTATACCATGCAGGAGTGGGAAACTGCTCTTCAACAAGCCGGTTTCGCAGGTATCCGGGTCAAAGAGATGAAATCAAAGCACTTCTGGGCACCATCGCCTATTGCCCTGAATGCCTCCAAGTTGTCCACCACGGAAGGGACATTGTGTGATCACGCCAACTAACCTTCCAAACGTTGAACTGAAAAAGGAGATCTGGAACAAGTACTGCGGTTTTCTGGATCTGAGCCTGGCAGAGTATATGAATGTTCAAAAAACCTGCCTGATGCAGCAGATTCAGCACCTGGGAAACAGCAAGATCGGTAAAATGCTGTTTGGAAATACCATTCCGCGCAGCGTGGAAGAATTCCGCCGGAATGTGCCGCTTACCAATTATGAGGTGTACGCCCCGTACCTGCTTGAGAAACGTGAAGACGTGCTGCCGCCCGGCGAATATGTGTGGGCGTACACATCCGGGCGTACATCACTCAGCGGGCATAAATGGGTGCCCCTGTCACGCAGTACCTACGAATACTTGGGCAACGCGGTCACCGGCGGTATGGTGCTGGCATCCAGCCGCTTCCGCGGGGATGTGAATCTGACCAAACACGACAAGATTCTGTTCACTACAGCTCCCAAACCGTTTATTTCAGGCTATCTCAGTTTTTCGGCTGCTGAGCAAACCGAGATTCAATTCCTCCCCTCCCTTGAAGAAGGCGAGAAGATGACCTTTGAGGAACGCATCAACACCGGTTTTGAGATGGCCACCGAGTTGGGTCTGGATTATTTCTTTGGCCTGTCCAGTGTGCTCGCAAAAATCGGCGAGATGTACGAGAAGGGCAAAAAATCCTCCAAACTGTCCAAAAAATATCTCAAACCCAGAATCCTGACACGCCTGGTGAAGGGTCTGATCAAAGCCAAACTGGAAAACCGGAATGTTTTGCCCAGAGATATCTGGAACGTCAAAGGGATTATTACCACCGGCACCGATACGCGTGTTTATCGCGAGAAAGTGGAGCGTTACTGGGGCAAAAAACCCCTGGAGGGGCATATTTGCACCGAGGGCGGTGCCATGGCCACCATGGCCTGGACCTTTTACGGGCTCAATTTTTACCCCGACAGCAACTTCTTGGAATTTATTCCCTACGAAGAATATTTGAAAAACAAGCTGGATCGCAATTATCAACCACGCACGCTGCTGGCTGATGAGGTTCGGCAGGGATTGTACGAACTGGTCTTCACCAACCTGAGAGGCGGTGTGTTTACCCGTTACCGGATTGGCGATTTATTTGAAGTGATTGACCTGAGTGACCGCGAGGGGGGAATTCAATTGCCCCAGTTCCGCCTGTACTCGCGCACAGACGATATCATCGATATTGGCGCTATTGCGCGCATCACCGAAGCACAGATTGCTCAATCGCTTGAACATACCCGGCTACCCTATGTGGATTGGGTGGCTAGAAAAGAAGAGAATGACGAGGAAGTCTTCCTGCACATTTATCTTGAGTTGAAAAACAATAATGGCGTCCCTGAACAGGATCTGTGCGCCGTTCTGCGCGAAGCGTTAATCAAAAACGTACCCGAATTTCCCGATCTGGAAGAACTGTTGGGCTGTGAACATTTACGAATTACCGAACTGGCTCCGGGATCTTACGCGTATTACAAAGATTTTCAATCAAAAGTTGGCGCAGATCTTGCTCACTTAAAACCGCCACACATACAACCTTCCGACGCGATCATGAACGTTTTACTGGAAAAAACGCGTAGAAAGTGACACTTAATGTCATTGGGTATTCGGACCCTGATACCTCTTTTTGCCATCTTTTTATACGCAGCGCTCCTTGCCATCGTAATTCTCAATAAACCACAGACAAGAGAAAAGATGGCTTTCAGGTATTACCTGATCGTCATGCTTTTCTGGTCAGTAACTGCGCTTTTTGTGGTGCTCGGCGCCCAAAACCAGACCACCTGGTTCCGTTTGATGACGGTGAGCATGCTTGCTGTGCCCATTACTGTTTTTTATTTTGTACAGGTCACTCTTTCCAAACCGCGCAAATGGGCCATCTGGGTATACCTGTTGCTCACGTTGTCCATGCCCATCACCCTGTTTACACCCTGGGTGGTCAAATGGGCTTCGGTCGATTCAGCAGGCATTCATTATGAGTTCCACAATGTGGGCATCGGTGTCATCGGGATCACCGCCTATATCATCTACACCCTCTGTATGACCGAATTACTCAGAGCGTTCCGGCAGAGCGATGACCCCACCCAGCGTACCCGCCTGCAATACCTGATGGTCGGTCTGGGCATCATCGTCCTGTTTTCTCTGGTCAACTTTACCCCGTTGGGCAAATACCCCATCGAT
>CAZHMZ010000032.1:0-28612 GCA_964532655.1 uncultured Anaerolineaceae bacterium
AGGAATCGCTGTTCACCGGCTTTTTGGGACAGGTGAATGCCTACTGGGTGAATGATAACCGGCTGGAGTTGTATACCACAGATGGTCAGATGCTGGTGTTCCGCGTCAAGGTGGATACGGAATAATTTCCATTTTTTTCAACCTCTGGCTCAGCCAGATCGCTTCACTGTTGGGTCAGGAATAACCCGTTTTGCACTGATGATCTCGGCTTATGACACCGAAGGCACAGCTACGGCCCTGGCGCTGCTGGGCTTATCGATCCCTGTTACCTGTGTAATCGTCAGCCCGTTCGCCGACGTGCTGGTGGACCGCTGGGACCGCCGCAGGGTGATGTTCTTTGCTGATCTGATACCCACTGACCAGTCGTTACTCCCATTTCACCAGCATGACGGTGATATTATCCCTGCCTCCCTCCCGGTTGGCGGCATCCACCAGCGTTTGGCAGGCATTGAGCAGGTCGGTATACTCAACAAGAACGGCTTGAATTTCTGGATCGCTTACGTGATCGGTGAGCCCGTCGCTGCATAACAGCAGGAGATCCCCTGGTTGCGGGTGGATGCACTGCACCTCGGGGATCGCTTCTCCAGCCATACCGATGTAGCGATACAGCCTGCCGCGCGCAGGGTGATCGTGTGCCTCCTCCGCCCTGATCTCTTCCTGTTGAACCAGTAACGCCACGATCGAGTGATCACGAGAGAGCTGGCTCAGGATGCCCCTGTGAAATAAATAGATACGGCTGTCGCCCACATTGACAACGTAAACGGCAGAGTGCGCGCCAGTAAGCCAGGCCATGCCGAGGGTGGCGCCCATCCCATATAGACCTGGTTCGGTCCCCGCTTTGCTGTTGAGTAGATTGTTCAGGTCGATCACCGCCTGGCGCGCCAGGGTGGGAAAATCGGACATTTCCTCATCCCTTTTGGAAGCATTGATCGATTGCGCCAATATCGGGGGCAGGATCTCCACCACAATGCGCGAGGCGATCTCACCGGACTGGTGCCCACCCATGCCATCTGAGACGATGAAGATCCCGTCATCCAGGCCCAGGTAGAAATTATCCTCGTTTATCTCACGCGCCTTACCCACATCACTGATGCAAGTGGCAGAGACTGGCAGGTTTTTAGCCTTTCCTCTTCTGCAGGTGTGTTGGACGGGACGTGTTCCCAGGTTTTTTGGCGCCATTTGTTCTTCCGCTATAACACCTTTTGCATGGCAGCCAGCATCTCACCGGCATCCTGGTAGCGGTCCTGGATTTTTACCTCAAGCGAACGATCGATCACCTCAGCAATTTTGCCCGGAATATCACTGCGGTGTCGACGGATAGGGGTCGGTTTCCCATTGAGAATTACCTTGACGTGATCAGCGGCCATACTGAAATCCAGCGGGTAACAGCCTGTCAACATGTTGTAATAGGTTGCTCCCAATGACCAGACATCCGTGACCGGTTTGACATACTTGAAGTTGATCACCTGCTCGCGAGGCATGAAGACCGGTGTGCCCCCGTACTGGCCCGATTGGGTGTTCCCGCTCCATCCCGCGTTTGTGAAGTTCTTGGCCATGCCAAAATCGCCAATCTTGGCAACCTGTTTCCCGCTGACGTCTTGAAGAAGGATATTCTGGGGCTTCAAGTCACGATGGATGTAATTCTTTTGATGCGCGTAAGCCATTCCTTCCAGTGAATCCAGCATGATTGGTGCAGCTTCTTTCAGGTCCAACCTCCCACCCCGGCGTTCGAGCAGCTTGCCTACGCAGCCTCCGCTGCAGAACTCCTGCAGAAAATAGAACATGCTTCCCACGGATCCCTGACCAAGAAATTTAACAATATTACCATGTTGCAGCGTGCTTTGCGTTTCCATCTCGCGTTGAAACTGCTTGCGGGCATCTTCCCGAACGGCGACCTTGGCCAGCATGACCTTAAGGGCCGCCTGTTGCCCGGTTTTCTTATGTTTGGCCAGGTAAACGGCGCCCATGCCGCCTTGACCAAGCTTGCGGACAATGTCATAGTTTGGAACCTTAATCTCCTCTTCCCCGGCAGGGGGTAAGCTGCCCTCGTTCATCATTTTAGCAAACAACTGCAGGAGCAATTCACCAGGATCCAGGGCTGGTTCTAATTGGCATTTCTGGCAGATATATCCTTCCGGTTTTGCGCCGCGGGCTTCAGCGCTGACGTCTTTCCCGCATTTCTGGCAAAGAACCGGTTTTGGTTTGGGCAGCGGGACGGGTTTGCGCGCTTCCTGAGCTTTTCGCTCTTGCTCCCTAAAACAGGTCTCGCAAAGATGAACGCTGCCCTTGTGGTCATGGTTTTCAAGCCAGCTCGGATTAATTTCACCCCCACAGCTCACACAGTAAACGGCTATTTCGACGTCAAGCTTCATAACCGTATCGCCAACTTTAATCTCGTCGCCATCCTTCAGGTCAACGTCAGGGTGTTTGTGCAGGACGCCTTGTTCGGGGGTTTCGCCTCGTTCGCGACCACCGTATTTAATCCCATTGACATACGTACCATTCAAGCTGCCCAGATCGCGCAGGCTGGCCTTAGGGGGAATCACTTCCATGATAAAGTGATGACGTGACACGAAGGTATCATCTGGAAGGCATACGTGGCAGTCATCCATTCGTCCAAAGACAAAAGTATCATGATCCTCAAATGTAAACAATTTACCTTTTTCCGGGCCTGTAGTAACGGTAAGGGAAAGTTTATCTGGCATGGGGTTGCCTCCTAATGAAATGTGTCACTTATTGCTGCAACGAGCCTTATTGTTGCCAATCTCTTCTAATCCTGCAGGGGGTGGTTTGAAAAACGGCGATGAAAGGCGGTATCGATCAACCTGAAGGATTCTTCATCGGTTTTCTTACAGCTTTGATGAATGTGGTGGACCAACTGGTTCGATATATTGGATATTTTCGGATTAATCCTATTATAATATTCTTAATAATAACGCGCCGGTTAAGGGCCAGCGAAGAATAGAAATATAGTATTTCATCAAGCCAGTATTTGGGATACCTTATGAGTTTTGTATCCTCATTATTTCCAGGGACCTAAACCAGACGGCTTATCCTCCCTACCCCTTCCGCTCAATTGAATAGGAGGTCGAACGATGAATTTATCTCCCGGGACCTACGCACTTTATACCGTCAGTGCTTCGGAGGCAATTTTCGCGAAGGCGATTGTGCTGGAACCGGAGCACTTTTTGCTGGGGTTGCTCAAGCTGGAGGAAACGCTCCGTCACGCAACCCTCCCGCAGGATATGATCGGTGAGCAGAAGACCGCTGCAGAACGCGAGATCGCTGAGTTGCATGAATTTCTGAAATCCAAAGGCATTCATGCCAAAGAAATGCGCCGTAGACTGCGTTTTCTAATCGTAGAGAGTGAGCAGGAAAAAGGCGAGTTCACCGGTCACCGCAGTCCACGCAGTCGCGATTTATTCGACCTTGCTGAAAAACTAGCGGATGAAAGTGATCAAAGCGAGATCACCCTCATGGCAATTTTGCGGGCTTGTTTGCAAATGGAGAGTGTAATCTTCACAGCGCTTTTTGACGAATACAAGATCCAACCGGGGGATTGGTTTCTGGTAGGCGGCGCAGCATCTGCAATAAATGGGCAGACGAATCAGCCGCTCGACCAGCCGGTTGCAAAAAAAGGGCATAAACTGGCCAAATACGGTCGTGATCTGACGGCTCTGGCACAGCAGGGAAAGTTAGGACCCATCATTGGGCGGAACGAGGAGATAAAAAGCATCGCCCGCATTCTGGCCCAGCGCACCCGCAATAACCCCATCCTCCTGGGGGATCCCGGTGTAGGCAAGACAGCCGTTGTGGAGGGCCTGGTCATCTACGCTGCTTCAGAAACTGCCATTGAACCCATCCGCAGTATGCACTTCATCGAGATCAGCATGAGTGCACTGGTAGCAGGCACCAAGTACCGCGGCGAGTTCGAAGAAAAGCTGCAGAATATTTTGGATGCGGCCAGAGACGATCCTTCCCTGGTATTGTTTATTGACGAAATCCATACCATGATGGGCGCAGGCTCGGGTGAAGGCACGCTGGATGCTGCCAACATCCTGAAACCCGCTCTTTCGCGGGGTGATATCCGTTGCATCGGCGCGACAACGACGCCGGAATATCGGAAATATATTGAACCGGATGGTGCACTGTCTCGCCGCTTTCAAAATGTTTGGATTGATGAACCTGCCTACGAAGATACCATCAACATTCTAAGCGGCTTGCGGAAAAAGCTTGAAAGCCACCATAATCTCGTCATACCGGATGAGGCATTGGAGAAAGCAGTCGCTTTTTCCTCTCGTTACATTACCGATGGGTTTCAGCCCGATAAAGCCATTATGGTGTTGGATGAAGCATGTGCATTGCAGCGTTTAAAGACACTCAACCCTACACCAGGCGAAAAGTCAGAGGAGATCAGTATAGAAGATGTCGCCCAGGTGATTGCCAGGCGTACCCAGATCCCTGTAGAGGTCATCCTCGTGCGTGATGAAGATCGCCTGCTCCAGTTGGAAAAAGAACTCAACAAGCGGATCATCGGGCAGGACCAGGCAATTTCATCAGTGGCGAAAGCGATCCGCATATCCCGGGCAGGATTGCGCGCCCCCAATCGCCCCGTGGTGTTGCTGTTTGCAGGTCCAACGGGCACCGGTAAGAGTGAGCTGGCGAAAGCCCTTTCCCGCTTCCTGTACCTGGATGAGAGCCGTCTGATCACCCTGGATATGACCGAATTCCAGGAAGAACATTCCATGGCAAAGATCGTGGGATCACCCCCGGGTTATGTTGGGTTTGGCGACGAACCGCACTTCATCCGCGAGATCCGCTTGCATCCTTCCTCGGTAGTGTTGCTGGATGAGATCGAAAAGGCCCACCCTGCTGTCCTGATGGTGTTCATGCAAGTTTTTGATGAGGGGCGTATCACCGATGCCCGAGGTCGGGTGATCAATTGCTCTGAAGCGATTTTCATTCTGACGTCCAACCTGGGGGCAACCCTCAAAGTGAAACCACAGTTGGGTTTTCGAGTAGAAAAGGATGAAGCCGCAGCACAGGAAAAGGAATTAGCTTCCCTCGATCAGCAAATCCGAGGGGCTGTGATGGCTACGCTGCGTCCAGAACTGGTCAACCGCATTCAGGAAATTGTGGTGTTCAGACCGCTATCCCGTCCTGCCATCCATCAGATCATCGAGCTTAACCTATCGGCGATCAACAAGCGCCTTGCCGACCGCCAGATCTCTGTGCTGCTGGATGATGCCGCCAAGGACCTGGTGGCAGCCTGCGGGTACAGCGAACAGTTTGGCGCCCGCCATCTGCAGCGCGTTTTTGAGCAGTTGATCGCTGAGCCGCTATCTCGCGAGATCCTGGCCGGCAACCTGAAACCTGGCGATCAGGCCCATTTCCGCGTGGAAAAAGGTCAGCTCGCCCTGGATATCCATTCGTCCAAAGGCATGCAGACCGTTCTCTACCCAGCGGCGGATGATCAATTGAACCATTAAAAGTGAAACCCCCCAATAAAACCTTGTCGCAGGTGGCGAGAGAACTCAAAAATAGTACAAGCCGAGAGATGTCCACCAGGAGGTCCGCCGTATCCACACCAGCTCACCAGGTGATTGTTGTCCAACAGGAAAGGACCATTCGAAGGACCGCATCTCTTGAAATATCGCTCCTTGATAATTTTATAATCATCGAAAGAGGTGAGATGGAACCAGACCCGAATCTGCCTGACAAATCTCAACCATGTATTGTACAGATCAATGAACCTCACCCGGGAATGGAATATCCGATTACGGAAGATGAGTTCAGTTTAGGTCGATCGAGCGGCAATCACCTGGCTTTCCCAGGGGACGACAGTATTTCTCGACTGCACGCCCGCATTCTCAAACGCCTGGGATTGCTCTGGCTGGAGGACATGGGCAGTAAAAATGGAAGTTTCATGTGCGCCCCGGGTGGCCTGGAACGGCGTCTGGAAGCCAATGTCCCTGCCATGTTGATCGAAAACAGCCGCATCAGGCTGGGGTTAACGATGACTTTTGAAGTGCACGGGACAATTGCATCTGCAGACGAAGCGACCCGAACAATTTGCCAGAAAATGCAATACATGCTGTTGGAGCTGAGCCAGCGGGTCGGTCAACTTCCGCCTGCCCAAAGAAAAGTACACCTGGATGCCATTCACAGCCTTGAAAAGCAGCTGAGCGCATCGACCAGCGAGGAAGAAATGGTCATATTGGCTGTGCAGGGGTTCGAGAAACTCAACGAGAACCTGAACGCTGTCCAGGTGAACCACAACAGTCTGCTGAATACAGCAGCAGTGCCTGACCTGCCACCCCTTCCGGAGCATCTTCCCGATCCCTCAGACCCGCAAAGGCTGAACACGATCATGAACGTGTTTATTACTGATTTCAAACGCTGCTTTCCTTCCGATGAGGATGAGAATCATGCCTGATATCGCTGAGGTCTTTTCCCCAAGCCTTGGTTACGAATTGCTATTCAGAAAGCCGGGTTCGGAAGCAGATCCATTTGAAACTATTCAGGCTCTGACCAACAATATGCCTGACCGGCTGGGCATGCTTCGAAAAGCCGGGGGAGACCATGCAACAGGGTATGAATTGTTCCAGGACGGCATCCAGGTCGAGGTATCCGGTGCAGATGCCCACGACACTTTCCTTTTACGGCTGAAGGTCAGTCTGACTGGTATACAGGCATCGGACAACTGGCTGAAGCTTGAAGAAAAAGCTCAAAGCCTTCTTTATGAGATGGCAGCCAATTGGAAAACATCAGGTCCGTGGGGGAGCACCCAGGTCTACCAGGCCCTGCAAAACCAATCTACGACAGGGGCCTTACCTGCTAATTTTCCGCACAACAGATGGGCCGGTTCCACCAGCGAGCCAAACCCATCCCCTTATGGCTGGTTGTGGTTGATGGATGAAGGCCAAAGGCCGGTTGTTGAGGGGGTAGATGTGTGGTTGCGCAGCCTGGCTGTATTGGTGCCGGAGGAGCGCTGTGATAAGGTGAACCAGGTTTTCCTGGCCCCACTGAACCAGGGTTTGGCCCGGATCGAACTCTATCTGCACAAAGGCATACACCATGCACGCCTACAAACGAGCACGCACGACCGTTTGGATCAAGCCAGGAGGACCCTCCAGGACAGCATGAATTCAGCGCTGGCCTTGACGGATGGCAAGCCGGCTCATGCGCCACGCGATTTGGATCACATTTCCACCAACTTGCTGCGTTTTTTAACCCAGGTTTCCTCGCTTGAGATTTTACTCAACAGCCTGCAAACCAATTGCCAGGCTTTCAGGGACCATCTGGAACTGGTGAAAATGGACATCCCGCTTTATCACAAAGAAATGCATCAGCTTGACTGGCACATCGAACAGCTGTCAGCCGATATCCGCAATAGCCGCGCCGTGATGGATAGTACCTATTCCTTCCAGGAAATTCACCGCAGCATGGAAAACGCGCGCATGGAGCGATCCACCTTTTTAATGGGCGTTGCGGCGGCGGTGCTGGCCGGGGTAGCCATTTTCAACAGCTTTGTGGACATCTGGAATCTTGTATTGGAAGGCAGCGAAATGATCGGGCCCAGTCCCTGGCTGCGCTTTTCGCTCGGCCTGGTCGCCGGGGTCAGCTTCCCGCTGGCGGCCGCCTGGCTGGTGGAAAAAAAGATCGCCAGAGGCGTGGTTTCAGCATCGGTAGGTGTGCTATCCGTGCTCATGGCGATTATTGCAACAATGCTGGTGAATTTGTAACGACCTGCTTGTGGTTCCAGCTTCCGTCAAGGCAGTTGGAGGTACACAGATACTTTTCGATAAGACGGTTCCTATTCGACATCATCTGTACCTTCCGGTAAGGTCCTGCTGCACCCCGAGAGGCGTCTGGAGGAAAAACCAAACATGTCCGATCAAACACGCATCCAATCAGTCTCGACCACATATTACAAGCAACTCGATGAGCATCCCCTTGATCAGCTCGAAGCCCAGGTGGCAGAGGAATGGGAGGTGGGGGATGTGATCCTGAATCTATATGAAATCACCGCCCTGTTGGGTGAAGGCGGCATGGGCAAGGTCTACCGGGTACATCACCGCGGCTGGAACCTGGACCTGGCCGTCAAATGCCCCAAAGCGGAGGTGTTCGCCAGCCAGCACGGCAAGGACGATTACATTCGGGAAGCCGAGACCTGGATCAGCCTGGGGCTGCACCCGTACATTGCCAGTTGTTACTACGTACGCACATTGGGGGGTGTGCCGCGATTGTTTGCCGAATGCGTGGAGGGCGGCTCGTTGGAAAGCTGGATTGAATCCCGCCGGCTGTACGAGGGCGGAAAGGAGAAAGCCCTGGAGCGGATACTCGACATCGCCATCCAGTTCGCTTGGGGATTGGGTTATGCCCATGAGCAGGGATTGGTGCACCAGGATGTCAAGCCGCATAATGTGTTGATGACGCCTGATGGAATCGCCAGGGTGACCGACTTTGGATTGGCAAAGGCGCGGGTAGTGGCGGGGCAGGAAAGGCAGGAGCAGGGTAGCCCATTCGTATCTGCAGGAGGGTACACCCCTGCTTATTGTTCACCAGAGCAAGCGCAGGGGAGGAAACTTGACCACAAAACCGATATCTGGAGCTGGGCGGTTTCCATCCTGGAAATGTTTACTGGTGGGGTCATGTGGATGAGTGGGATAGCAGCTGCTGGTGTTTTGGAGAGCCTTGTGGAATTTGATATGGGGGAGGAAGGCATTCCTGGTTTGCCAGACCAGTTGTCTTCGTTGCTAAAGGACTGTTTATTGGATGACCCTGTTAGTCGTCCGTGCGATGCATTGGAGATATCAGCCAAATTGATCAATATCTATCGCATGGTGACTGGGAAACCGTATCACAGGATGATCCCGAAAGCCATTGAATTGCGTGCGGACAACCTGAATAACAGAGCGCTCAGTTTGTTGGATTTAGGAAATCCCGGCGCTGCCGCCACAGCCTGGCAGGAGGCCTTGGTTGTAGACCCATCTCATCTCGACAGCTTATACAACCGGTTTTTATCCCACTGGCAAATCGAGAGGGATCACTTTGGGCCGAACCTGATCGAAAGAATTCGTGAGGGCGCAGAAAAAACAAGCGATAACTTTCAGTTGTGGCTGCTGATGGCTAAAGCTCATGGGGATTTGTGCAATACGGCAGGGCAGGAATTCGCCCTGTCCAAAGCGCAGTACATAGTTCCGCAAGAGAAAGAAGTGCAGGACGCCATCCTGAAGGCTCATGAGCAGCAGATCAACCATCCATGCATTGAACAATCATTCAAGGAAGGTGGAGCCCGCATCAGGTCAATCTTCCCAAATGGGCAGTATGTGTTGGATGATCACGGAATATTTAACCTGTCATCCGGGATCTATCAAGGTTGGCATGCATATCAGCGTGACTTTCGACCGCAGGTTGCATTGAGAGATGGAAAGCATTTTCTTGCCACTGTCGGTCCGATGCTCCACTTGTGCCGTATCGTAGAGGGATCGAGCAGCCAAATAATCAGGTCATATGAGGCTCATCGTGCTGAGATCCAGTCGTTGGCCATACATCCTGATGGTCGTCTGGTTGTTACAGCTGGCGATGATCAAGTATTGGTTCTTTGGGATCTTTCAACAGGGGGTGGAAAAGTATTGAAAGGTCACACTGCCCCGGTGACTGCAGTTGTTTTTTCACCAGATGGAAAGGTGATCATTTCAGGTGGTGAGGACAGGGTCCTACGGATCTGGGATATGCCACATGGGGCATGCACCGGAACGATTCCCTGTGAGATGAAACGCGTAACCTCATTGGAGGTTAGCCGTGATGGCAGGTACCTGGTTGCGGCTGGGGAGGGCTCTCCATTAACAGTGTGGGATCTGAGGACTCTCCAACAAAAGCTAACTTTCGGCTCCGATATTTATAACCAGGTGTTGGTCCAGGAAGACATTGCCATTGGTCTTGCGGCAAACGCAAAAAGCCCTGCCTTCGATGAACGTCTCAACTTTATTAGTTTTTTTGATCTGAAAACGGGATTGGAGCTTGCCTACCTGGAATTCCCCCTTTGGAAGGAAAGCACGCCATACCTGGAGACCTTCGGCAGGCTTCATAGTATGGTATCCCTACCGGGTCAAAGGAAATTTCTGATCGGAGCAGATAAAGTACTGTATTGTGTGGATGCTGGAGTTCTTAATCAATCGCCAGATGCTCAATTTCGTGTCACCAGGGTATACAGTTCTGAGATTTATTTCAGGTCGGAAAACGAATATCACCAGTTGATCCAAGATGCCCAAAACGCAATTCGTGCAGGATTGTGGGATAAAGCTGATGTACTGATAGAGCGCGCCCGCGCTCTGCCTGAATATAGGCATCACCCTGACCTATTGGATTTATGGGCATTGCGTGGATTGCGTGGTACGAAGAGCAAATTATCGGCAGCCTGGCTGCGAAAAACCATTGATAAAGATCAAACATGCTGTATCGCAATGGCACCCGGTGGGAAATGGTATGCAACAGGTGAACGAGATGGGCAGATACACTTGTGGGAATTTTATTCAGGACAACGAATCGCCACACTAACTCAGGGTTCCGGCACGCTGCGGAAGATCCGAATTGCGAATTCCGGAAATTCAATCTTATCTGAATCACAGAATGGGTATTCAATGTGGATACAGAAAGATGGTCATTGGTTTGCTCAGGTTCAGGACTTTGGAAAAGAATACGGATTTCTACGTTCAATATCCAATGATGGCAACCTCGTTTTGTCCTCTGATGACAGGAAGGTTACGGTCTGGCATACCGCATCAGGGTCCATTGCGCATCAATTCTCGAACACCCAAAGAGAAGAATGTGCTCTTTCTGCAGATGGTCAGTGGTTAATAAAACGCTCTACGCACTTTGTGGAAGTGAATGAGTTAGGTACGGAGGCTCAGATAGCCTGGTTTTCATATGATGATGAGGATATCAGTTCGGTTAGTGTTACCCCCGATCGAAAAAGATTGCTTGTGGGCACAGATGTGGGCTCAATTTATGTGAAGGATATTGATACCGAGGATGTGGTCGAATTGTTGGAAGAAGGTGAAGCCACCGAATTGGTGCCCAGCGCCGATGGGCGGTTCGTGCTTGCTTCCGGTTGGTTTAAGGGTGTTAGCCTTTGGGATCTTCAGGAAGGAAAACGGATCCACCAGTTTGATGGGCCTGACAATGTTTCTGCAACCATCACCCCCGAGGGAAGGTATGTTCTTATCGATTGCGACAGCCAGTTTCAAATATGGGAGTTGGAATGGGATTATGAATTCCCTTTATGAATTACATAATTCTGCCAGGATCGATATAAATATTTCTCAAGGTATTCCCGGCGGGTGATGTTTTTCTCTGATCTGTGATCCGGGTTGATGACGGCCCAGGTATTGATCCTGTTCTCGATCGGCAAACTGGAGTTATGGCATCTGCTTGTGATGGAACGAGTATCCGGCATCATGGAAACTTTCCAGGATCCGGCCTTTTCCGCGTCGGTCAGCCTGCTGGTACCGCGCGATGAGTACACCCGCGCCAATGCCCGCCTGGCATTGGGTCGTTCGGCGGTGCGTAATGTATCTCCGGCCCTGACCGGTGTGCTGCTGGCCTCGCTGGAGGGAACCGATGATGAGATGAATGGCTCAAGCGGTTGAAACGCGTATAGTAGTACAATGATTTTTAACCTGGACGGCGCCTTCTCGATAGGGCGATATGAGATGAAGCAGGGCACTCAAATCACCATCCGTTTCGATGGCGAGGTGACGCAGGGAGATGCCGGCTGCAGGGGCTACCGGGGGGTATACCAGGCTGAAAAAGACTGGATTTCCTTCGGCACTTTCAACCTGCTGGGCGAAACAATCTGTACCAACGAAGAACTGCTGGCCCAGGAATCGCTGTTCACCGGCTTTTTGGGACAGGTGAATGCCTACTGGGTGAATGAAAACCGTCTGGAGCTGTATACCGCCAACGGACAGATGTTGGTGTTCCGCGTCAAGACGGATACGGAATAATTTCCGATTATTAAACACCTGTACCCACGCGTGTCTGTTTGTCTGGAAAAATCCATGATACACTTGGTAGGTTGGAATATAAGCACCGATGAACCATTTTGATTGCCTGGCAAGCCAAACAATTCTCTGCAATGCCCAGCATTTTCTGTTGGGTGGTTGCCCCCTGCCTGTTATCCCTGACGAATCCACTCTTTAATCGATCCCCCTGATCCCTGTATAAATCACATAATACAGGTCTGAATTGTTGGATATGCAATCCAGCAAACCCAGCCTGTTTGACCGACAGTACGCTTTGATGGATAATACCCGGCCGGAGAGCCGGTTTCAGGAAACGATGGATATGCACTTCACTGGTAAAAAAGCATTCAACATGCTCTGGTTCAGCCAGACCGCTTCACTGTTGGGGTCAGGGATGCCCCGTTTTGCCCTGATGATCTGGGCTTATGACACCGAAGGCACTGCTACGGCCTTGGCGCTGCTTGGTTTTTCAATCACCATCACATTTGTGATCGCCAGCCCGATTGCCGGGGTGCTGGTGGATCGATGGGACCGCCGGCGGGTGATGTTTTTCTCGGATCTGGGATCCGGGTTGATGACGGCTCTGGTATTGATCCTGTTCTCGATCGGCAAACTGGAGTTATGGCATCTGTTTGTGATGGAAGGGGTGGCCGGGATTATGGAGGCCTTTCAGGATCCGGCCTTTTCGGCCTCGGTCAGCCTGCTGGTGCCGCGCGATGAGTACACCCGCGCCAATGCCCGCCTGGCATTGGGTCGTTCGGCAGTGCGCATTGTATCCCCGGCGCTGGCCGGTGTGCTGCTGGCCTCGCTGGGGCTGCCGGTGGTTTTGCTGGCCGATCTGGGCACCATGGCCCTGGCGCTGGCGGCTCTGTTGTTCATCCGTATCCCCAAACCGGAGGCCAGCCTCGATGGCGCTTCGTTGCATCAGGAATCTTTCTTCCGGCAGATGGCATTCGGGTTTCGCTATATTTTTCAGCAGTCCGGTCTGCGCGGCATTTTGCTGGTTTTTTTCAGCCTCAACCTGTTTTCGACGCTGGCCTATTATGCCGTGCTTTCGCCCATGGTCCTGGCCCGCACCGGCGGCGACGAGATCGCGTTGGGCACGGTTCGCACCATCATGGGCATCGGCGGGGTGGTGGGGGGGCTGGTGATGAGCATGGGAGGGCGCATCAAACGCAAGGCGCGCACGTTCACTTTCTCCACCATGCTTTCTTTCATCGTATGCGACTTTTTGATGGCGGTCAGCCGCAACACCTGGATGTGGTCGATCGCCGGCTTTCTTACCGATTTCAGCGTTCCGTTTATTATCAGCCCGTATTACGCGCTGTGGCAGGAGCGGGTACCGCCGGATGTGCAGGGACGCGTGTTCTCCACGCGCGAGATGCTGCAGGTATCGTCACAGCCGCTGGGATATCTGGCGGGCGGCTTTCTGGCCGACCAGGTGTTTGGTCCGGCTTTGCTGCCGGGGGGAGCGCTGGCCGGGTCGATCGGGCTGCTGGTGGGTACCGGTCCCGGGGCCGGGATGAGCGCGGTGTTCCTGTTTACCTCGCTGTTCGGGGCATTGACCGGGCTGGTAGGGCTGCTGTCGCCCTCCATCAAGCACCTGGATGATACGGTTCCGGAGGCTTCGTGACGAGGGGTGAGGATAGAGATTGATTATCCGGTAGGGGAGGTTCATGAACCTCCCCTACAATAAATCCAGTCATCATGGCAGGCGTGATTCAAGATGCTACGTGACGGAGAGGATGAGAGATTAAATTGGTCGATCCGGCAGGGGGCTGCCTATCGCTTATAATTGGCCCCATATGAATACTTCTCCTGCAGTTGCAGTAGTGAATAAACTTCTCACCCACAGCCTGGTCGACGGCCCGGGCAATCGGGCGGTAGTCTTTCTGCAGGGCTGTAACCTGCGCTGTAGTTTTTGTCACAACCCATACACGCTCAGCCTGTGCAATCAATGCGGCGACTGTGTACCGGCCTGCCCGGCCGGGGCGCTCACTTTGGTGGATGGCCGCGTGCAGTGGGATGCGGCGCTGTGCCGCGAGTGCGACACCTGCATCCGGGTTTGCTCGCATTTCAGCACACCCCGCACGCAGCTCTACGCGGTTGACGAACTGTGGCAAGCCATCCGCCCCGTGATCCCCTTTCTGGCCGGCGTCACCGTATCCGGCGGTGAACCCATGCTGCAGGCAGACTTTCTGCACGCATTTTTCACAAAAGTTAAGAATGACTCTCGCCTGCACACCATGATTGAGACCAACGGTATGGTGGGGCCGGAGCGCATCCGTCCGCTGCTGCCGGTGCTCGACAGCGCCATGGTGGATTTGAAGGTATTCGATCTGGAAAAGCACCGCCGGTTGACGGGCAGCCCGAATGAAAAGGTCAAACTCACCATCCGCAGCCTGGCCGAGCAGGGCAAGCTGTACGCTGTGCGACAGACCGTTATCCCCGGTATCAACGATGACCCAGCCGAGGCGGCTGAAATGGCCGGCTTTCTGGCCGGTATCGACCCATCCATCCGCCTGCGGTTTTTGCGTTTCCGCGCTCATGGCACCCGCGGTGAAGCCGAGGCATGGTCTTCACCGGAAGATGATACCCTGGCGCGGCTGGTTCAGGCGGCAAAATCGGCCGGTCTGACCGATGTGGAACATTCGCTTTAACTAAAAAGGCCGACTCAAGCATATGATGAACAGGAAAAATATCGTTTGAACAAACCCTCAGGAGATCCGATGACCCGACCTTCCACCTTTTACCCGTTTGAAGATTTTGAGAACGGCCTGACGGCCGAAACGCTGGATGATTTCAAAAAGCATGTGTACGGTATTCTCACCTCACAGTCTCTGTGGGTGGATCAACAGGAGGGCGCGCTCTTTGACGCTGCCTTCAAGTGCATGCCGTATCCCAAAATTTCAGCAGCCGCGCAGAAAATGGTGGAAGACGAGATTCTGTGCCTGCTTAACGAAGGCCCCGGTCCCTTTCATCCGCGCTACACCGCCCCCGATTACAGCCTTCTGTTGAAGCAGGGTTCCGAATTCATGGATCTCAAACCGGCTGAGACGCTGTACGATGCCACCGCCAGCCTGCTGACCGCTTATCACTATGTACCCAACGGGCTGCCGGCGTTTATCGGCTGCCTGGATGAGCTGTTGGATCCGTATGTGGCAAAAATGCCGGAAGAACAGGCCCTGGCGGTGCTGCGCTCCTTCTGGCTGCTGGTGGACCGGCTGTTCTCCAACGCCTTTGTGCATGGCGATATCGGCCCCAAAGCCACTTTGGCCGGCCGTTTGCTGCTGCAGGTGGATCGCGAGTTGAAGACGCTCACCAACCTGACCCTGCGCTACGACCCGGCCGTCACGGAAAAGTCATTTGCCCTGATGGCAGTGGAGAATGCGTTGCAGCTCAGCAAGCCGTATTTCCTCAACCATCCCCGCATGGTGCAGGACTGGGGCGAGGATTACGTCATCGCCAGTTGCTACAATGCCATGCGGCCGGGCGGCGGCATCCTCACCATGGTGCGCATGAACCTGAAACGCCTGGCACTGAGCAGTGATGCCGGTTTGGAGAAATTTATCTCCGAGGTGATCCCTGAGGCCGTGCGCCTGCAGGCGGAGGTGATTGAAAGCCGGGTGCGCTTCTTAATCGAAGAAGCAAACTGGTTTGAAAAGGATATCTTCATCCGCGAGGGTCTGCTCAAACGTGACCGGTTCTCGGCTTACGCGGGGGTGTTTGGCCTGGCAGAAGCAGTGCAGATGATGATGGAGCGTGAAGGTCTGCCTGAGGCCCGCTACGGGCATCATCCGGCGGCCAATGAGGCGGCTGCCCGCATCACCGCGCGCATCGAACAGGAGATCAACCGCCAGCCCATGCCGTACTGTCAGGCTACTGATGGACATGCCTGTTTGCACGCCCAGGTGGGCATCGACAGCGATCAGGGAGTCACGCCGGGCTGCCGTATTCCGGCCAGCACCGAGCCGGAACTGTACGCGCATCTCACGGCTGAAGCCGGCCCGCAGCAGTGTATCCCGGGCGGCATCAGCACCATCGTTGAGTTTGATCAGACGGCGGCAGGCAATCCACAGGCCGTGCTGGATATCATTCACGGGGCGTTTTCGGTGGGTACGCGCAATCTTTCCATTGGCAGCACCAATTCGGAATACATCCGCGTGACCGGTTATCTGATCCGCCGCGCCGATCTGGAAGCCCGACAGCAGGAAAAAACCCTGCGCTATGAAAGCTCCATGCGCGGAACCGGATTTATTGGTCACCAGCAAAACACGCTGCGCCGCCGGTCTCGAACGGTATAACCATTTGCACGTGCAAGGCGGTATAATTCGGGGCTGATCGAAGTACCCGAACAGACATGGCAGAGATCATTACAGGGAGTAAAGCGATGAGACAAATCCTTTGTGCCGATATGGTGCTCAGTATGGATACTGAGCGGAATCTGTTCCAGCCGGGCTGTGTGGTCATTGAAGACGACCGTATTGTTGAGGTAGGCCCGCAGGAAAGGCTGAAGAACCAGGCCGGACAAGTGGTGAATCTGCCCGGCAAGCTGTTGATGCCCGGGCTGGTCAATGCCCATACGCACACCCCCATGGTCCTCTTCCGCGGGATCGCTGAAGGACACTCGCTGTTTTCGTGGGAAGGCTGGTACAACTCCATTCGCCGGATCGAATATGTGGCCGACAGCAGCATGGTCCCGGCAGCCGTGGCCATCTCATGCGCCGAGATGCTGCGCACCGGCACCACCACCTTTGCGGATCAATATTTCTATATGGATCAGATCCTGCCGGTTGTGCGCCAGAGCGGCATGCGGGCTGTACTGAGCTACGGCGTGGTGGATGAGAAAAACGACACGGCTGTGGACCGTGAACTGGCCAACGCAGCCGCTTTCCTTGAAGCAGTGCAGGGTGAGCCGCGCATCCGGGGCTGGATGGGTCCGCATGCCCTGTTTGAGGACAACCGCGTGGAGACCATCCACAAGGAAGTGCCCATGGCTGACCGCTACCAGGCGGGTTTTCACATCCACATGCTGACCAACACCGGCGAGGATGATTTTTGCCGCCAGCATTTTGGTAAAAGCGCCGCGCAGATGATGATCGAAACCGGTGTGCTGAATCACCCGGTTCTGGCCGCTCACTGCGTGGAGCTGCAGGAAGCCGATATGCCCGCCCTGGCTCAGACGCCATTCACGGCGGTCATCTGCCCGTCAGCTTCCATGCGCAGCGGAGCCGGCGCCGCCCCGCTGCAGGCCATGCGCCGTCACGGTGTGAACACCGCGCTCGGCACCGACAATGTGGCCAACAGTAACAGCTATGATCTGTTCCGCGAGATGAGCACCGCCGCCAAACTGGCCTCGCACAGGCAGGGGCAACCCAGAGCCGTAAGCGCGATGGAGATTGTTGAAATGGCCACCCTCGGCGGCGCGCGCGGGATGGGGCTGGCCGACCAGATCGGCTCGCTGGAGCCCGGTAAGAAGGCCGACCTGATCAGCCTGGATCTCAATGAGGTGGGCTGGACGCCCTTCAACGGGCAGGATGTGTATACCGCCCTGGTGTACGGGGTAAGCGGGCAGCATGTACGCGATGTGATGGTGGACGGCGAGTGGCTGCTGCGTGATGCAAAATGGACCACGCTCGATTATTCTCAGGCTCGCAGCCAATTGGAAGAGGCCCGCCGCGAACTGCAGCGTCGGATGGAGAAAGAATAAACGATCCACAGGGAACCTCGCCTTCCTCGAAGGCGCACATCCTTGCTGTAAAGATTGGCCGTCATTCAGGATTGATTCAATGAAACAGGAGAATAACCGATGAGTCTGCTTCCCCCCGATCCCTGGCAAAAGGTCCGCACCCAGCATGATTTTGCTGCTGACGAACTGATTTCCGCCCTGCAAAAAGAGATCCGCCGCGGTAACACCGAGAATGCCGCCGTGGTGGCGTATGAATTATGCATTACCAGCCCCGAACTGGAAGCCAAAGTATGGCAGCGCCTGTATGTGATGGCGGTGGAAGACATTGGCATGGGCGAACCCATGGCGCCGGTACTCATCCTCAATCTGGGGCAGATGCGGCAGGCGCTGGCTTACGGAGCCGGCGACCGTTATCTGTATACCATTCATGCCGTTCGGTATCTGTGCGGGTGCAAAAAAGACCGCTCCAGTGATGAGATGCTGAACTGGATTAAAAACTCGATGGAGAACAACGGTCTGCGCCCCAGCATCCCGGATTATGTGCTGGATATGCACACCCGGCGTGGGGCCGAGATGGGCCGCGGTCTGGATCACTTCCTTAAAGAGGCTTCCCGTGTGAAACCCGAACTGCCAGGGCGCGACACCACCTACCGCGAACGACTGCTCAAATACTTCCGGGAGGAACAGTTCTCCAAAAACGGTGATGAAACCGAAAACCCTTCCTGATCAACGCATGAGCATGTACTGCACATTGATCAGTTGATCCAGTAATGCGAGCGCGCCATTCAACCTTCGGCGGGAACCGGAGAGGGTTGAATGGCGCGCAATCTGCCATTTTCCTTACTGTAACAGAGCAATCAACGCCCTAAAGAGACTGCTGCTCGGAATGATTTGTACGCTGTCACCATATCTGGTGCAGTGATCTCCAATGTACGCCCGTCAATCCTTGTCATATTGGGCAGTAAAAAGGCGCCGTCTGCCTGATTAGGGGTGATGAATTCTATGCGTACCACAACCGGTGTTTCCGTCACGATGGGCTTTGGAGCTGTCCCGTTAATGAATCGCCATACAGCCCTTTCGGCTGTTTCTTCAATCATAGATTGTGTTTTTTCGGCAGGCAGGCATCTTGCCGAATTACGTCCATTCCCGGTTTTAACGCATACCGTTTCCAAATCAGGAACCCAAGAGAGCGCTTCATCACATACCGCCTGGTCACCGGTAATCATCAATGGCGCCACACCAAACGAGCCTGCCACCGAGCCATTCAAACCGAATTCACCAGTCAGACGCCCATTGATCCAAACATTGGTGGTATTCAGTGACCAGGTGTGACACAACACCGCATTCAAAGCCCCCGCACGGGCATGGTAGGCGAGGAACATAATAGCATCAACACCTTTGTCAACTCCTTCCACCATTGATAGCGATGAGGGGGAACCAAAATTCAGGGTGACGCGTGGATCAAGTTCCTGAATGACAATATTGCGAGCATAGTTATGTCCATCGGTCACCACCACTTCGTCGGCTCCACCCTTGAATGCTCCGCGAATCGCCGCATTGACATCAGCCGTCAACATGCTGCGGAACCGGGGGTAATCCGGTCCATCGGCCATAACCTGACTCCAATCGGTTACACCGGTAGTGCCTTCCATATCATCTACAATTAACAATTTCATATGCTTTTCTCCTGTATTTTAGAAATGATTATTTCCCATGTTGGCTTGGGTCCAGCGCGTCACGCAGACCATCGCCAACAAAATTGAAAGCGATCACTGTTAACGAAATTAACAGCCCGGGTGGAATCCAGAACCACCAGGCCAGATTCAACCATTTGCGTGCCTCAAAAAGCATATTACCCCAGGAGGCCTGTGGGGGCGGAACACCTAACCCTAAAAAACTCAAGCTGGATTCGCGCAGTATTGCAGATGGGATACCGATCGTGGCCGAAACGATCACTGGGGCCAATGAATTTGGCAAGAGATGATGCAATATCAGATCTTTTGCTGAAGAACCCAAAGCGTGTGAAGCTGATATGTAATCCATCTCCTTAAGACGTAGAAATTCTGCCCGAACAAGGCGGGTAACAGACATCCAGCCAAACAACCCGATGATGATCATCACGTTATAGATACTTTGTTTCATATAAGCGTTTACAGTCATCATGAGAAAAAATGACGGCACTGACAGAAAGATATCAGCCAGGCGGGTAATGATGGTATCTATCAACCCACCGTAATATCCGGCGAGTGCTCCAAGTAACACGCCAATGAGAGTTGAAATTCCTACTGCGACAAATCCTACTGACAGAGATATTTGTGCACCATTGATCAGACGTGAAAGAATGTCACGACCATATGTGTCAGTTCCCAGCAGGTAATTGTTGCCTGGAGGTTGAGGCATTCCCATAGCATAGTCGGGATGCTGTTCCAATGGGTCATGCGGTGTAAAAAATGATCCAACTGCTACCAACAGAAACATAATCAGTAAATATACTGCCCCTGCCATTGCCAGTTTATGACGACGAAAAGCTTTCCACACCATTCTGGCTTGCGTATCTGGCTTTTGTCGTCGCTCACCTGCAATTACATTTTCGTTTTCAATCAGTGTCGTCATAGTTAACTCTGCCTGATGCGCGGATCAAATACGGCATATAACAAATCAGCGAAAATATTGCCGCCAACTACCAAAAGGGCCGACAACATGGTCACGCCCATCACAATAGGATAATCACGCTGCAGGATAGAGGTTACCCCCAGCCGTCCCAGGCCTGGCCAGCCAAAAATGGATTCAACAATATAAGACCCATTGACCAGTTCGGGTAAAGTCAATCCAAAAAGGGTGATCATCGGCAGTAAAGCGTTCCGAAAAGAATGTTTCCAGATTACCAGTCTTTCAGGCAGACCTTTGGCGTAAGCCAACCGTACGTAATCCTGATTCATCACTTCTAACAGGGTAGACCGTTGATAGCGAGCCCAGTAAGCAATTTCGGTGATCGAAAGTGTAAGCACGGGCAGTATCATGTGTTTGAAAATATCAATCGTTTTCTGGGTACCGCTCATATCAAATCCAATGGACTGCATGCCCACACTGGGTAGCCAGTTGTTTTGATATGAAAAGAAAAAAATCAACAACATTGCAAACCAAAACCCGGGCATGGAAATGCCAATAAAAGAGATCACCGTGGTAAGGTAATCAGTGAACGAATAATGCTTAATCGCTGACAGTACTCCTAATGGGATGCCGATCAGTAATGTAAGAAAGATAGACGCTGCCCCCAAGAGCAACGTATTTGGCAGTCTCGATAATATTTCTTGAAGAACAGGGGCTTTTGTTTTCAACGAATAACCCCAATTGCCCTGCAATGTGTTCTTCAACCAGTAAAAATACTGAACAATCACTGGTCTATCCAAACCAAGCTGGTGACGCAGTTGAGTCATTTGTTCAGGGGTCATCCCTCGTTTTTCGGGGTTCATATACATTGCCAGCGGATCGCCAGGTGAAAGATGCATGATCATGAAGGAAAACAGGGATATAAAAATGAGTAATGGAATGGTCAGCAACAACCGGCGAAGAAAGTATGCTCTCACTTGATCTCCTGTATAGAATTCAATCAGTAAGGACAAAATTCATTCGGGAAGTATCAAACGATACTTCCCGAATGATAAACCAGCCTGAATTTACTGCTCCACCCACAGTCGTTCAGGGTACGTAAACACACCCAGCAGAGATGAGTTCATCTCGGCATCTTCTACGTGCAGGCGCTTGCTGGCACCCCAGATTTGTTGAGGCCAATAGAGGGCGATCACAGGCATATCATCCCAGATGATACGGGCAGCCTGTCTGTAATATTCGTCGGCTTCTTCCTGGGTCTTTTGAACACGAGCCAGGTCAAATAGATCCTGGACTTCCTGATTGAAGTACCCACCGCGGGTGCTCTCATAGTTGCCGGCCGCAAAGAAGGTTCCATAAGTGCCCGCATTGGCACCAAAAAATGCGCCGCCACGCACACCAATATCATAATTTTTGGGGTCTTTGCCCAGATTCTCTTCGGTGTAAGTGGCAAAATCAACCACTTTTTGTGTAACCTCAATACCGATGGCTCCCAGATATGACTGTACCATGGTTGCCACCTGATCGTTGGGGTTTGAAACCATAATCTCGATCGCGAAACGTGTGCCGGCAGGAACGCCTTCAACGTTCTTAGCAACCATTATGCTATCTGCGCCCATTTCCCATCCAACTTCGTTCAGTAATTGAATGGATTTTTGAGGATCGTAATTATATTTCGGCAATGGTTCATAAGCAGTGACAACCGGATTGAAGGGTGAATCGGCTACGGTCGCATAACCCATCATGACAGTGTTAATAATTGCCTGTCGATCAAGCGCATAAGACATGGCCTGACGGGTGCGCTTATCGGCCAGCATAGGTTTATGTGTGTTCACGTCCAGACCACTCAGACGATCCATATTGAGAACATACAGTGAAACATTCTCATTCCCCACCACCTGGGGCACATTTTGTGGATCAAGCTGTGTCCAGTCGACCTCTCCATTCAGGAGTGCAATCATACGCGACTCAGCTTCCGGGATTACACGGAACACAACCTTATCCAGCAACGGTGCCCCTCGCCAGTAATCATCGTTCCGCACCAATGTGACGGCTTCGCCTCGGGTGTATTCACCGAATTTAAATGGACCTGTACCAATATTCCCTTCAGTATTAAAGGTGTCATTGGCCATATCTTTTGGCGTAATATTATTTTCAGTGAAATAATGCGCTGGAATGAGCGGAACACAGATCAGGTTCAAAAGATTGGGTATCGGTTCAGTGGTGGTGATTTTCACTGTATAGTCATCGATGGCTTCAAAGACATATGGATTATCGCCAGAGAAGAAGCGGTAACCAAACCAGGCTGCAGGCAATTCCGGATCCTGTAAAGCATTGGCCCAAAAAACTACATCGGCTGATGTAAATTCGGTACCGTCATGCCATTTCACTCCCTGACGTAAATGTACAGTCCATGTCAACAGGTCTTCACTGGTTTCCCAGGATTCAGCCAGGATGGGGTTAAGGGTAGTGGGGTAGTTTTCTCCACCCCAAGTGAGAGGTTCTGAATTGAATTGGAGAACGTACAACTCTGTCCAGTTATTACTGAGGATTGGATTAAAGGAGGGGGGTTCTTCCGGGATGGCCCAGGTAAACACTCCACCTAAATGATCTTCAGCTTCAGGAGTGGGGGTCACAATTTTTTCAATGACCTGCGGCGTTCCTTCCACAATCACGGTTTCAATGATAGTGACCGGGGTCGTTTCTATGGTTGCCGCGGCAGGGGCGCACCCGCTGATGACAGCAAGGAACACTCCCAGGAAAACGAATATAACTAAAAACTTGCCTGTCCGAATTGATCTCATGTTTTTCTCCTTATAGTTCTGTTCAGTTTGAGCGTTCATGGTTGAATCACAACAAAACAACGCCTGTCAGGTGGATATGGCAGCGTTGTTTCTTTCAAATTTCCGAAATCTGGAAGGACCGGTCCACCGTCCCATACGTATAAAATGTATTCTGATGGCCTGATGATTAGTGGTTTACAGGTACTATAAAACACTTATATCGGGCTCTATCAGCCAGATTTTGTGAATCAATACCATTAAGAATTTTTGTGAGAAATTGCTGAGAATAATACTGAATTAATGATACGATTTTCTTAATTACGTGTCAACTCTGGACTAAGTGCATTTATGCCTGTTTTTTATCGAAGATAATCAATACTATCCTTTCGTGTTCCCCGCGGCAGTATAATACACCCCATGCCGCGCCTGTTTACCATTCCGCCGGGGGCTGAGAATGACCCGGCCAATCCATACATCAAGCGTAATTTTTTGGTCAACACGCTTGATGCGATGACCTTTTATTTTGGCGATACGTTTGCCGCTGCGCAGACCATCCTGCCGGTTTTTGCATCCACACTCACCCAATCGACCGTGCTGATCGGGCTGGTGCCGGCCATCAACGACGGGGGCTGGTATCTGCCGCAGCTTTTCTTTGCCCCGCTGCTTCAGCGGGTAAAGCGCCGCCTGCCGCTGGTGCGCTGGCTGGCAATGGTTGAACGTATTCCCTTTTTGCTGATGATTTTTGCGGCAATGTGGCTACCCACCCTTCACAGCAATCTGGCGATCTGGCTGTTCCTGATCCTCATCGCGCTGAAGGGATTATCGGCTGGGGTGGTGGGGCTGCCATGGCAGGAATTAATTGCCACCATTATCCCGGTCTGGCTGCGCGGCAGGTTTTTTGGCATCTCACATTTCCTGGGCAAGCTGATGGGCCTTGGCGCGTCTGGTCTGGCGGCGCTTATCCTGGCCAATTATGCCTACCCCCGGAATTATTCCATGTTGTTTGTGCTGGCCTTTATTGGGGTGATGCTCTCGTGGTTGTTTGTCAGCATCAGCAAGGAACCGCCGGTTGTGCAGGTGGAGCCGGATCCCAATGCCGTCAAGACGGCTTTTTCCAGCCAGTTGTGGAGCATTCTTAAGGAAGACGCAAACTTCCGCAAGTATATCTACAGCCGCAGTTTGGGATATTTGGGTAACATGGCAGCCAGTTTTGTAGCTGTGTACGGAATCCAGCGGTTTGATCTGCCGGATACCTATGCGGCTATATTTACCTCCGTGCTGGTAGGCGCACAAACGCTCGGGTTCATCGGCTGGGGGGCTGTGGGGGACCGGTTTGGCCACAAGTTGGTGTTGATGGGCAGCGGTGTGTTGTGGATCCTGGCGCTGGTGCTTTTGCTCACAGTGCCGGCCGTGTGGGTGCTGTACCCGGCCTTCGCGCTGCTGGGGCTGGTGCAGCCAGGAAACACGATCGGCGATCTCAACCTGGCCATGGAGTTCGACCACGGACCCCGCCGGCCATCCTATATCGGGCTGGCGCGCACATTGACGGCCCCCATTTTGTTGACCGCGCCGGTGATCGCGGGGGCTGTGGCAGGCTGGACCGGATATCCGGCTATGTTCGGGTTATCGCTGGCGCTCAGCATCGCGGGTTTGCTGCTTTTGTGGCTGACCGTGGTAGATCCACGAGCGATTTCACGCGCGAAGGCGCGGGCGAAATCGTACGTGAACCCCGGCAGCGATATGATAGATTAGCTTCGGCTGCGTTCACGGCCGATCGATGGATCAGAAAGGTCCTTTTGTATGACTTGTAGCAGTATTAAGGCATTTTCCGGTGCGGATGGTGAATCATCCACCCAACCGGCAACACAAATGGTGATCAATTTGGGGCTTGACCGGCTGGATGAAGCGGCCGAGTTGCTGACGACCGTTTTTTTGGATTACCCGTTGGATCATTACATTTTGGATGGCCTGGGGCCTGAACAACGCGCCATGCTGGCCAGTTCCTTTAAAATGGACTGTCTGTGGAAGCTGGGGTTGGGCTGGCCGTTTCTGGGGGTGGTTGAACAGGATCGATTGGCCGCTGTAGCGCTGGTAGCGGGCAGTACATCTTCACAGGGAGGTTTTGTGGAATATGAAGGCAGCCTGTTAACGCTGGCCCGCCTGGAGGAGATGGAAGACCGTCTTGATCAATCTTTTGGACCCCAAACCTGCTCGCGTATCTTGGAATATTATGCTCTCAAGGATATCCATAAACCGCCTGAACCACACCTGTATCTTGAATCACTGGCTGTTCTGCCGGAGCACCGCGGCAAAGGGTATGGCGGAGTATTGATCAATTTTATCAACCGCCTGTCTGAGGAAGATGAACATTCTACCGGCGTGGGGTTGGATACACAACTGCCGGTGAACCTCACGCTGTACCGTCACTTTGGCTTCCATGTGATTGGCGAGGGCGATATGGGGCCGGTACATAACTGGTTTCTTTTCCGGCCCAATGAAACGGTTAGAGCCTAAATTGGAGATAAAAATCCATTTTTAATCGGTTGACGATCTATCTAAAAATTTGGATTTGATTATAATGGAGCCCGAACGGCTGAGCCAGCTTTAGGCCGCATCCACTTCATCAGATTGGAACTACTGAATGTCAGTCGAAATACATGAAGTTATCTCCCGCGGCGACCTGAAAGACTTTATCCGGTTCCCTCTCGATCTGTATAAAAAGAATCCCTTTTACGTTCCCCAGTTATCCGGCGATGAGCTGAATACTCTTCGCCGGGATAAAAATGCGGCTTTTGATCACTGCCAGGCCCGCTACTGGATGGCTTACAAAGACGGCCGGCCGGCGGGACGGATCGCGGGTATTCTGAATCGCCTGCATATCCAGACGTGGGATCAGCATTATCTCCGCTTTGGTTGGGTCGATTTTGTTGACGACCCGGAGGTGTCATCTGCTTTATTCAATCGCGTGGAAAACTGGGCGGCTGAACTGGAGATGAAAGCTGTGCACGGACCGTTGGGCTTCACGGATATGGATCGCGAGGCCATGCTGGTAGAAGGCTTTGATGAGCCGGGTACGCTGGCCGCAATTTACAACTATCCGTATTACCCCGTGCATCTGGAACGGATGGGATACATAAAAGACGTGGACTGGATTGAGTATCAGATCCAGGTGCCGGATCAGAAGATGGAAAAGCTGGATGCGATTTCTGAACTGGTTCAGAAACGCTATGGTCTGCATCTGGCCAATGTCAAAAATAAAAAGGAGCTGGTCCCGTACATCCCCAGAATTTTCGATCTGTTGAACACGGCTTATCACCCGTTGTATGGTGTGGTGGCGCTCACCCCCAGGCAAATCGAACAATATGTGGATCAGTATTTTGGGTTTATCCACCCCGATTTTGTACCGCTGGTGGTGGATGAGCAGGATCAGCTTGTTGCATTTGCCATTACCATGCCCTCACTCACCCGGGCTTTGCAGAAAGCCCGCGGCGATTTGCTGCCGTTTGGATTTATCCACCTGTTGAGGGCTCTGAAAAAGAATGACCGCGGGGATTTGTATCTGGTGGCCGTCCAACCTGAATATCAGGGCAAGGGTGTCAATTCCATTCTGATGAGCCGGCTGCTGCAGGTGTTTCACAAATACGGCATCCGCCAGGCAGAATCAAACCCGGAGTTGGAAACCAATGTGCTGGTACAGGGGCAGTGGAAGTATTTTCAGACCCGCCAGCATAAACGCCGTAGAGTGTATATAAAGCATCTGGGTGCCGGCTCGGATGAATTGGTGCCAGTCAAGGCTCAGAGTTAAGCCCAACCCGGCGGTTGCAGCCGGGAGAAATAATCTTCAGCATTGATTCGATTTCGCGGCGCTGGGTTTACCAGCGCCGCGAAATCAACCTGTTGAGGTATTTAGTAATTAAGGCAACGACTCTGCAACCCGGATCAATTCATCGACCGATATGCCTTTGGCTATTGTTGAAAAGATATATGTCTGATTGTTGTGCGGTACAAGAAGAGTCAAAATTTCAGGATTATCCCATTGTTTTGTATCCACGTTCCAACCGCCGTGCACCAAAGCGGCCTGCTCTCCGTTGACGAGCACTTCCTCCACACTCCCCATACCGACGGCCCAATTCGATTTTCCAGGAGATTGATCCACTATTTGAAGTTCGAGATTTGGGAAGGTTTGCCGGGCGGAATGCCACTGAATGAAAACCCTGTCCACGCCGTCTTCCAAGTGCAGCATACTGACCGTTTCTTCCAGAAGGTATCCTTCCGGAACCCAGGATGGAAGATCGATCGTGAACGGAAGGCCTGCGCGTGCATCTTTCAAACTCATTGTGGAGCCCGGAACAGTGGTTACCGGACCATATCCGCCAGGGTATTTGCCGGTTATGGTAAAAAAGACACCGCCCACCTGACCAATCCAATTCTGCACTTGGGCACGCGCGGCTGGCGAAATAGCGAATATTGAAGAGAGTACCAGCAGAAGAGTCAATGCTCCAAGCGCAACGGGACGAAGTTGGAGTCCCCAAACTCGGGCAGGTTTCTCTTTATGGATTTCCAGCCGCTGATGCAGGTTTTGAGCAAAAGCCGACCTCGGCATAATGCGATGAATCCTCAGGAACTTGTCGTTCATTTTCATTCCTCCATTTGTCTGCGTAAAGTTATCACCACCCGGTATAAAATTGTGCCTACATTTGTCTCCGAAAGCCCGACATGTTTTGCGATGGCCCGGTTCGTCATTTCAGCGCCATATTTGAGCGCGATCAGCTCACGCTCCCGCTCCGGGAGATGAACCAGCAGATGGCGTAAACGCTCCCTGTCATCTGATTTCTCGGCCGTTTCCTCGGGGGAGGGATTGGCAGGCTGTACTGTGCGGTCTTCTAAAATATCCAACGGGAGGTCATTGGTACAGGCGCGAAAATAATCAATCATGGTATGACGGGCAATTGTATAAAGCCACGTAGACACCGCTGATTTTTCACTTTGATAGGTTTGCCGGGAACGCCATGCTTTCTCAAACGTCGAAGCGGTCAGGTCTTCAGCTGCGATGTCTTCAATCCCCTGAAACCGGAAATAATTAAAGATACGAGGAAGTTCGAGATGAAAAACCTCATCCCAATTGACCGCGCTTTCCGGTCTGAGTAACCGTTTGAACAATTTCGATTGGGTGATCATTCTGATAAGTTATACGCACAACATACGGAAGTATCACAAAAAACGATGCCTCTCTTTCCCCCTCCATGGGCTGTAGCAGCAGGTCAGAGATCCATCTGCGGCCTGCAAATTTTCTCCGGAGGCTGATCCAAGCAAGTTATTTCTGCAAATACGCCAGCATGGCCCGTAGGTGCCCACCGGCCAGTTCCAACCGTTCCACCCAGCGCAGCGGATCGGCGTCAAACTGCTCCAGCCAGGCTTCAATTCCGCCGGCGGCCCGCACAGCTTGCGTGTGGCGGTCAGGGGTTTCAAACTCCAGCCCTTCTGTCAGGATACAGGTTTGC
>CAZHMZ010000033.1:0-18112 GCA_964532655.1 uncultured Anaerolineaceae bacterium
GCCTGTTTGCCGGCCTTTCAAACGGGATGGTTGCCAAAGCGCCGACCGACGCATATACCCCACCCTGGCGGGGAACAAAACCGGCAAAATATCTGACGCCGAGCAATACAACAACACGAACAGCCGCCGCGATCAGGGAGAATGGTTGCAAATCGATGTTGAGCTTTGGAAATTAGAATAAAAAACCGCTACCCCTTTAAATCAAAAGAGGCGACGATGGGATTTGAACCCATGATCAGGCTTTTGCAGAGCCTTGCCTTGCCACTTGGCCACGTCGCCAATTTCACTT
Source organism: uncultured Anaerolineaceae bacterium (assembly GCA_964532655.1). Lineage (GTDB taxonomy): Bacteria > Chloroflexota > Anaerolineae > Anaerolineales > Anaerolineaceae > JAJFTV01. Next base: position 290 of record CAZHMZ010000033.1, read on the forward strand.
GCGAAACGGGAAAATCCCCTGAATTATCCCCTTAGAGCGGGCGATCGGGCTCGAACCGACGACCTTTTCCTTGGCAAGGAAACGTTCTACCAATTGAACTACGCCCGCGTTGCTGCCTTACGTTCAGGCTTAACGTTCGTGAGTATAGCATCCTTCATAAAAATCGTCAACCTTTTCTACGACAATGTTAGCGCAAAGAAGAAATGTCCCTGTCAAAAAACTTACTGCGAATAATGAGGTAAAATTTGCGGCGCATGAATGCCAATGACGCCTGGCAATGGGTGTACGCCTGGCCATTAGCATGTCGGAACGCAACAGTCCCAACCCAAAAGTCAGGAGGGGTTTAATGTATATAGATGAAACCATTGAGGAGATGAAGCAGGTATTTCAGGATCTGCCGTATGGCGTGGAACATACCCTGCATGTGCTGGGTTACGCTGAAGCCATTCTGGACGGCGAGAGCATCACCGGTACAGTACGTGAAACAACCGCCCTTGCCGCGGTTTTACATGATATCGGCTTTGTGGAAGCGAAAAAGAAACACGGCTCGATGGATGCGCCCTATCAGGAAAAAGAGGGGCCCCCGATTGCAGAGGCCATTCTGGAGCGAGTAGGAGTTCCGCAGGAAATGATTCAACGAGTTTGCTACATCGTAGGGCATCACCATACCCAGGCGAGTATTGACGGGGTTGACTTTCAGATTCTCTGGGAAGCGGACTGTATTGAGAACCTCATGTACAACCGCGAGAAGTTCGACAACACTTACCTCTGCCAAAAAGTACAGGGGAACTTCAAGACCGAGACCGGACGCGCCCTCGCAATTAAACAGCTTGGCATTCAGGACGCCTGCCGGTAGAAGAAAACCATTTCTTCACCAGCCAAATTTATCCAGTTGAAGATCCGGTTGATTACTGTGAGTTCTACGATGGAAAAATGACCCGTTGAAACAAAAAGTCCCTTCCTCGTCGGAAGGGACTTTCCATCATAATCCTTCTACACCACACGCCCGGGCAGAGCCAGGGTGTGATCCCCATTCTTGATCACCCATTTGCCGTTCACCATCACATGCGGGATGCCCTGCGGATACTGCAACGGTTTCTCATACGTGGCTTTGTCGATCACGGTGTCGGAGTCAAACAGGACGATATCCGCCCAGGCGCCTTCGCGTATGACGCCGCGATCGGTCAGCTTGAAATAGGCGGCCGGCTGTGAGGTCATCTTGCGGATGGCTTCCTCCAGCGGCAGGATCTTCAGCTCACGCACATATCGCCCCAGCACACGCGGGAAGGTGCCGTAACTGCGTGGGTGGGTGAGTATGGTACCCAAAAATCCGTCAGTCGACAGGGCCACCCCATCGCTGCCGGTGCACAGGCGCGGGTACTTCATCAGGTACTGTACATTGTCTTCCAGTTGGTCAAACCACACCGCTGAAGCGCCGCCGCCGCTGACCGCAATCAAATCCAGCAGGGTATCCAGCGGGTCTTTGCCGTCCATCTCGGCAATCTGCTGGATGTTCTTGCCCACCACATCGGCGCGGTTGGTCACATCCACCACCAGAATCTGGTCCCAGGAGATGACACCCCCGCGGTTTTCCCAATCGATACGGTGATCGATGTAATCCTGCTTCAGCAGCGCCCGCGTGGCCGGATCTTTGGCGCGGTTGGCAACCGCCTGCACGCCGCCAGCCTGAGCCCAGTTGGGTAAAATAGCGCCCAGCCAGGTGGAGGAAGCGTCGTAGGGGTACTGGTCGCACCCTACCGCCAGGCCTTCCTGATTGGCGTTTTCAATCATTTCCAGTACACGGTCGGCGCCCTTGAAGTTATGCCATCCCTCCAGCTTGAGGTGCGAGATCTGCACCTGCGCGCCGGACTGACGGCCGATTTCGATGGCTTCTTCAATCGACGCAAACAGCGTGTCGCTCTCGCTGCGGATATGGCTGGCATACACCCCGCCGTATTGAGCCACTACGCGCGCCAGACCAATCACCTCTTCGGTTTTGGCGTAAAAGCCGGGCGGATAATACAAACCAGTCGAGAGCCCATGCACGCCCTGTTCCATGGCTTCGGCGGTCAAACGTTCCATGGCGGCCTGCTGTTCCGGGGTGGGTTGAACATCATCATATCCGCATACACATGCGCGGATGATGTTATGCCCGGCCAGCGCCACTACATTCTGCGCGATGCCCTTCTGGTGGAAGAGATCAAGATAGGTTGCAAAATCTCGCCACGTCACCTCAAAACCCAGCGGCTCCAGTTCATTTTTGGTCTCAGCCAGCGCCGCTCCCATCAGAGGTGCATACGCGGAACCGCAATTGCCGAATATCTCGGTGGTAACGCCCTGGCGGATCTTGGATTGCGCCAGCGGATCCACCAACAGGGTAATATCCGAATGGGTATGAGGATCCACAAAACCAGGCGAAAGCACCAGACCGGCTGCATCCAGTGTATCCACCGCTTCGCCGTCCAGCGCAGCGCCGATGGCCACAATCCGACCGTCCTTTACTGCCACATTGGCCTGAAAAGCCGGTTTTCCGGTGCCGTCAATCACTCTGGCATTTTTGATCAAGATATCATACATGGGTGGCTCCTGATGAGGGATGAAGCGGCAAAAATAAAACGCCGCCGGGCAATTGTAGCATCAAACGCACAAATCAGGCTAACCGCCTGAGCATTTTCCACCCGATGATCTCCCGCCAGGATCGGGATACGCACAAATTGACAAACAAAAAGAATGACGGAACCAAAAACTGCCCGGATTCGCACCGGGCAGTTCATTGCCTCAAAAATAGCTTACTCCGCCATTGGGTTGCCGGCAGCCTTCCAGGCGTTGAATCCGCCGGCCAGATGCCAGACATTGGTGTAGCCCAGGTTGGCCAGCGTCTCGGCGGCGTCGGCGCTCATCCTGCCGCTACGGCAGTACAGAAAGATTTTGGCATCCTGCTCTGCCGGCAACTCACCCAGGTGCTGGTCAATTTCGTTATATGGGATAGACAGATCAGTTTGGGGCAAATCACCCTCAAACGGTATATGCACATTCACCAACACAAAGTCCTTGTTTTCCATCATGGTCTTGAACTCGTCCATATTGACTTCCTGGTAACTGCCGTTGTCCACTTCGATGGTTTTTACAGCCTCATTTTGCCCGACACAGCCGACCGCTACCAGCATCACCAGCAGCGCGATTCCGAACACCTTTAATTTCATATCAAGCTCCCCCTCATTAATGATTTTTTGTACCGTATAAATAATCCGCACATGACTATTGAATATTCTTACCCTTCAGTCGCAGACTGTTGGTGACCACAAACACGCTGCTGAAGGCCATCGCACCGGCTGCCAGCATGGGGTTGAGAAAACCAAGCGCTGCGGCTGGGATCAAAATGATATTGTAGATGAATGCCCAGAACAAATTCTGGCGAATGGTGTGCAGTGTGGCTTTGGAGAGTTTGATGGCGCGTACCACACCATGCAGGCTGCCGCTGATCAGTACCACCGGCGCTGAAGCAATGGCTACGTCGGTTCCGGTGCCGATGGCCATACCGGTATCAGCCTGAGCCAGAGCCGGCGCGTCATTGATGCCGTCACCTACCATGCCCACCACCTTGCCGGCTTCCTGCTCTTGCTTCACCATGGCAGCTTTGTCGGCCGGTAATACCTCGGCCAGCACATCATCCACACCCACCTGGGCGGCCACAGCCTGCGCCGTCTGGCGGTTGTCGCCGGTCATCATTACCACCCGCAAACCCGCTTCCTTCAACTCGCGGATGGCCTCAACCGAATCATCCTTGACCGTATCGGCGATCCCGATTAACCCGGCTGCCCGGCCGTTCACCGCCACAGCGATGACCGTACGCGCCTGCTGCTGCAAACGTTCGATCTCCTGTTCAAAGCCTGAAAGATCGACCCCGCGGATTTTCATCATACGCAGGCTGCCCACCAGAATGGACTGTCCATCCACCTCGGCCTCCACGCCGCCGCCCGCTTCGGCTTTGAAGCCAGCCGGTTCGCTCAATGCCAGCTCCAGCTCGCGGGCGCGCGTGTAGACGGCTTCGCCCAGTGGGTGCTCGCTCCCCTGCTCCACCGATCCGGCTAACTGCAGCAGTTCATTTTCGCCGCCGGAAAAACCGTTCGCTACCACATCAGTCACCACCGGGTGCCCGCGCGTAATGGTGCCGGTTTTATCCAGAATGATCGTGTTCAGGCGGGCCGTGCCTTCCAGCGCCTCGCCATTCTTGTACAGAATACCCAGTTCGGCGCCCTTGCCGGTACCCACCATCACAGCAGTGGGCGTGGCTAAGCCCATGGCACACGGGCAGGCGATCACCAGAACCGCCACAGTGTTGACCAAAGCGCGGGTAAACGGATCCACATCCGCGCCGGCCGGGACTGCAAACAACCACACCAAAAAAGTGACCACGGCAATGCCGATGACTACCGGCACAAACACTGCTGAGATCTGATCGGCCAGCTTCTGGATGGCCGCCTTGCTGCCCTGGGCCTCTTCCACCAACCGGATGATCTGCGCCAGCGCGGTTTCTCTACCCACCCGAGTGGCTTCCATTTTCAACAGGCCCTGCCGGTTGAGGGTGGCTCCGATGACCGCGTCTCCGGCGCCTTTTTCCACCGGCAGTGATTCACCGGTCAGCATGGATTCATCCAGGGTGGAACGCCCTTCGATGATCACGCCGTCCACCGGTACTTTTTCACCGGGGCGTACCAGCACGATATCCCCGGGCAGCACATCTTCCACCGGGATTTCCTGCTCCACGCCGCCGCGTATCACCCGGGCGGTCCTGGCCTGCAAGCCCATCAATTTTTTGATGGCTTCACTGGTGCGGCCTTTGGCGCGCGCTTCCAGATATTTGCCCAGCTTGATCAGCGTGATGATCACCGCGGCTGTTTCAAAATATACGTGTGCCATGGGGATCAATCCCAGCATGACTGGGATGGAATAGAAGTATGCCGCTGATGAACCCATGGCCACCAGCACATCCATATTGGCAGAGCCGCCTCGGAGCGACTTGTATGCCCCCTCATAGTACTGACGTCCCACATAAAACTGCACCGGCGTAGCCAGCGCAAACATGATCCAGTTCACCCATGCCGCGTGCGCCCAGGCCATCGGCAGTAAATCGAAATCTCGCGCCATGGAGAGCAGAAACAGCGGAATGGTGAGCGCCAGGCCAATGATCAGGTAACGGCGCTGCTGGCTGATTTCTTTCTGGCGGGCCAGGGCTTCCACGTCCTGGCCTTCGCCACCCTGTTCAAGCACCTCAAAACCGGCCGATTGCACGGCCTTTCGCAAATCTGTTTGGCTGACGATGATGGGAACATACTTCACCCGCGCCTGCTCAAGAGCAAAGCTCACCTGGGCTGACAGCACCCCTTCCACCCCGATCAGGACCTTCTCCAGACGGCGCGCATCGTTGTCGTCGCTCATGCGCCGGATAGATAATACCGCTTCACCCGTCGCCACACCATAACCTGCGCGTTCCACCCGGCCGATCAAATCACCCAAAACCACCACAGATGAATCAAACACGATACTGGCGCGTTCTGAGGAGAGATTTACATTGGCCTGCTGCACCCCGTTGAGCTTTTTCAGGTTTCGCTCAACGGTTGAAACACAGTTGGCGCAGGTCATACCGGTTACCGGCAGGGTCAGTTGTTTTTCAGCCATAAGTTCCTTTACCAATAAAACAGAGATGATAAATCACAGAATTTTTTTTAGACGCTTTCCGGCGCGTAATTGATTTCCTTCAGCACCTGGATAATTTTCTCTTCAGTGGCCGGCGGTTCAAACTCAATGGTGGTCAATTTGGTGGTCGCGTCAGCCTGCACGGAATGAACGCCTTCCAGGTCACCCACTTCCATGGTGATGGTGTGAACACAATGTCCACAGGAAATATTGGGAATACGATACGTTACAACAGTCATGGTTTTCCTCCACAAATCTCTAAACTTTGGTTGCTGCTTCATAAACATCGGTGATTTCTTTGAGCACGCGTTCACGCCGTTCGGGGTCGTTATCGCTGATGGCTGAAATCACGCAGGTATTGAGATGCTGATCCAGGATTTCAAGATTGACCTTGTTGAGGGCAGACTGAACCGCGTGGATCTGCTGAATCACATCAATACAATAGGCTTCATCTTCCAGCATGCGCTGGATCCCGCGAATATGCCCTTCAACGGTCTTTAGCCGCCGGATTATCTTTTGTCGATCCTGTCCCTGCATCTTATTCTCCTACCCCCCCCAGGGGGGAGGGGTATTTGTATTATACTATTCGTACCACATTTGTCAAGTATTGTTTCATCTCAAATCACCTGATCACAGCCCGGTTGCGGTTTCCTCGGCTTTGTTGTATGATGACTCCATCCAACTCATCCGGATCTCAAAATCCACCTGTCTTTTCACCATGAACAACGCAGCCCAAGCCGCACCTGGCCTGTCCTGTTCCGATTGGAGTCAATCATCCATCAAAAAGGGTAGAGAAAATGATCAAAGACATAACTGAACCCGTCATAGAGTTAATCCGCAAGGTCTCCTGCGAGCTTTCACCCGATGTGTCCCGGGCGCTGGAGGCGGCCCACGCCGTAGAAGAGGAAGGATCAGCGGCCAAAGGGGTGTTCGCCACCATCCAGGAGAACGTGTCCATCGCCGGGAAAAATTCCACGCCTATCTGCCAGGATACCGGCACGCCCATTTTTTACGTCCATTATCCGCAAAACTGGAGCACCCGGCAGTTGAAGGCCCAGATCACACAGGCTGTGGCGGAAGCTACCCGGCGCAGCTATTTGCGTCCCAACGCCGTCCACTCGCTGAGCGGGAAAAACAGCGGCAATAATGTGGGCGACGAACACTTCCCTACCATCCACTTTGAAGAGGTGGATGGCGAAGACCTGACCCTCGACATCATTCTCAAAGGCGGCGGGTGTGAAAATGTAGGCGCGCAGTACTCGCTGCCGGATACCCGGCTGAAAGCCGGACGGGATCTGGAAGGGGTGCGCAAGGCGGTGCTGGATGCCGTATTCAAAGCCCAAGGGCAGGGCTGTGCCCCAGGTGTGCTGGGGGTCACCATCGGCGGCGACCGCGGCAGCGGCTACCTGGGCAGCAAGGAAGTGCTCCTGCGCAAGCTCGATGACACCAACCCGAACGCCGAGCTGGATGCGCTGGAGAAGCGGATCACCGCGGAAGCCAATCAACTGGGTATCGGCCCCATGGGCTTTGGCGGCAAAACCACCGTGCTGGGAACCAAAATCAACACGCTGCACCGCCTGCCGGCCTGCTATTTTGTGACCATCTCCTACATGTGCTGGGCTTATCGCCGGCGCAGAATGGTCATCCGTCCAGACGAGATCATTTACGAATAGGAGGCACCCATGAAACAGCAAATTTCCATCCCCATCAGCGATGATGTGATCCGCAGCCTGCATGTGGGCGATACGGTGTATCTGAACGGCGTGATGATCACCGGGCGCGATACCGTGCACAAGTGGATGAGCGATACCTTCATCCGCAAAACCCGCCAGCCGGCCGGTGATGATCTGGAAGTATACGAAGCTCTCAAGCCTAACCTGAACGGCGGTTTGATTTATCACTGCGGGCCAGTGGTGGCCGGGTTGGACACAAAAAAGTACAAGTTTATGGCCGCCGGGCCTACCACCAGCATCCGCGAAGAGCCCTATCAGGGCGAGGTGATGAAGCACTTCAACCTGAAAGGCGTGATCGGTAAAGGCGGCATGGGGGCAAAAACCCTGGCAGCCTGCAGCGAAGTGCCTGGCATATACTTCCACGCCATCGGCGGGGCGGCCTCGCTGATCGCGCTCACCGTTCAGCGTGTGCTGGGTGTCTATAAACTGGAATTTGGCGTACCGGAAGCCATGTGGGTGATTGATGTGAAGGACTTCCCGGTGGTGGTTACCATGGATGCACATGGCAAGAGCCTGCACGAGGAGATTGAGGCCAGCTCGCGTGCCGTGCTGGAGAGATTGATCGCGTAATTTAATACCCATCTCCGCGTTTGGCAAAGCCAAACGTCCCCTTTCCTAAGGGAAGGGAGGATTCTTATTACTGTGAAGTGCTGTGCAGAAGACTGCATACCACTTCACATTTGCAGGGAAAAAACACGACTGTTTTCTGGCTGAATGTATTTCGCGCATCAGCAGTTTCCATTCCCCTCCGCTGGAGGGGTGGCGCGCAGCGCCGGGGTGGTGGTCAAGAAACTCCCTACCCCCTTACCCCCTTCCCATTGGGAAGGGGGAATTCTTTTTTATTTGAAGAGTTGCGCAGAAGACTGCGCAACTCTTCAAATTTGCAGGGCAAAACTACAAGTGAACTCGTAAATCAAACCCGCGTACCAAATTTTGTTTAATTCCCCTCCGTGGAAAATTGGCGCGTAGCGCCGGGGTGGTTGTGTACGAATATACGCAGCAGACTGCACAGCTTCACTCATGAGCGGGAACAACACGACAGCCTGGTTTACGACTAAAATGTTGCGCGCAGACAGAGAAAACCGTGTCTTTTCCCGTCCCGTTGGCTGATTTTGCCGTCAGAACGGCAAAATCAGCCAACATAATTTCATTTCCCCGCGCCTGGAGGGGCGGGGATCAAGAGGTGGGGTGCATTCAGTGAATCCCCATACCCCGCGTTTGGCAAAGCCAAACGTCCCCTTTCCCCAAGGGGAAAGGGGGAATTCTTTTTAATGTGGAGCGATGCGCAGAAGACTGCGCATCGCTCCACATTTACGGCTAAAAGAAACGGCTATTTTCAGGCCTGACCGAATTCAACTCATTAGCTGGTATTCATTCCCCTCCACGGGAGGGGTGGCGCGCAGCGCCGGGGTGGTTTACAAGTTGAACATCAAATAATTCATTAATCACATCAAGCCCAACCCTGGCTCCCCGCCCTGTGTGTGAGTTTTGCCGTTCCTACAGCAAAACTCACACACAATACTCATTGATTAATCAGATGAATCTGATTAATCATAGGATGATTTGCATTTCGAGGCATGACAAACGGCGTGAGCGCTTGACAAATGTCATTAATAAATTGATAATTTAAGTCAGTCAATCATCTGCATTTTTTCCTGTCATTCAAATTTAATCGTTCTCGAGACGCCTGTATTCACCATTAAGGAGATGATTATGGCGATCAAAGTGAAGGACCTCCTGAAAGAGAAAGGCAGCCAGGTCTGGACGGTTGACGTTGATGCAAGCATCAAGCAGGCTCTGCTTCTGATGGCAGAGAAACAGATCGGTGCTGTCCCGGTGATGGAAGACGGTCACATACGGGGCATGTTTTCAGAAAGAGATTTCGTAAGCTACGTGGCGGCCACCGGGCAGCCCGCAACCGATGAACCCGTGCGCAAGCTCATGGTTCATCCGGTGTTTTTTGTCGATCCGGAACAATCCTGTTCAGAATGCATGTCGCTCATCACCTCCAAAAACATCCGTCACCTCCCGGTGGTGGATGGGGATAAACTGGTCGGCATGGTGACCGTTGGAGATATCCTCAAAAAGTTGATCAGCCAGCAGGATGGGTTGATCGAGGATCTGAAGTATTTCGCCTGGAAAAACATTATTGGTTGAAGTCAGACAACCCAAGGTTTCCGACAAGGAAAAATATTTTCATGAGAACTCGAATTTCCATTCGTAATTTGCGTGGTGATTTCGTGCGTCAGGTTGAAACCATCAGCGGTGAAACGCTGCTGGCCTGCAACCAGTGCGGCAAATGCAGCGCCGGCTGCCCGGCTGCCTTCAGCATGGATCTGCTGCCCAACCAGGTCATCCGCCTGGCTCAGCTCGGCATGGAAGACGTGCTGCAATCTCAAACCATCTGGACCTGCGCGGCCTGTCTCACTTGTGTCACCCGCTGCCCAAAAGGGGTGGATCTGCCGCGCGTGATGGAAGCCCTGCGGCTGATCCATATTCAAAAATACGGCAACCAGGTGGAAGCCGGCTCGCTTTCGGAAGAAATGCTGTCCGAATACCCTCAAATCGCCATCGTCGGCGGGCTGAGAAAATTTACCACATAACGAGGTGCCTGGCATGAGCATTCCATATTTTCCGGGTTGCACGCTGTCCACCAAAGGCGCCGGTTTTGACCGGTCCGGCCGAGCCGTTGCCGAGGCGCTGGGCATGCCCCTGGAGGAACTGGCTGACTGGCAGTGCTGCGGAGCTACCTTCCCGCTGGCAACTGAAAACTCGATGTCCTTCATCGCCCCCACCCGCCTGCTCACCCAGGCGCAGAATGCCGGCGGGCATGTGACCACGCTGTGCGCGATTTGTTTTCATGTTCTGCGCCGCTCACAGCACTTTTTACACAACAGCCCCGAGATGCTCGAACGCATCAATTTGTTCACCGAAGAACCTTATGACGGGCAGACCCGCGTCAGCCACTTTCTTGAATTGCTGCGGGGCGACCTGGGCTGGGAGGAGCTCTCCAAACGGGTGACCCAGCCGCTCAAGGGCATCAAACTGGCGCCGTATTACGGCTGCCTGTTGCTGCGACCCTATGATGAGGTCAATCTGGATGATCCCGATGATCCGCGCATCCTGCATGATCTGCTTTCAGCGCTGGGCGCGGAGGTGATTGACTTCCCGTACCGTGACGAGTGCTGCGGCTCCTTCCTGGCGGTGTCCAAACCGGATGTACCCAAAGCCATGGCAGGTGATATTGTTGAATCGGCGCGCAGACACGGCGCTCAAGCGCTGGTAACAGCCTGCCCGCTGTGCCAGTTCAACCTCGATTATCCCCAGCGGTCACAATCCGGTGTCCGCAGCGGCCGCGAGTTGCCGGTGGTGTATTTCACCCAGGTGATGGCCGCGGCGCTGGGGTTGCCGTTTGAAGATTGGGGCATGGAAAAGCATTATGTGGATCCATCGCCCTTGTTCCAGCCCGTTCAAAAGGTTCAGCCGTGAACCAGAGCACAGTGTTGAATCCGCGTGTTCTGGTGGTCGGGGCGGGCATCGCCGGCATCCAGGCTTCGCTGGATATTGCCAACAGCGGCTTTGAGGTAGTGCTGGTGGAAAAAGAGCCCTCCATCGGCGGTCATATGGCTCAGCTCTCGGAGACCTTCCCCACACTCGACTGCTCGCAGTGCATCCTCACCCCGCGTACCGTGGAAGCCGGTCACCATCCCAATATCCGCCTGTACACCTACAGCGAACTTGAATCGATCGAGAAATCAAGCGTGACCGGTCAGTTCACCGCCCGCATCCGCCGCAAGGCTGCTTACATCAACTGGGAAGTCTGTACCGGCTGCGGCGTCTGCCAGGAAAAATGCCCGTTCAAAACCGAGAGCGATTTTGAGCGCGGCATCGGCCCGCGTAAGGTGGTGTACACCCTCTCACCGCAGGCTGTGCCCAACAAACCGGTTATCGACGCAGCCAACTGCCGCTATCTGCAATCCAAATGGGATATGGAGAGTGGCAAGCTCCCCTCTGTCGATAAAAAAGGCAACCCGGCCAAACCGCGCTGCGGAGCCTGCGAAAAATTCTGTCCCACCGGCGCCATCGAGTGGGAGCAGAAAGATCAGATCGTTGAAGAGACGATCAATGCGATCATTCTTGCCGCGGGGTTCGATCTGTTCCCCCAGAGCCGATTACCCGAATACGGGGGCGGGCGCATCCCGGATGTGATCGATGCGCTGGCCTTTGAACGCATGCTGGCGGCCAGCGGTCCCACTGCCGGCAAGATCCGCCGGCCATCTGATGGGCGTGAACCCAAAGAGGTGGTGTTCGTGCAGTGCAGCGGTTCTCGTGACCCCGAGCGCGGGGTGCCGTACTGCTCCAAGATTTGCTGCATGTACACCGCCAAGCAGGCCATCCTGTATAAACACCGCGTACATGACGGGCAGGCGTATGTGTTCTACATCGACGTGCGCGCCGGCGGCAAAGGGTATGAGGAATTTCTCAACCGCGCCCAGGAACAGGATCATGTAGCGTACCTGCGCGGTAAGGTCAGCAAGATTTATCAGGAAAATGATCGTGTGCGTGTGCGGGGCGTGGATACGCTTAGCGGGCGCACCGTGGAAATCGACGCGGATCTGGTGGTGCTGGCAACTGCCGTGCTTCCCCGACCCGGCAACGCTGATCTGGCCCGTTTGCTGGATATTGAGGTGGACGAAAACGGCTTTTACACCGCCGATAACGAGGAATTCAACCCCATGGGCAGCCGGCAGGCGCGTGTCTTCCTGGCCGGAGCCGCCCTGGGACCCAAAGACATCCCCGAGACCGTAGCGCAGGCCAGCGGAGCCGCCGCCAAGGTGCTTTCGCTGTTCCAGCGTGAAACCCACCGGGCAGCCGCGCCGGAAGGGATGGTGACCCCATGAGCCGCATCGGCGTATTTGTGTGTCACTGCGGGCATAACATCGCCGGCGTGGTGGATGTGGAAGCCGTTGCCCGCGATGTGCAGCAGCACGGTGAGGTGGTCTTTGCCACCGATTACAAATACATGTGCTCGGATCCCGGCCAGCAGTTGATCAAAGACAGCATCCGTGATCACAATTTGGATGGCGTGGTGGTGGCGGCCTGCTCACCGGCCATGCATGAGACCACCTTCCGCCGGGCAGTGGCCAGCGTGGGCATGAACCCCTTCCGCTGCGAGAGCGCCAACATCCGCGAGCAGTGCTCGTGGGTGCACCAGAACGAACCCGAAAAAGCGACCCTGAAAGCGACCGCTATCGCCCGCTCCATTGTGGAAAAAGTGAGCCGGAATGAACAACTTAGCGAGTTGAAGTTCACCATCAACCGCGGCGCGCTGGTGCTGGGCGGCGGGATTGCCGGTATGCAGGCCGCGCTGGATATCGCGGAGGCCGGTTTTCCGGTGACGCTGGTGGAAAAACAAGCCGAACTGGGCGGTAATATGTCCCGCCTGTCCGGCTCGTATCTCAACTTCCGGGCGGCGCCTGACCTGCTGCAGAAAATGGTGCAGCAGGTGCACGGTCACCCCAATATCCGTGTGCTCACCGGCACCCGTTTGAAAGAGTTGGCAGGGTACATTGGCAATTTCCAGATCAAACTGGATGTACCGGATGAAGCGGGTATCCCGCGGGAGCAAAAAATTGATGTGGGCGCGGTGGTGGTGGCTACCGGCTGGCAGCCCTACACGCAGGCCAAACTGCCGGAATACGGCGGCGGGGAGGTCGCCGATGTGGTGGACGGGCTGACCTTTGAAACCATGCTGCGCGATAAAGCCATTCGCCGCCCCTCGGATGGGCGGATCCCCCAGGAGATTGTGTTTGTGCAGTGCGCCGGTTCGCGCGACCCCGAACGCGGCGTGAGTTACTGTTCAAAAGTCTGCTGTATGTATGTGGCCAAGCAAGCCATGATGTACAAAGAACTCGTCCCGGATGGTCAGGCATACGTCTTTTACATCGACATCCGCTCGGCCGGCAAAGGCTACGATGAATATGTGCAGCGCGCCATGACAGATTTTCAGGTGCTGTACCTGCGCGGTAAGGTCAGCAAGGTGTTCCAGGATGCCGGTAAGGTGGTGGTATGGGGCGCCGATACGCTCACCGACCGGGCGGTGGAAATCGCCGCCGATCTGGTGGTGCTGGCCACGCCCATGTATCCATCCGATGGCACCGTGGATCTGGGGCAGCGATTGCACATCAGCAGCGATGCGTATGGCTTTTACAATGAAGCGCACATTAAACTGCGCCCGGTGGAAACGCTGACCGCCGGTATCTTTCTGGCCGGTACGGCGCAGGGACCTAAAGACATCCCTGAAACCGCCGCCCAGGCCAGCGGAGCCGCCGCCAAGGTGCTGCAGATGTTCTCAAATGAGGAAATGACGCTCTCCCCGCTGGTCGCCACGGTGACTGCCGAACTGTGTTCAGCCTGCGGAGCGTGCGTGGAGGTTTGTCCGTATGAAGCGCGTCAGATCCACCCGGTGTGGAACTACGCTACGGTGAACGCCTCGCTGTGCCAGAGCTGCGGCGCGTGTGTGACTGCCTGCCCCAACAAGGCCAGCCAGGTGCATAACTGGCGCCCCGGGCAGATTCTATCCATGCTGGATGAGGTGATGTGATCATGCTTGCAGCCGATTTTGCCCAACAAATCAGCACGCTCAGCCGGCAGAACATCCAGCTCTGCTATCACTGCCATAAATGTACCTCCGGCTGCCCGGTGGCAGAAGAAATGCAGTATGGCCCCGACCGTGTTCTACGCATGGTGCAGTTAGGGCAAAAAGACCGCCTGCTGGCCAGCGCCGATATCTGGGTATGCGCAGCCTGTGAAACCTGCGGCGCCCGCTGCCCCAACGAGATCGACATTGCCCAGGTGATGGATGCGCTGCGCCAGACCGCCTATCGCGAGGGCGTGCGCGTGGGCGAACCGGATGCGCTGAAGTTCCATAAACTGTTCCTCGGCCTGACCGGATTGTTTGGGCGCATGCACGAGGCCTCGCTGATGGGGATTCTCACTCTGCAAACGCGCAAACTGGCCACTGATGTAGGCACCATTTTCAAGCTGCTCTTCAAAGGCAAAGCTCCCCTGCTGCCCAAACCGGTGAAGCAGATGGATCAAATCAAACGCATCTATACGCTTACCCGGACGCAAGTCAAATCCGGTTCCGAACCAAAGAACACGTGAGATCCTTATGATGGAATATTCGTACTATCCCGGCTGCAGCCTGCATTCCACCGCCAAAGAATTTGGTCAATCGGTGCACGCGGTATTCAAAGCGCTGGATGTGCGCCTGAACGAACTCCCCGACTGGAACTGTTGCAGCGCCTCATCGGGCCACAGCCTGAACCCTGATCTCTCACTGGCCCTTTCGGGACGCAACATTTCCATCGCACAGCGCCTGCGCCGCGATGTGGTGATGCCCTGCGCGGCCTGTTTCAACCGTCACAAAACCGCCCAGCATGCTCTGCGTTACCAGCCCGATGAGCGCAGCCTGGTGGAACAGGCAGCCGGTTTCAGCTTTGATGATTCCATCGAGATCCGCGCCCCGCTGGAAGTGATTGTTCAGCACGTGGGTCTTGAGAAAGTGCACAGTCTGGTAAAAAATCCGCTGGCTGGCTTGAAAGCGGTGGATTACTACGGCTGCCTGCTGGTACGCCCGCCCGAGATCACCGGCTTTGAGAACCCGGACAACCCGGTCTACATGAAGCAAATCCTGACCGCTCTGGGCGCCGAGCCGGTGGATTGGTCGTATGCAACCGACTGCTGCGGCGGCGGGTTGGCGCTCACCAAACCCAAAACGGCTGCCCGCATGGTGCAGCGACTGGCCGGTTACGCCCGCGAAGCCGGCGCACAGGCCATTGTGACAAGCTGCCCATTGTGCCAGCTTAATCTGGAGATGCGCCAATCTGAGAACCCCCTGCCCATCTTCTACTTCACCGAACTGATGGGGCTGGCCTTTGGCCTGACCGAATCAAACAACTGGTGGAAACTGCACCTGATCGATCCGCTGGAGCTGCTGGAAAAGTTTAATCTGGCAGTCTAGCCGCCGCAAGGGACATGCATGAAACAAACAGTCGATTTCATCAGCAGTCAGCTATCTGAAAACCAACCGGCCCCGACCCAGACAGGCGGACAAAACAACGGGCATCAGCCCGTTGGAGCCGCCCTGGTGGTGGGAGCCGGTATCGGCGGCATGCAGGCTTCGCTGGATCTGGCGGAAGCCGGGATCAAGGTATACCTGCTCGACAGCGCCCCTGCCATCGGCGGGGTGATGGCTCAACTGGACAAAACCTTCCCCACCAACGACTGCGCCATGTGCATCATGTCGCCCAAGCTGGTGGAGGTGGGCCGCCATCTCAATATCGACATCCTCACCACCGCCGAACTGCTGGAGGTGAACGGCGAACCCGGCCATTTCAAAGCCAAAATCCGCAAACACCCGCGGTATGTGATCAAAGAATCCTGCACCTCGTGCGGTGATTGCGCCGCAGCCTGCCCCATTGTGCGGCCTGATGCCTTCAATGAAGAGCTATCAGACCGGAAAGCCATTTACAAGCTGTATCCGCAGGCAATCCCCAATACCTTTGCCATCGAGAAGCTGGGCGTGGCTCCCTGCCGGAATGCCTGCCCCATCCATCAGCGCGCGCAGGGGTATGTAGCCCTGGTCCGCGAAAAGCGCTTTGCCGACGCCTACCGCACCATCCTGGAAGACAACCCCTTCCCCTCGGTGTGCGGGCGCGTATGCAACCATCGCTGTGAAGATGATTGCTCGCGCGGTGAGGGCGACCAGCCGGTGAATATCATGGCGCTCAAACGCTTTGTCACCGATTGGGCGCGCGAACATCCCGATGAACTCAAACCGGTTGCTCGCACAGAGGTTCCCTCCACCGGTAAACGGGTGGCAGTCGTCGGCGCCGGGCCGGCCGGGCTCACCTGCGCGCTCGATCTGGCGCGGCAGGGGCATGCAGTGACCGTCTATGAAGCGCTGCCGGTGGCCGGTGGGATGATGCGCGTGGGCGTGCCTTCCTATCGCCAGCCGTATGACCGGGTGCAGGAAGAGATCGACCAGATCCTGGCTGAAGGGGTGGACTTACGGCTCAATTCGCCTATCGACGACCCCTCCACCCTGCTGGAGCAGGGATATGATGCCGTGTTTACCGCCATCGGCGCGCATAAGGGCGTCAAATTGCCCATTCCGGGTGTCGATCTGCCGGGCGTGCTGTCAGGCATCGACTTTCTACGTCAGGTCAGTTTGGGCTGGCACGCGGATACCGGGCAAACCGTACTGGAGGATGTGGCCGCGCTGGTGAAGGGGAAACGCGTACTGGTATTGGGCGGCGGCAACGTGGCCATCGATACCGCTATGACGGCCGTGCGGGTGGGTGCCGGCTGGGTGGGGATGGCCTGCCTGGAGAGCCGCGAGAAGATGCCCGCGCATGATTGGGAAGTCCGGGATGCCGAAGAAGAAGGCATTCAGGTGTTCCCATCGCGCACCTTCAAAGAGATCACCGGGCAAAACGGCCGGGTGAGCGGTATCCGCTGTGTGACGGTGGATTTCCGCGGGTTTGTGGAGGGTCGCCCCGATTTCACCGAATATCCGGAAACGGAAGAGATCATTCCCGTGGATGTGATCCTGTTTGCCACCGGCCAGCACCCTGATCTGGGTCTGCTCGCCGGGCAGGTGGAGACCATTCGCGGACGGTTTGTCAAGGTCAACCCGGAAACGCTGGAAACCAGCCGTCCCGGTATCTTTGCCGGCGGCGACGCGGTGACGGGTACTTCCTTTATTGTGGATGGTATCGCAGCCGGGCATAAGGCCGCCCGTTCGATCGGGCAGTATCTGGCCGGGCAGGTGGTCAACCCCACCCAGCCCATGCCGCCGGCTGTCAAACTGGAACAGCATGAGATTCTGCATAAAATGGCCGATGAGAAGGTGGCAAAAGTCCTCCGGGTGGAAATGACCCCTCGCCCGGCGGATCAGCGCAAACACGATTTCAGCGAGGTGTACGCGGGCCTGACCGAAGAACAGGCCGTTCAGGAGGCTGCCCGCTGCCTGAGCTGCGGTATCTGCTCAGAGTGCCTGCAATGCGTGTACGCCTGCCAGGCCAAAGCCATCGACCACAACATGCAGGAAGAGGTGATCGAACTGGATGTGGGCGCGGTCATCCTCACCCCGGGTCTGGAGCCTGTGGAAGCCGGCATCCGGCCGGAATACGGATACGGCCGCTATGCCAATGTGGTCACCAGCATCGATTTCGAGCGCATGTTGAGCGCCTCGGGGCCGTTTTCCGGGGTGGTGCAGCGCCCGTCCAACGGAGCGCATCCGCACAAGGTAGCCTGGATTCAATGCGTGGGCTCGCGCGATATCAGCTGCGATCAGGGATACTGTTCCTCGGTGTGCTGCATGTAC
>CAZHMZ010000033.1:18122-27541 GCA_964532655.1 uncultured Anaerolineaceae bacterium
CATCGCCCGTGAGCACGACAGTTCCATCGAGCCCACCATCTTCTACATGGATATCCGCGCCTTCGGCAAAGGTTTTGACGCCTATATCGACCGGGCGCAGAACGAACAGGGCGTCCGCTACATGCGCAGCATGGTTTCCGCGGTCAAAGAGGTGCCCGGCAGCCAGAATCTGCGCCTGAGTTACGCTTCTTTTGATGCGAATGGCAAGCCCATTCCTCATGAAGAAGAGTTTGAACTGGTGGTGCTTTCGGTGGGTCTCAAGCCCACCCGGGCCACCCAGGAGATGGCGCATCGCCTGGGAATTAAAGTCAACGAGTACGGCTTCGCGGAAGCCGAGCAGTATCATCCGGCTGAGAGTTCCCGCGACGGTATCTTTGTAGCTGGCGCGTTTGCCGAGCCCAAAGACATCCCCGAGACGGTCATCGAGGCCAGTTGCGCGGCGGCAAAAGTATCGGCCGCACTGGCAAACGGGCGGGGCACGCTCACCCGCGAGATGATCTACCCGCCCGAACGCGATGTGTCTGAAGAAGAACCGCGCGTGGGTGTGTTTGTGTGTCACTGCGGCATCAACATCGGCGGGGTGGTCAATGTGCCGGATGTGGCCGAGTATGCCAAAAACCTGCCCGGGGTTGTGCATGCAGAGCGCAACCTGTATACCTGTTCACAGGATACCCAGGAAAAGATCACCGAGGTGGTGAAAACGCTCAACCTCAACCGCGTGGTGGTGGCGAGTTGCACCCCCCGTACCCATGAACCGCTCTTTCAGGATACCATCCGGCAGGCCGGGCTCAACCCGCACCTGTTCGAGTTAGCCAATATCCGCGAGCAGGACTCTTGGGTGCACCGCGGCAAACCGGAAATTGCCACACGCAAAGCCAAGCAGTTGGTTACCATGGCTGTAGCCAAGGCGCGCCGGCTGCGCCCTCTCAAACGGGGGACCCTCAACATCGAGCACCGCGCGCTGGTGATTGGCGGCGGGCTGGCCGGTATGACCGCCGCGCTGTCCATCGCGGGGCAGGGATACCCGGTCTTTCTGGTGGAAAAAACCTCCGCTCTGGGCGGTCACCTGCGTCACATCAAAACCGGCCTGAACGGCAGCGATCCGCAGGTGCTGCTGGCCGAAACCATTGACCGGATCAGCCGCCAGCCGCTCATCACCGTAATGATGGAGAGCGAGGTGGTCAGCGTGAGCGGGTATGTGGGTCAATACACCAGCCAGGTGAAATCCGCCTCCGGTGAAACCACCGAAATCCAGCACGGCGTGATCGTGGTGGCCAGCGGCGGTCGGGAAATCGAGCCCCAAAGCTATGCCTATGGGCAGGCGTTGGGTGTGATGACCCAACATGAACTGGAGGAACGGATCGACGAGCTGGTTCCGGTGGGCGGGCATGCCGGCCCGGTGGTGATGATCCAATGCGTGGGCTCGCGTGACGAAGACCATCCTTACTGCTCGCGAGTGTGCTGCACGCAGGCCATCAAAAACGCGCTGGAAATCAAAAAGCGCAGCCCCTCCACGCCGGTAACCATACTGTACCGCGACATCCGCTCCTACGGCTTCCGTGAAAAGCTGTACCGCCAGGCGCGTGAGGCGGGGGTGTTGTTCCTTGAATTTGATGCCGATACACCGCCGCAGGTGAGTGAATCTACTGGCTTGCCCGGCGGTGGATTGCAGGTCAAGGTGTTGGTCCAGCCCGATGGCGAAGAGGTGACGCTGCGCTGCAGCAGCGTCATCCTCAGCGCCGGTATTGAAGCTGAACCCGGCAACGAAACGCTCAGCCGGCTGCTCAAGCTGCCGCTCACTGCCGACGGATTCTTCCTGGAAGCGCATGTCAAGCTCCGCCCGGTCGATTTTGCCGCGGATGGCATTTTCCTGTGCGGGCTGGCTCACTCACCGCGCGCGCTGGAGGAAACCATGGCACAGGCGCAGGCAGCCTCCATCCGGGCAGTCACACTGCTGGCCAAAAAGCAGCTTACTGCCACCCCTATTATCGCGCAGGTCAACCAGCGTCTGTGTTCCGCCTGCGGCATCTGTGTGGAGGTTTGTCCTTACAACGCCCGCCGGATTGAACCGGGCGCAAAATATGCCGAGGTGGTTGAGGTGCTTTGCCAGGGTTGCGGCGCGTGTGTTGCCGCCTGCCCCAACAAAGCCTCGCAGCAGCGCGGATTTGAATTCTTGCAGATCTCTTCCATGGTGGATGCCGCTCTGGCTGAGATCAAAGTTTGAAAAACCGGGAACAATAGAGAAGATGATGACCGATCAAACATTTGAACCCAAGATAATTGCCTTCCTGTGCAACTGGTGTACCTACACCGGTGCGGATCTGGCCGGCACCAGCCGCCTGCAATATCCGCCCAACGTACGCGTCATCCGCGTGATGTGCAGCGGCGCGGTGGACCCCATGTACCTGCTCAAAGCGGATCTTTCCGGAGCGGACGGTGTGCTGATCGGCGGGTGCCACCCCGGCGACTGTCATTACCAGGAAGGGAATTATAAGGAAAGACGCCGGGTGGTGGCCTTGAAGGAGATTCTGCACAATGCCGGTTTTGATGAAGACCGCATCTGGCTGCGCTGGATCAGCGCCAGCGAAGGCCAACGCTTCGCGGAGACTATCCAGGAGATGACCGAAGAAATGCGCAAAAAGGGACCCAATCCGCTCAAATCGGATTGGGCGGTATAGGGAGACCCGGCATGAAAACAAAGCTGATCGTTGAAAATGGCGATGTCCGTCAGACCCTGCAGGGTTTCCTGGCTTCACTGCTGACCTCCGGCGCGGTGGATATGCTCTATCTGCCCATGCGCACCCCTTCAGGTACTGTCACACCCGCATTGGTGAGCGAACCCGCACTGCTGGATTATGCTGATATTCTTGCCCCGGTGATGGGCATCAACAGCGCTGCCCAGGTGGCAAAACTCAGCCAGCGTGAACCGCGACCCAAGGTAGGCGTGGTGCTGCGTTCGTGTGAGCTGCGCGCCCTGGTGGAACTGGTCAAGCTCCAGCAGGCCAGCATGGCAGATCTGATCACCATCTCACTGGACTGCGCCGGTACCTATGCCGTTGCCGAGTTTCAGGAGAAATCGAGGGGCAACAACCGCGAAATCTGGCGCACCTTTTATCAGCCGCATGTGCTGACTTCTCCCCAGCCCATGGTGGAGCAGCGGGCTGCCTGCCAGATCTGCGAACAGCCGGTATATGACGGCGCGGACATTGTGCTCGAGTTGATCGGCAGCGATCTCTCCAGCGGGATCAACCTGACGGTAAAGGATGAATTGGCCGGTCAGTTGGGTCTTCAACCCGCGGAGACCGGCAGGAACCGGGCTGCCCTGCTGGAAAAATTGGTTCAAAACCGGATCACCGAGCGCGACCGTGTTTTTGAGGAGATCCGCCTGCGCACGGGCGGCGATGAGGATCTCACCCGCATTTTTGCGGCTTGCATCCGCTGCCACAACTGCATGAACGTGTGCCCGGTGTGTTACTGCAAAACCTGCGTGTTCAAAAGCGAAATCTTTGACCACGAGCCCATGCAGTACGTCGCCTGGGTCAAACAAAAAGGGGCCTTCCGTATGCCCGCTGATACCATGCTGTTCCACCTGACACGTCTGAACCACATGGTACTTTCCTGCGTGGGCTGCGGCATGTGCACCGAAGCCTGCCCCTCCGAACTGCCGGTGGGACAGGTATTCCGGTCTGTGGGGCAGAATGTACAGGCCAAATTTGATTATCTGCCCGGGCGCAGCCTGGATGAACCGCTCCCGCTGATCACCTTCAAGGCGGATGAGTGGAACGAGGTGGGTGAAGTCAAGTAACCGGTTTGGAGAAGACCGGCTGATGCTGCGGCCGGATTTTGGAGGAAACAGAATGGCTGAACAAACAGAAATGGTTGCCGTTTACATCATGGGCAAGCGCTACGATGTGCCCGCCAGCCTGACCATCATGAAAGCCATGGAATGGGCCGGGTACACGCTCATCCGCGGGGTGGGCTGCCGGGGCGGGTTCTGCGGCGCATGCGCCACGGTGTACCGCATCAAAGATGACCCCAAATTGTATTTCGGGTTGGCCTGTCAGACGGTGGTCAAACCGGAGATGTATCTGGGTCAAATTCCCTTTTTCCCGGCCAAACGCGCGCGTTATGACATCAAAGAACTTAAACCGGAACCCGCCTCCGTGTTCAAAACCTATCCCGAAACGCTGCGCTGCCTGGGCTGCGGTACCTGCACCAAAGCCTGCCCGCAGGAACTGGACGTGAAAGGTTACATGGCCGCCGCCATGCGCGGCGATATCGCCCAGGTGGCTAACATGTCATTCGACTGCATCATGTGCGGTTTATGCGCGGCGCGCTGCCCGGCTGAGGAACCCCAATACAACATTGCCATTCTCAACCGGCGCCTGTACGGGCGTTATCTGGCCCCCCGCTCCGAGCACCTGGCGGTGCGCGTGAAGGAGCTGGAGGAGCATAAATATGATGAAGAACTCCAGGCCCTCAAAGCCCTGGATACGGCCGCCCTCAAGGCTCGCTATAAAGAGCGTGTGATCGAGAAGTAACGAGGTACCCCATGACCTATACCCCTCAACTGATGGACTTAATCAAAATCGTCGAAGCCACCCGGCCGCGCCGTCTGGCGGAGACCTATCCTTCCATGTCAATGGAGGAACGCGAGGCCGTACTGCAGGCGTTCCATCCCGATTACATTCAGTCGACCATGCGCCCCATCAAAGTTGGACCCAACAAGGGGATGCGCATGCCACATGAACTGGCGGATGTGATGGAAGGACGCCCGCTTATCCAATCCAGCTTTGATCTCAGCCAGCCGGAAATTGACACCGATATCCTCATTATCGGCGGTGGCGGGGCCGGGGCCAGCGCTGCCATTCTGGCCACCGATAACGGCGCCAAAGTGACTCTGGTAACCAAGCTGCGCTTTGGCGACGCTAACACTATGATGGCCCAGGGCGGTATCCAGGCCGCCGACCGCGCGGAAGACTCACCCGCCATCCACTATCTGGATGTGATCGGCGGCGGTCACTTTACCAATTACCCAGATCTGGTGGAGGCGCTGGTACTGGATGCCCCGCTGGTGATCCAGTGGCTGGAAAACCTGGGCATGATGTTTGACAAAAATCCCGATCACTCGATGATGCAGGAGCATGGCGGCGGCACCAGCCGAAGACGCATGCACTCCGCCCGCGATTATTCCGGCGCCGAGATCATGCGCACCCTGCGCGACGAGGTGCATAACCGCCAGGATGTGACGCTGATCGAGTTCTGCACCGCCGTGGAGGTAGTGCTGGACGAAAATGGGCAGGCCTGCGGAGCGGTCTTAAAGAACCTGGAAACCAATCACCTGTTTTATGCGCGCGCCAAAGCCGTCATCCTGTCGACCGGCGGCAGTGGGCGTCTGCATTACCAGGGCTTCCCCACCACCAATCATTACGGCGCCACCGGTGATGGTCTGGTGATGGCCTACCGGGCAGGCGCGCGGGTAGACTTTCTGGATACCATGCAGTACCACCCCACCGGCGCGGCTTACCCCGAGCAGATCCTGGGCCAGTTGGTGACCGAGAAAGTGCGCGGTCTGGGAGCCCAGCCGGTCAATATTGATGGCAACCAGTTTGTCTATCCGTTGGAGCCGCGTGATGTGGAAGCAGCCTCCTTCATCCGGGAATGCGCCGATCACAAGCTGGGCGTGGTCACCGAGACCGGCCAGCCGTGTGTGTGGCTGGACACTCCCATGATCGACATCATTCAGGGGCCGGGCACCATTGAAAAAGCTCTGCCGGCCATGGTTCGCCAGTACCGCCGCTTCGATATCGATATGGTAAAGCTGCCCATTCTGGTGTACCCCACTTTGCATTACCAAAACGGCGGGGTGGCCATCAACGCGCAGTGCTGCACCAATATCCCGGGCCTGTTTGTGGCCGGAGAGGCAGCCGGGGGCATCCACGGTCGCAACCGCCTGATGGGCAACAGCCTGCTGGATGTGACCGTGTTCGGCCGGCGAGCAGGCAAAGAAGCCGCCGGGTATATCGAATCGGCTCACCCCGGTAAGGCCACGCTGTCGCATCTGGATGCCTGGAACCAGGAGCTGGACGCCGCCGGGATCGACGGAGCCGTGCAGTCACCCATTCTGCTGCCAAAATATACTCGTCCGCAGTAGCGAGAATTGTACCTAACAGGAGAAAAAAACCTGCCCTGAGGCAGGTTTTTGTTTTTAGATAGATCAGGTTAACAGCCTGTTTATTGGGCAGGAGTCTCGCGTTCCATGACCGTCATCTGGTATTCACAGTACTGCCTTTTGATGTTCATGCCCGAGCGCAGGTAAAACTCCAGCGCGTGGTTGTTATCTGCGCGCACACCCAGGCCCACCTGCGGGTAGCCGCGTTCATAAAACTCCTGGAAGCTCTTCTTCAGCAGGATGGAACCCAGCCCCTTGCCCTGCCAGCCGGGATCCACCGCCAGTTGGCGTACCCAGCCCAAACCGGGGTAGATAAAGCTCAGGTTGACGCCCACAATCTGCTCGTTTCGCAGCAGCACAAACCACAGGGTCGGATCAAAAATATCACCACGCATCATGCCTTCAGCCCAATCGTCATAAGATTGGGGCTGCCGTCCGGGATACGCAAAGGCTCTTTGCACCAGTTCATGGATCTGCTGTGCTTCGCCGGGATTATCAGGCTGAAAGGTTCGCAAGTCATACCCGTCCGGCGCGTAAACCGCGTCGGAGGGAAAAGCCATATCCATGCGCATCTGGTAATGACTGCGGATGTGGGTAAAACCTTCCATCTCCGCGGCCATCCGGTCACGCTGGTTCACCGCGGCAATATACATGGTGGTGGAAATCTCGGGCAAGTCCGCTGAAAGCTCCTCCAGCGTCCGCTCGATCAACAAATCCAGTAGCCGTAAATTAGGATCGAGATCTGTGATATCCGGGTGGGTAAAAATGTCATATCGCACCCCGGTAGAACCCGGCACTCCCGCCGCATATCCGATCAGTTCATCCTGCTCATTCTCGCCTAACCACACATCCCGGGCAAGATCCATCTGATCCCAGTCGTATTGCAGATCAAATTCATCTGCATCGCTCTCACCATATTCCGCGGTACCACAGGTCGACATTAATGCCAGTACGCGCTTGAAATCGTCTTTGCCCGGACGCCGCAGCGTGGCAAAAAACTGTTGAATATCCATATGTGTCATCCGCTGGTTTTGCTGTTTACAAAACCAAACCCCCTGATTTCATTCAATTTGCTGGTAAACGATGTTTCCGTTCACCATGATTAATGATACCCCAACGGAAAGCAGATCTTCAGAGGGGATGGAAAAGATGTTACGATCCAGCACACACACATCCGCCAGTTTACCGGGCGTCAGGGTGCCTTTGCGTGCTTCCATAAATTCGGCATAGGCGGGCTCGGCGGTGTAGCTGATGACGGCCTGCTCCAGTGATACGCCCTGTTCGATATGCCATGGTGCCATCCCCTGGATACCCGGATGACAGCGCGTGACCGCTCCGTAGATATTCTCCAGTGGGTTGGGCCGGCTCATGTCGATGGCGGGCCAATCGGTGCCGAAACACAGATGAGCGCCCTCGTTCAGCAGATTCTGCCACGGATACGAGTATGCCCCGCGTTCAGCGCCGATACGCGCCAGGGTGTAATCATCGATACAGGCCGTAGCATGCAGCGGCTGCATGCTGGCGATGACGCCCAAAGTGCCAAAGCGTATCTGATCCTGTGGGTGGGCCATTTCGATGTGCTCCACCCGGTGGCGGCTGTCTCGCCGGCCGTTCACCTGCGCGGCGTGTTCGTAAATATTGAGCATTTCGCGCACGCCGCGGTCACCGATGGCATGCGTGATCACCTGAAAACCTTCTCTGTCGGCCTGCAGAGCCAGCGCATCCATCTCTTCCACCGGCTGCATCGGGAAACCGCAGTTGCCCGCTTCATCGCTGTATGGTTCCAGCAGCCAGGCGGTGCGCGAACTGAGCACACCATCCATAAACAATTTCAGCCCGGTCACGCGGATCTGCTCGTTGCCGGCAAACCGTTCACGCAGAGAACGCGCGTATTCCAGGTTCTCCTCCAAGGCGGGCCATTCGTTGAGCCGGAAGGTCAGTTCACTCTGCCGCGCCATTTCCTCCAGCACATCCAGATGCTCCGACTCGATGCCGTTATTAGACAGGCTGGTGATGCCCATCCGGTTCAACTTTACCCCGGCGCTCCGCATCACTTGTCTGAAATCCATCCCCGCCGGTAGTACAGGCGCTGGCACAGGGTTGTAGGCTTCCTCCAGCAGCATACCGTTGGGTGTGCCGTCTGCTTCGCGCAGAATTCGTCCGCCTACCGGGTCGGGCGTGTCAGCGGTATAGTCCATCGCTTGCAAGGCGCGTGTGTTCACCCAGCAGGAATGCCCGTCGATATCGGTAATGGCCACGGGGCGCCGGTTCTCGATTTCATCCAGTATATGACGGTTGGGGAACACAACGTTTTCAAAGCGCCCCAGATCCAGTCGTTTGCCCAGCAGCCACTCAATGGATGGATTCTGTTCCGCATAATGCCGGATCACCCGGGCAGCCTGCTCGCGATTCACCACCCCAAACATGCTGAAGGTGCTGGCTTCACTGGTAGCCTCTTCAATATAATGCGTATGGGCGTCATTGAAACCGGGCAGAACTGCCCGGCCCTGTACGTTGATAACCTGTGTTTGCGGACCAGCCAGGGCTATGATTTCATCATCGGTGCCCACAGCCAGGATCTGATTATCCTGCACCGCCACGGCCTGTCCCCACCCCTGCTTTGGATCAGCGGTAAAGACCACCCCATTGTGCAGAATCACGTCCGGGTGTGACGATTTTGGCTGCATGTTGCCCCTTTCAGGCTGGTAGTTCGGTTGTTTCTACCCGCTCGTTGCGACTGATTTCAGCCAGGGTATCTTCCAGGCGGTTGAGCACCTCATTGATCGTTTCGCACTCAATAATCAGCGGCGGTTCAATGCGGATGGTATGCGCGCTGGTGAGCGTACCGGCAACCAGCACACCGCGTTTAAACAGCCCCGCCGCCACCTGATAACCCACTTCAGGGTTGTGGAAATGCATGCCGATCAGCAAACCCTTCCCGGTGATGCTCTTGAAAATGCCGGGGTAGCGTTCGGCCAGTTCTTTCAGTTTGGTGATGAAATACTCGCCTTTTTGAGCAGCCTGCTCCCACAACCGCTCACGCAGGGTGACGCGAATGGCCGCGATGGCCGCGCTGCAGGCCAGCGGGTTACCTCCGGTTGTGGTGGTGTGGATGAACGGATTGGGGTCCATCATCACACTCCAGATTTTCTCGGTAGACATGAAGGCCGAGATGGGCATCACGCCGCCGCCCAGCGATTTGGCCACCGAGATGATATCCGGTTCCACATCCCAATGCTGCACGCCC
>CAZHMZ010000034.1:0-27529 GCA_964532655.1 uncultured Anaerolineaceae bacterium
TGGGATTGGGAGCTGTTCTGCCGGATGCCCATGATGTGGCGTCCTTCTGGAACAATATCCTCTCGCTGCACGATTCAATCACCGAGGTGCCAGCGGACCGCTGGAACACAGATCTGTTCTACGATCCCGACCCCGGCGCAGTGGACAAGACGTATACAAAGATCGGCGCATTTGTGAAAGGGTATCATTTCGATCCGCTCAAAGCCGGTATCGCCATTCCGCCAAGGGTTTTGGCCACCATGGATCAGGCACAGCAGTGGGCCATCGCGGTGAGCCATCAGGCGCTGAAGGATTACGGCTATCCTGAAAAGAAGCTGGATCCGGAACGGGTGGCGGTGATCTTTGGCAACTCCAATGCCGGTGAAGGACATTACCGCTCCACCTTTCGCCTGCTGCTGCCGGAATACCTGGCTGACCTGCAGGCTGTACCTGATTTTGCCAATCTGCCGGAAAGCGTGCAGAAAGCCCTGCTGGATGGGGTGACCCAACAGGTGCAGGGACGCATCCCGGTCATTACCGAAGACACCATGCCGGGTGAACTGTCCAACATCATTTCCGGGCGGGTGGCCAATGTATTCAACTTCAGCGGGCCCAACTTCATCACCGACGCCGCCTGTGCCTCTTCCATCGCGGCGGTGCAGGCAGCCTGCGAAGGGCTGCTGGCCAACAAGTTCGACGCTGTGCTGACCGGCGGCATTGACCGCAGCATGGGACCGGAATCGTACATCAAGTTCTGTAAGATCGGCGCGCTGAGCGCAGACGGATCACGGCCGTATGCCGAAGGTGCCAACGGTTTCGTGATGGGCGAGGGAGCCGTCGTATTTCTGCTCAAGCGGCTCGAAGATGCCGAACGCGATAACGACCGCATCTATGCGGTCATCCGTGGGATTGGAGGCAGTTCGGACGGCAAAGGCAAGGGGATCACCGCTCCCAATCCGCTGGGGCAGCAGCGCGCCATTCAGCGCGCCTGGAAAGACGCCGGGATCGATCCAACACAGGCCAGCCTGATCGAGGGGCATGGCACCTCCACCAAAGTGGGCGACCTGGCCGAGGTGAGCAGCCTGAACGCGATTTTTGGGTCGTTGGGGCTGGGTACCGGTTCGGTGGCGCTGGGATCAGTCAAATCGAACATCGGTCATCTGAAGAGTGCGGCCGGCGCGGCGGGTCTGTTGAAAACCATTCTGGCGCTGCATCACCAGGTGCTGCCGCCTTCGGCGAATTTCCGCAAACCCAACCCCGATATTGCTTTTGACAGCCTGCCTTTCCGGGTGAATACCCAGGCAAAGGAATGGGCTGTGCGCAGCGGGAGCTTCCGCTTTGCGGGCGCGAGTGCATTCGGTTTTGGCGGCACCAACTTCCATGTGGTCCTGGAAGAATACTTCCCGGGTGTTGGCGGGACCGCAAAAAACACGTTTGTTATCCCCGCCCAGGAGACCCATCAGGAGAATCAGACGGTGGAAAAACCAGTCGAGAGCGTGGCCGCTGCTCCGGTGCAGACCGCTCAGCATATAGACGTAGAAGCCATCCGGCAGTATGTGCTGGCGGCTGTGAGCGAAAAGACCGGCTACCCGGCTGAAATGCTGGACCCCGATCTGGATCTGGAAGCTGATCTGGGTATCGACACGGTCAAGCAGGCCGAGCTGTTTGCCTCCATCCGCACCTATTACGGCATCCCGCGTCGTGAAAACCTGCGCCTGTCAGAGTACAACACGCTGGCGAAGGTGGTGGGCTTTGTGACCGATGCGCTGCAAACCGCGCCGGCTGCCCCTGCCGCGCAGGAAAATCTCACACCCGCGCCGCAAGCGATAGAGCCGGTCACCTCTCAATCCACAGATCCATTGCAGCCTTACCAGGGGCTGTACTTTGCTTCTGCCGATTCTTCCGCCGATCTGTATGTCACCCTGCAAAAGGATCTGCTGGCGGTGCAGTCCGGTTCAATACCTGTCTCGCGCTGCCCATCGCCGGAGCAACTTGCGAAACCGGAACGGATCGCCATCGATTACGCCCAAGCCGATGAGTTAATCAAGCGGCTGGAAAAAGCCGTGGCGGCTGCCCGTGAGGATAACCCTGCCTCCTGGAAGGCTCTGCAGGCGCACAGCATCTATCGCGGCTCAGGGCAGGCTGGCAAGGTGGCCTTTCTGTTTTCAGGGCAAGGCTCGCAGTATGTGAACATGCTGCTGGATCTGCGTGAGACCGAGCCGGTGGTCAAGGATACTTTCGATGAGGCCGACCGCGTGATGGAACCCATTTTGGGCAAACCGCTGACCAGCTACATCTACACCACCGGAGGTGAAGCCGAACTGGCCCAGGCTGAAAAGGAGTTGAAAAATACCGCCATCACCCAGCCGGCCATGCTGACCGCCGATGTGGCCATGCTGCGTACGCTGATGAAGTACGGCGTGCAGCCCGATATGGTGATCGGGCACAGCCTGGGCGAATATGCGGCGCTGGTGGCGGCTGGTGTGCTCAGCTTTGCCGAGGCGCTGGAAGTGGTCAGCGCGCGCGGGCGCGAGATGACCAAAATTCAACTGGATGATCCCGGCTGCATGGCGGCGGTATCCGCGCCGTTAAATGTGGTGGATGAGGTCATCCACTCCATCCCCGATTACATCGTCATCGCCAACATCAACAGCCCGGTGCAGTGCGTGCTGGGCGGAACCACGTCCGCTGTGGATCAGGCCCTGGTCAAATTTAGCGAGGCCGGTTATCAGGCGGTGAAGATCCCGGTTTCGCATGCTTTCCACACCCGCATTGTCGCCCCGGCCAGCCAGCCGCTGCGCAGTGTGATCGAACGCATGAACATCCAGGCTCCCAAATTGCCCATCGTGGCCAATGTGACCGGTGAACAGTACCCCTCCGGGCGGGAAGAGATTTTGGATCTGCTGGCCAGCCAGGTGGCATCGCCGGTGCAGTTTGTAAAGAGTATGCAAACCCTGTACGCCTGGGGAGCGCGTGTTTTCATCGAGTCCGGCCCCAAGCGTGTGTTGAGCACGCTGGCGGCTGACAATTTGAAGGATAAAGAGGATATCCGCATCATCCCCACCAATCATCCGCGCAAGGGCGGCAAAGCCAGCTTCAACGAGGCCTTGTGCAGTATCTACGCGGCCGGTATCCCCCAACCGTCGACTGCCGAACAAACGCCGGCGCCGGTTGAGGATCAGCCTGTTGTGATCCAAACTTCTGTACAGACTGATGTAGTAAATATTCCAGGTGAATTGCCCATCACCGGCTCGGTGGTGATCACCGGGGCGGGGCTGGGACTTCCCGGCAAAGACCAGCATGTTTTCGATGACGCCAACATCGCCAGTATTCTGAACGGCGATATGCGCATCGAGCCGCTGCCGCAGGAAAGCCGCGCGGGCATGCTGGAGAAACGCATCACCCGCCTGGTGAAGAGCGAGGCTGGCGCTGTGATGGAAACCATCACCGATATCGACCAGGTGCTCAAACTGGCTGGTCAATCCGGTGAGTTTGACCTGACGGAAGAGTTTGGCGTGCCCGCCGAGCGTGTGGATGCGCTGGACCGCTCCACACAGCTTGCCATGGCAGCCGGTATTGAGGCGCTGCGGGATGCCGGTATCCCGCTGGTAATGAGCTACCGCAAGACCAGCAAAGGCACCCTGCTGCCCAACGGCTGGAAACTGCCGGAATCCCTGCAGGAGGAAACCGGTGTGGTGTTCTGTTCGGCTTTCCCGGGGCTCAACCGCACCCTCACCGAGGCGGAACATTATTATCAGATGAAGCTGCTGGAAAACCAGTGGAACAGCCTGAAAGAAACCGCCGAACTGGTGTACGCCCTGAATCCTACCGGCCAGACCGATCTGCAAAATGATCTGCAGCGGCGCATCCTGGAAACCGAAGCCAAAATCGCGGATCTGGATTATCACTTTGACCGGCGCTACATCTTCCGCATTCTGGCGATGGGCCATTCGCAGTTTGCCGAGTATATCGGCGCGAAAGGCCCCAACACGCACGTGAACGCGGCCTGCGCCACCACCACGCAGGGCATCTGTGTGGCTGAAGACTGGATCCGCACCGGGCGCGCCCGGCGGGTGATTGTGATCGCGGGGGATGATGTGACCAACACCATGCTCACCCCGTGGATTGGCTCCAGCCTGTTTGCCAGCGGCGCTGCCACCGCCGAAGGTGACGTGCGCATGGCGGCTCTGCCGTTTGACAAACGTCGCAATGGCCTGATTATGGGCATGGGCGCGGCTGCGCTGGTGATTGAAAGCGAAGACGCTGCCCGCGAGCGCGGTATCAGCGGCATCGGGGAGATCCTCTCCACTGTGTTTGCCAACAGCGCCTTCCACGGCACTCAACTGGATGTGCAGCACGTCAGCCGGGTGATGGATCGCCTGCTGAGCAACGCCGAGAAGCGTTTTGGTATCCGGCGCGGCGCGATTGCTGATCAAACCGTGTTTGTCTCACATGAAACCTATACCCCCGCACGTGGCGGCAGCGCCAGCGCGGAGATCCACGCCCTGCGCGCCTGTTTTGGTGATCAGGCCAGCCGGGTAGTGATTGCCAATACCAAAGGCTTTACCGGACACACCATGGGGGTGGGGGTGGAGGATGTTATCGCGGTCAAGACGCTGGAAACCGGGCTGGTACCGCCGGTGGCGCACATTCATGAAGGATTTGAACCCGATGAGGAACTGGGCGATCTGCGCCTGTCACAGGGCGGAGCTTATCACCCGCAGTTCTTCCTGCGGCTGGGGGCCGGTTTTGGTTCGCAGATTGCCATGACGCTGGTGCGCCGTATTCCGGGCGCGGAACAGCGCGTGGACCAGGCGCAGTACAACCGCTGGCTGTCTGCTGCTGCCGGGGTGAACCAGGCCGAACTGGAAGTGGTGCAGCGTACGCTGCGTGTGAAATCACAGGGGCTGCCGGTACACGAACCGGCAGGGTCAACCTGGCAATACGGCCAGTTGCCGCGTTTGTGGGCTTCTGCAAGCAGCCAGACAGAGGAGGCAGTTGAAATTCCTGCCGTGCAGAAAGCTGAACCCGTAGCAACAGTACAGGTTGAGAGCGCAGCGGCGGTTGTTGAAGGGGTTGCGCATAGCCGCATTGACGCACAGACTGAAATCCAACCAGCGGCAGTTGTATCTGCCACGGCCAGCGCTTCGACCGAGGAAATCAAGCAGTATGTTCTCTCTGCTGTCAGCGAGAAAACCGGTTACCCGGTGGAAATGCTGGATCTTGATCTGAATCTGGAAGCTGATCTGGGCATCGACACGGTCAAACAGGCTGAGTTGTTCGCCTCGCTGCGCGCGCATTACAACATCCCCCGCCGTGAGGATATGCGCCTGTCCGATTACAACACCCTTGCCAAAGTGGTGGCCTTCATGGAAAACGGCCTGGCGCAGAATGCTCAGGTGACTAAAACACCTTCCGCTGAAATCAATGTGGAACAGGCGGATGATACCGTTGCCAGTGAAGCCCCCGCGACCCTGGCGGTGAGAATGCCCATCCCGGTGTTGCTGCCGCGTTTGGATCTGTGTCTGCCAACCGGCATCCAGCTTGAGGGCAAGCAGATTGTGGTGGTGTCCGCGCAGGACGAGACCTGCCAGGCGCTGCTTGATTTATTGAGACAGCATGGTGCGGTGGCGCATCGCATCAACCTGCCTGAAGATCTGGAAGCACTGAAGGAGCTGACCAAAGCAGGACAGGCTGACGGTATGTACTTCATGCCCGGTCTTACGAACAAACCGGCCTGGGAAGATGATGCCGCCTGGCAATCCACGGTGGATACGTTGACGCAGGCGATGCACGGCGCAGCCCTCGAATTACCCCGCTCGGCGTTTATCATGGCGGGCACGCGCATGGGCGGGCTGCACGGCCTGCTCCAGCCGGTCAACCCGCTGGGAGGTTTGGTGAGCGGATTTTTCAAAGCCTTGCGCCGCGAGCGTTCCGAGCAGTTGATCAAGGTAATCGATTTTGAGGCGAACGCTGCAGCCGGGTTCACCGCCGGGCAGTTGCTGGCGGAAACTCTGCATGACCCCGTCCACACCGAGGTGGGGCGTGAAGATGGTCAGCGCTATGTCATCAGCCTGCAGACGGAAGAGACGCAGGATGCAGCCATGCAGGCGCCGTTGAGAGATGGCAGCGTATTCGTGGTCAGCGGCGGCACAGGCGGCATCACCGGCGCGGTGGTGCGCGATCTGGCAAGAGCCACCCGCGGAACGTTCTACCTGCTCAGCCGCACGGTGGTGGATGCGCACGACGCCGATCTGGCAGCTTACCGTCAGGATCCGGCAGTCTACCGGACAGTGCTGCAAAACCGTCTGCTGCAAAGCGGCCAAAAGGTGACTCCGGTGCAGTTGGAACAAAAAATCTCCGTTTTGGAGCGGGTTTCGGCCACTGTGCAACTGGTTCAGGATGTGGAAAAAATGGGCGGCAGGGCTGTATGCCTGGCCTGTGATATCACCGACTCACAGGCGGTGGATTCGGCTGTGCAGACCATCGCGGCCCGCGAAGCGCAGGTGGATGTGTTTCTGCACGCGGCCGGATTGGAGATCAGCCGCAAGATTGAGAGCAAATCGCAGGACGAGGTCCGGCAGACCATTCGCGTCAAGGTGGATGGGTTCCGCCGCGTGCTGCGCGCCCTTGAGGGGGCTGGACGCCTGCCCGACAGGACGGTTTTCTTCTCATCGGTGGCCGGGCGTTTTGGAAACAGCGGTCAGACCGATTACAGCGCGGCCAATGACGCGCTCAACAAACATGCAGTCTGGCTGGGTACGCAGTACCCCGGCATGCAGGCGCTTTCCATCGACTGGGGCGCCTGGGCCGAGGTAGGCATGGCCAGCCGCGGACGCATCCCCGATTTGATGAAGCTGGCCGGGATTGAGATGATGGACCCGCGCTCAGCCGCCCCCATGCTGCGTCAGCAGCTTGAGTACGGACGCAGTGGCGAGGTGCTGATCTCCGGTTCGCTGGGAAGGCTGGAAGACTTGCCTGTGGAGAATGACGGCATGGACATTTCCAAAGCCGATCAGGCTTTGCGGGCGGGTACGCCCATCCACCAGATGCTCAGCCATTTGACCGATTACAGTACGCGCAGCGGCATCCGCCTCGATGCGGAACTCAACCCCCAGGAACTGGCTCTCCTGCGCGATCACTCCATCAATGGGGTGCCGGTGCTGCCGGGTGTGGTGGGGATCGAAGGATTTTCGGTGGCCGCCAGGCATATCGCTTCGGTGCTGGGGTCCGCGGACAGCGAGTTGGAAGTGGAGCAGCTTGAAAATATTCAGTTCCTCGCGCCGTTTAAGTTTTACGGCGGTAAACCGCGCTCGATGAGCTGGTTTGCCTTCCCCTATCGCACCGCTGAGGGACCCACCGCTCGCGTCAGTCTGGAATCGGATTACGAGCGCTGGAACGGCCAACTGGATCACACGGTGCATTTTTCGGG
The DNA here is from genome assembly GCA_964532655.1 of uncultured Anaerolineaceae bacterium. Lineage (GTDB taxonomy): Bacteria > Chloroflexota > Anaerolineae > Anaerolineales > Anaerolineaceae > JAJFTV01. The sequence goes on from CAZHMZ010000034.1 coordinate 7,412, forward strand.
CATCGTGCACCTGGCGGCGAGCCATCCGCTCAGCGAGGTGACGGTGGAACCGCCCAAATGGGGCCGCGGCAGATCGATCTCTTCGGAGGAGATCTACCGGCTGTTCTTCCATGGACCGGCCTTCCAGGTGCTGGAAGCCGCTCAGGCCTCGCAAGAAAAAGTACTGGGGCGTCTGAACAAGCAGGTGATCCAACAGCATTCCGATGAGCCGGTGCTCAGAGCGGTCCCCGCGCTGATCGAACTGTGTTTCCAAACGGCCGGTTTGTACGAGGTGGGCGCAACCGGCGTGATGGCGCTGCCGCACTCGGTGGGGTCGCTCAGGGTGCACAACCGGCACATCAACGGGCTGCGGATATACGCCGAGGTGGTACCCTACCTGACCCGCGGTCAGCTTTCATTCGACGCGCGCGTGGTGGATGCGAAGGGCAACCTGCTGCTGGAGATTCAAAACTACCAGACCTCGCCGATGGCCGAACCGGCTGAACTGAAGGCCGCCGAGCCGATGAAGGCGCTGGTGGGAGACAATGAAGTATTGACCCGTTAGAACGGATTGGGCCGCCCCGGCAACTCCCATGGACCGGGGCGGCCCGCTTTTTCTGATGATTTTTCTTTCCATCCGTTATTTCGATGAAATGGAACTGGCTTCACTGCCGCCCGTGCCAGATTGGCTGGGGCCGCAGGAGCAAGCGGAAGCATCACGTTTGAAGGTGCTCAAACGCCGGCGAGAGTACCTGTCGGCGCGCCTGGCAGTTAAGGAACTGCTGCGCGAACACCTGCCGGCTGCCCGAGCTTTGGATTTGTGTCAGATCGAGGTATGGAAAGAACCTTCCGGCAGGCCGTTTGCCGTGCTGAAGGGCGATCACCGTCTGCCGGGGCGCCTGTCGATCAGCCACTCGCACGGTTGGGTCTTCGCGGGGTATGCAGAACCAGACATTCCGTTTGGCGTGGATGCTGAGCAGGTGGAAAAACGGGTAGATGCATTTACCGGTGACTATTTCACCCCGGCGGAGCAGGCGGTATTTGACGCCCAGACACCGGATCAGCGTGATGTGTACATCACCCTGGCGTGGAGTGCAAAGGAAGCGTATCTGAAAGCCCTGGGCATCGGGCTGGGCATCGATCCGCGTTCATTGCAGGTGGATTTTTTTCCGGCCAACGGGGGAATTTGGCAGCCCCTGCGCGTCAGCGGTCTGCGGCCGGGGCTGCCGGTGTATTCAGGTTTATGGGCGCAACACGGCGCGATGGTGTTCACCGTGTGCGGGCAGGATATACCCCTGTCGGCTATTCAGGCCTGTACGCCTGCAGATGAGCCGGCAATCTGACACCCTGCGCTTCCAGCATGCGCACACGGTACAGGTAAGCCGCCCCGCGCAGGATCTGGCGCGAAATATCGGCAACATGCCGGTTGGCAGGTTCTGCCAGTCCAGTCCCTTTGACCCAATCGTTGAAAGCGCCCATGGATGGGCCGCACCAGATCTGGTAATCCATCTGGCGGCCGGCTTCACCCACCGCCGACCAGCGTGACGACAGCCCCAGATACCAGCGGAAAATGAGCGCCATTTTTGCTTTTGGATCCTTTTGTCCGCGCTCAATCTGTTCCGGATCGCGCTCGCTGAAAAAGCGGATGCATTCGTCCCACACCGAATCCAGAGTGCGCTGGAAAATGGTTTTTTCCAGTTTTTCCCTTTCCGGCGCGGGGATGTGCTCGATCGACTCGTAGCGCTGGTAAATTTCGTACAATTTCTGGGCCCGCATGGCAAACATAGTGCCGCGTTTTAGCACCTGCACCTTCACGCCCATCTCGAACATATCGCTGGCCGGGGCCATGGCTACATCGGTCATCTCCATTTGAGACAGTAACTTGCGGGTATGCTCGGAAGCGCCGGATTCGACGCAGCTCTGGTTGACCGATCCGGTAGCCACATACGCTGCGCCCATCACAAAAGCGGCCACCGCTGATGCTGGGGTGGCGATGCCTCCCGCGGCGCCCACCCGCACCGGCGTGTCAAAGCCGTACTTGGCCTGCAATTCGTCGCGCAGGGCGATCACCGCCGGAAGCACACTCACCAGCGGACGGTTATCGGTGTGCCCGCCGGAATCGGCTTCCACGGTCACGTCGTCGGCCATGGGCACACGCTGCAGTAGGCGCGCGGTTTCCTCGTCAAAGCAGCCTTCCTGGATCAACTGCGCCACCAGGGCAGGCTCGGCCGGCTGCAGGAACTTACCGGCCACCTCTTTGCGGGATACCTTGGCGATGATGCGGTTTCCTATGCGGATGCTGCCGTCCGGGTTCTGCGACAGACCGGCCGCGCGATAACGCACCAGGCTTTTGGTCAGCGTCAGATAGGCGGAGGCTTCAATGACACGGATGCCGTACTGGATATACAGATCAGCGGCGCGGGCTTCGAGCGCTGGCTCGTAGGGGCTGTTGATCAGGTTGAAACAATACGGTTGGTTTCCCAGCGTCTCGCGGATGGTATGAATGGCCTTCTCCACCCGGGCGGGCAGACATCCGCCAGCGCCGAAGGAGCCCATAAAACCAGCCTGACCCAGCGCAATCACCATCTGCTCGGAGGAGATGCCGTTGGCCATCGAGCCTCCGTACAACGCGTAGCGGGTGTTGTAAGTATGTTTAAAACCGGGGTCGCCCAGATCTTCAGGAGAGATCTCCGGGCAGTACGCGGAGGTACCAGGCAGGGCTGCGGGCAGATGAATTTCACCATCCGGGCAGGAAATCACCCTGCCGCCGGATATCACAAACGGGTTTTGCAGTTGTTGCAGCGCCGCAGCAAGCTGCTGCTCCGGCACAGAATTTTCAAACAGTAAATGGGTCTGCTCGCCGGCGCCGGTATTTTCAGCGGCGGGGTGAACAGCGGGATCGCGGATGATCACAATACACCTCAGTTGAGTGATATGAAACTATAACCCCCAGAATCAAATTCGGTACCGTTTCCAGTACCGAATTTGATAGCGGATTTGGTGTGCAATAAACCGCGTCATACCTTTATGCCTAAAAATATGCCGTTATAATACAATCTGTACGCCTTCCTTTTGAAGTTATCCCATCGTGAAAACGCTGTCCGCAGCCGGAGAGAGGCTTTGTGAAAAGAATCGCCATTGCAGGCTTACAGCACGAAACGAACACCTTTTCGCCCATTCCCACCACCTACGAAGATTTCACCCTCCCGAACGCCGGGCGCATGCTTCTGGCCGAGGATTTACGCCAGCTTGGCAGCGGACGCTTCAACAACCCGGTCAGCGGCTTTTATGATCAGGCGGCTGCCCTGGGTTTCGAGTTGATCCCACTGATCAGCTTTTCCACTGAGCCATCCAATATGACCCCCATGGCGGTTTTCGACCGCCTGATGGATCAGTTGCTGGATCAACTCAGCGCGGTGGAATGTGACGGAATCTTTCTGGATCTGCACGGTGCCATGGCGCTGGAAGGGCATCTGGACGGCGAGACGGAGATTTTGGTGCGGTTACGCGAGCGTCTTCGCTCACGGAGTCGCACCCCTGTCGTGGCATCGCTGGATCTGCATGGCAATCTGCATCCGCGCTCCGTGGAACTGTGTACCGGTTTTGTAGCCTGCCGCGAATACCCTCATATCGACATGTTTGAAACGGGCCAGCGCTGTGCGCAGTTGATGGCCTATGCCTTAAGCGGGAAACCCCTCTTCAAGGCTTTCCGTTCCATCCCTTTTTTGATGCCGTCTTCCAAAGAGACCACCTTCCGCGAGCCCTCCAAATCGCTGTACGCGATGATCGGCGAGGTGGAACGTCGGGCAGGTGTGATCTCAGCTTCCATTTTGCAGGGTTTCAGCGGATCGGATGTGGAATATACGGGTCCCAGCCTGCTGGTGTACGCGGATACGCAGCAAACCGCCGACCGGGAAGCCGATTTTCTATACAATTCCATCCTGGCTCGTGAGAGCGAGTTCGATTCACAGGTGCCTGGTGCGCGGGAGGGTGTGGCAACCGCCATCCGGCTGGCGCAAACAGCCGATAAACCGGTCATCCTGGCGGATATCCAGGATAATGCCGGGGGCGGATATTCATCGGATACCATGTTCATCATCAAGGAAATGCTGGCTCAAAATGTGAGCGGCGCCGCTGCCGCCATGATCTACGACCCGCAAGCCGCAGCGGCTGCCCACGCGGCCGGACGGGGCGCCGTGATTGAGCTCGCATTGGGCGGTAAGTACATCCCCGGTGATTCGCCGCTGAAAGCCGCTTTCCGCGTGGAACGACTGCACGACGGCCCCGTCACCGGCACCGGGCCCATGGCGCGTGGTATGCAGTTTCACTTTGGCAAAATGGCCCTGCTGCGGGTGGATGACCTGCTGATCGTGGTCTCCAGCCGCCGGGAACAGGCAGCCGATCAGGCGGTGTTCACCTGCCTGGGGGTGGAACCTGCCCACATGAAGATATTGCTGGTGAAAAGCGCCAATCATTTCCGCGCCGATTTCACTCCCATTGCCAGTCATGTGATTGACGTACTGGCTCCGGGCAGCGATGTGGAAGACCCCAGCACGTTTACCTACCGGTATCTGCGGTCCGGCGTCCGTTTGAAAGGCGGCGGCCCGACTCATCGACTCAAGGAATAAATTGTTTCATCATTTTATAAGGTTAAAGGAGAAAGTATGAAACGGATCGCCATGGCTGGTTTCGCCCATGAGACCAACACGTTCTCGCCCCTTCCCACTCGCTATGAAGATTTTGCCACCCGCACCGGCCCGTTTACCGGTATTGTGCGCTGGGACGAAATGAAGGAAATGCGCGGCAAACGCGCGAATGATCCCTCGCTGGGTTTTTTGAACGCCATCGACCAATTGGGCGGGTACGAACCGGTGTACATCCTGTCCACCAGTACCAACCCTTCCAGCCAGGTACAACTGGACGCTTACAACCGCATTACCGGGATTATCGTATCGGAGATTGAAGCTGCCGGGCCGGTGGATGCCGTGTATCTGGATCTGCACGGCGCCATGGCGTATGAAGGGTTTCATTCCGGTGAAACTGAACTGGTACGGCGCATCAAAGCCCGCCTGGGAGATATCCCGGTGGTCACCACATTCGATCTGCACGGCAACATCCCGCAGGAGTGCTTTGAGCTGACTACCGCTATGGTGGGCTGCCGCGAGTACCCGCATGTGGATATGTACGAAACCGGCGAGCGCGCCGCCAGGCTGCTGCACCATCACCTGCAGGGCCGGCCGATGTACAAAGCTTTCAAACGGGTCCCGTTCATTCCGGTGCTGTCGAAAACCACTACCTTCACAGATCCCTTCAAAACGATTTATGCTTCCATTGCTGAGGTGGAGAAAAATACCGATGTGCTGTGCGCTACCATCATGGAAGGTTTCCCGCCTTCAGATACCGCGCATACCGGCCCCACTATCTTTGCCTATGCCCTTACCCAGCAGGCCGCCGATGAAGCCGTCGAGTATATGTACAATGCTTTCCTGTCGCATGAATCGGAGATTGTTTCCAGCCTGCCCAAACCGGCTGAATGCGTAAAACAGGCTATCGAACTGGCCGCGGCTGCTGATAAACCGGTCATCATTGCCGAAAGTCTGGATAACCCCGGCGGGGGCAGTTCATCAGATACGGTGTGGGTGCTGGAAGAACTGGTGAAGCAGCATGTACCGGAAACGGCTTTGGGGTTCATCTTTGATCCCGAATCGGCCCGCAAGGCGCATGAAGCCGGCGAAGGCGCGCAGGTGACGCTGGACCTGGGCGGTAAGATCATGCCAGGGCACAAACCCTATCATGCCACCTTCCGCGTGGAAAAGTTGTATGATGGCGCCATGGATGGGCACGGACCGCTGGTGGCCGGGCTGAAGATGAGCCTGGGCAAAATCGCCGCGCTGAAGCTGGATAACATCCATATTGTGGTGGGTTCAGAGCGGGTTCAGGCAGCCGATTCAGCCCCGTTCCGCGTGCTGGGCATTGAGCCTGAAAAAATGGAGATCGTGGTGCTCAAGAGCAGCCATCACTTCCGCGCCGATTTTGAGCCAATTTGCGCGACTATCCTGCATGTCAATGAACCGGCGGCCATGATCGAAAACCCGGCTGATGTGGATTACAAAAACCTGATGGAAGGCATTCGTTTGGGCGGCTGCGGCCCGGAGTTTCATCGCAAAAGCCAGATTTGACGTTGGAGGAGGTTACACATGTCGCGTATTGCACTGGCGGGCTTTATTCACGAAACCAATACGTTTTCGCCCATCCCCACTACGTACGCCAGTTTTAACACGCGGGCGGGAACGCTGACCGGCATTTTTGAAACCGACGAATTGCAGGAGCTTATCCGCCTGTACGGAGATCAACGTCTCAATCTTGCTTCCCTGGGGTTCATATCGGTGATGCGGCAGTACGCTCATGAGGTGTACCCCATTTTGCTTACCGGTGCCGAGCCGTCGGGAACCATCCCGGTCGAAGTGTTTGACGCTATTACCGAAAAAATTGTGCAGGGTATCCGCCAGAATGGGCCGTTTAACGGCGTTTTTCTCGATCTGCATGGCGCCATGGTGTACGGTGATTTTCAGGACGGCGAGGAAGAACTGGTGCGGCGGGTGCGGCAAGCAGCAGGAGAGGTTCCTGTTGTGACTTCTTTTGACCTGCATGGTAATATCACTCGCGGGTGTTTTGATCTGGCTGATGGTATGGTGGGCTGTCGGACTTATCCGCATGTGGATATGAATGAAACCGGTGTGAGGTGCGCCTTATTGATGCAGCATTTGCTGTCCGGTGAGCCTGTATTCAAAGCTTTTCAGACTGTACCATTTTTGTGGCCGGTCTCCTGCCAATCCACCTCGATTGAGCCGTGTAAATCGCTCTATTCACTGATTGAAACGGTGGAAAAACGTCCCGAAGTGCTTTCGGCCACGCTGATGGCTGGATTTCAGTCGGCGGATGTGGAATACCAGGGACCGACCATTTTTGCGTACGCATTATCGCAGAAAGCAGCCGATGATGCGGTCTCCGATCTGTATTCGGCAGTGATGACGCGCGAGCGAGATTTTCGCTCTCAACTGCCGGATGCGGTTGAAGCGGTACGCAGAGCGGCTGCATTGTGGGAGGAAAAGCGCAAACCTGTCATATTGGCCGACACGTATGACAACCCCGGCGGCGGTGGGACCTCGGATACGATGGGTATGCTGTGTACTCTGCTTGAGATGAGGGCGCAGGACGCGGCTGTGGGGATGATTTATGATCCTCAAACCGCTGATCTGGCCCATCAGGCCGGAGAAGGCGCGGTGATCGATGCCGGGGTGGGCGGCAAATTAATGCCCGGCGAAAAGCCCTGCTTTGCCAGTTGGACGGTTGAAAAGCTGCACAGCGGATCGTTCAAAGGCAGCAGCCCCATGAACACCGGCTTGGCGCTGGATATGGGTAAAATGGCCTTGTTGCGGTGCGGCGGTGTACGTGTGGTCATTTCCAGTGTCCGCACCCAAACCAATGACCGGCAGATGTTCAAGGTGGTGGGCGTTAATCCCGAGGATATGCACCTGGTGGTGGTGAAGAGCGCCAATCACTTCCGCGCCGATTTTGATCAAATTGCGGGAGATATCTTTGCTTTTCGGGCTTACGGCGCTGCGGTGGAAAATCCGCAGGATGCCCATTATCAAAACCTGCGCAAGGGTGTACGCCTGCAGGGTCTGGGGCGTGTAAATGAGTAATGACAATCCCCCGGGCGATCTCGGGGGAGTCTTTTTACTGGCACGACAAACTAATCTTATTGGAGGATCATCATGACAAAAATTGCAGTGGGCGGTTTCAGTCACGAAACCAATACATTCTCACCCATCCCCACTCCCTACGAATCGTTCACCGGTTCCATCGATGAGGGCGGGCGCGGTATCACACGCGGAGACGTGCTGATGAAGATGCGTGGAACACGCTACAACAGCGGCATATCGGGCTTTTTTGCCTTTGCCGATGAACAGGGATATGAAGTAAAGCCCCTGCTGTACGCCTCCACGCAGCCCTCGGATCAGGTATCGCGGGATGCTTTTGAGCGTATCTCAAACGAAATGTGCGATTTGATCCGTGAACAGGGCCCATTTGACGGGATCTTCCTGGCCTTGCACGGCGCCATGGTGGTGGAAGACTATCAGGACGGCGAAACCGAACTGCTGCGCAAGGTGAGACAGGTAGCTGGGGATATCCCCGTACTGGCTTCACTGGATCTGCACGGCAACATCACCGAAGAGTGTGTGCAGCTCGCCTCCGGGCTGGTGGGATACCGCACCTATCCGCACGTGGACATTTTTGAGAGCGGTTACCGCTGCGGGCAGATCATGCAGCGTCTGCTGGAAGGGAAACCGTTGTACAAATCCTACAGAATGCTGCCGCTCATGCTGCCCCTCTCCAGCCAGACCACCAACGCTGAACCGGCTCGAGGCGTGTACGCCTATATCGATGAGCTGGAAAAGAAACCCGGCGTAGTCTCGGTGACCCTGATGATGGGCTTCCCTCCGGCCGATATTCCGCATTGCGGCCCGTCTGTGTTCACGTATGCTGAAACGCAGGCTCTGGCCGATGAAGCCGCGCAGTTAATGGCCGATAAAGTGATGGCGCACGAGAGCGAGTGGGTGTGCAATTTGATGGATGTGGACACCGCGGTGGAAAAAGCCATGCAACTGTCCGCTTCCGCCAGCAAGCCGGTGATCATCGCCGATGTGCAGGATAACGCTGGCGCCGGCAGCACCTCAGACACCCCCTGGATCCTTGATTCGCTGATCCGGCATGGCGCAAAAGGCGCGGTACTGGGTCTGATGTTCGATCCCGAGGCGGCGGCCCTGGCGCACCAGGCTGGTGTGGGCGCACAGGTGCGTCTCAAACTGGGCGGCAAGCTGATGCCAGGGCAGAAACCGTATGAAGGAGTTTTCACCGTAGAAAAACTGGCTGAGGGCAATTTCATCACAACCGGCCCCATGGGGAAGGGCCGCATGACCAACCTGGGTAAAATGGCGCTGTTGCGCCTGGATGGCGTGCAGGTGGTGGTCTCCAGTGTGCGTACCCAGCCCAACGACCAGTCGCATTTCCGGCAGGTGGGCATTGAGCCGGCTAATACAAAGATCCTGGTGTTGAAGAGTTCACATCACTACCGGGCTGATTTTGAGCCGATCAGCAGCGTCATTTTGCAGGCCGCCGGACCGGCAGCCGTGATTGACGACCCTGCTCAGACGCCGTACAAAAACCTGCGTCCGGGTGTACGCCTGGGTGGCAACGGGCCGGTATCAAAATAAGCTAGTGAACAAAACGATGTAATACCCTCAATATCCAGCAGGGGGAGGTTCATAAACCTCCCCCTTCAATTTCTGGTCTTCTACTCTTCCCGGTTCTTTTTGACAATCCACTCGAGCACCTGCAGTACGAGGATAATGATCACCACCGGCACCAGAGCTGCGCCCATGCAGATCAACCCGCCCAGGGCAGCCCGGTCACCAAAGATGAAGTACAGCAACACCTCGGCAACCAGAAAGAAAAGCGCCAGACCGCCCGCAATCATGCGAAAACGGGTCTGGCGCGCATACTCTTTGAGGTCTCGCTTCATGGTTTCATTTTACCTGAAGCGCTTGGAGCTAGATCTCGGCCAGGCGGTTATATTTTCGCAGAACATCCTGCAGTCGATCATGCGGCAGGGCATGTACAGTATTCCCGTTGAGGCCTGTCATTGTCTGCGCGGCCACCAGCGAATTTACGATGGCTTCTTCGGTAGCCTGTACGGTGGCCAGCATGAGGGGCGTCATGGCTGCATTCGAGAGAAATGCTGCCTGATTAATCGCATCCTCGCCCGGCTCCGGATGGTTGGCTGTTGAAAAGGCAATGGCAATATCGCCGGAACCGTTTGAGCCCACCCCGCCCACCACGCCGATACCCAGCGGTGTGCGCCTGGCCAAACGCGCAAGCTGGTTTGGCAGAAGCGGTGCATCGGTGGCCACCACGATGATGATGGAACTCATGGAGGGCTGAGCCGGATCAACCGGCGAGCCATGGCCTGCTGACACAGGTCGACCTGCCTGTCCGCGAATCTCATAAAAGATTTCCGGCATGAGATCCGGAATTTCCCTGCCTACCGGTACACCGGCAATATGCAGATTACTTCGCCCGCCGTGATTGGCCTGTACCAAAACCCCCAGTGTGTATTCGTGCCCGGCGATTTCCACCAGACGTGATGAGGTGCCGATGCCGCCCTTAAACTCGTGGCAGATCATGGCGGTACCGCCGCCCACATTGCCTTCTTCCACCGGACCGCTCTTCGCGTTCTCAAGTGCCTCCACCACGTGTTCGGGGTGGACGTGAAATCCGGTCATATCGCTGAGAGTGCCCGAATAGGTCTCACCCACCACCGGCAGCCCATAGAATACATCACGCATGCGGATACCCGGCTGGGAAAGATGCTCAAAGGCCCATTTCATGGTGGCGTCGCGCACCGTACCCACGCTGGCCGTTTCGGTGATCATTACATTGCTCTCCAGAAAGCCTGATTCCTGCACCCAGGCTGTTCCGGTGAGTTCTCCGCAGCCGTTAAAGGAATGCCAGCCTGCAAATACGGGATCATATTTCTTTCCGCACGGAAAAACAGCCGTAACACCGGTCCGCACCGCACCTTGCCCCGGCAATTGCGGCTCTTCACCGGCGATGATGGTGCAGTGACCCACCTCGATGCCGGCAACATCTGTGATGGCGTTCCATTTACCGGGTTTTCCATCAAATGGAACACCAAGATCTCTGGCTCTTGTCATATGTTATCCTTTGTTATAGAGAAGCCTCTATGATACAGTATCGCGTTGTTTTTGGGCTGATTGGATGAAAATTCCGATCAACACCAGAACCGCGAAAATGATCATGCGTGGAGTGGCCTGGAGCTGCGCCCCCTGGAGCGAGACCTGACTGATCATCGAAGCGCCCACCAGCGAAGAGAGCAAAATCAGTGCCCAGTCAAACACCGAAAGGATCAACAGGCTGCCGATCACACCGCCGATCACCACCACCAGCCAATCCCAACCACCCAGATTCACGTTCAAACTGTTCACCAGGCGATAACCCAGGTAAAGACCGGCTGCAAACCCGGCAACCGTCAGGGCAAATTTTTGCACTGCCAGAGCCAGCATGATGCCGACTAACCCGAGCCCCAGTCCAACCAGCAGCAGGATCCATTCCTGATTCGTCATCAGAAATGTATCCGCCAGTCCGAACCCGATGACGAAACCGACTGCACCGACAAACAGCCAGAACAGTTTTCGTCCCCAAACCAGCAATGGAATTCCGAGCAAGAAATTGACTACAACCGTCATGCGTCCTCCTCATGGTGACTGAAATTGCCTGAAAATCCTCCCGACCATAATCCTGCGTAGAGCGTAGAAAAATGATCCTGAGAAGATCTTTCCGCAGTTGGGGAGGCGGAATCATAAATATGATAACTGTTGAAAAAATGGAAAAATTTATCGAACATAGCTCCTGCTCCCCATACCATATGAATGCCGGGCATTTGTTCAGGCTGATTATCATTTTACATCAATTTACAACTTTTTCTGATGAATATGACTGGAGAGGGATAAAAAAGTAATAAAAAGTGCATGAGCTCAGGATGGTTTTTCCCGTACTCATGCACCTGTGATGCAGAAACGAAGTAATTTTATTCCACGCGTCCGAAAGTATTCCAGCCAGCGTACAGAGCGGTATCGCCCAGTTCGGCTTCGATGCGCAGGAGTTGGTTGTATTTGGCCACACGATCAGAGCGAGCGGGTGCACCGGTTTTAATTTGACCGGTGTTAAGGGCGACGGCCAGGTCGGCGATGGTGGCGTCTTCGGTTTCACCCGAGCGGTGTGAGGTGACAGCGTTCCAACCGGCGCGGTGGCACAGGCTGACAGCTTCGATGGTCTCGGTCAGTGAACCGATCTGGTTAAGCTTCACCAGCAGGGCGTTGGCGGCTTTTTCTTTGATGCCTCGTTTGATCCGTTCCGGGTTGGTCACCAGCAGATCATCACCCACAATCTGGATCCGGCTGCCCACATCCTTGACGAAGCGTTTCCAGCCATCCCAGTCATCCTCGGCAAAACCGTCTTCAATGGAGACGATGGGATATTTGTTGATCCAGTCCTTCCAGAATTCGCCCAGTTCTTCACTGGTCAGTTGGCGGCCTTCACGGCGCAGATTGTACAGACCGGTCTCGCTGTCATAGAGCTCGGAGACGGCCGGATCAAGGGCAATGGACACTTCTTCACCCGGTTTGTAACCGGCTTTCTCGATGGCGGCCAGAATCACTTCAACGGCCTCGGCATTGCTCTTGAGTGCCGGGGCGTATCCGCCCTCATCGCCAACCAGGGTGGTATATCCGCGGTCCTTGAGGACTTTCTTGAGCGAATGATAGATCTCGGTTCCCCAGCGCAAGCCTTCACTGAAGGTGGGGGCGCCCAGAGGCATCACCATGAATTCCTGCACATCGGTGGACTGCCAGCCGGTATGTGCGCCGCCGTTGAGGATGTTCATCATTGGTACGGGCAGAACATGGGCATACACACCGCCAATATAGCGATACAGCGGCAGACCCAACCCATTGGCGGCCGCTTTGGCGATGGCCAAACTGGTACCAAGAATGGCGTTGGCGCCAAACTTGGATTTATTGGGCGTGCCGTCCAGCTCGATCATCATGGTGTCCAGCGCCATCTGTTCGGTGGCGTCCCAGCCTACCAGGGCTTCAGAAATTTCCGTATTGACAAAATCCACTGCGCTGTGAACGCTTTTGCCGAGATAATCATCTTTATCACCATCACGCAGTTCAAGGGCTTCATGGGTGCCGGTAGAGGCACCTGAGGGGACTGCCGCACGGCCCCAGCTTCCGTCAAAGAGGGTGACTTCCACTTCAACGGTCGGGTTTCCTCGCGAATCGAGGATTTGTTGTGCAACAATTGATTCGATCATTGTATCCATAATATCCTGCCTCGGTTTTGAAATATGCTGTAAAACGTTTCTACACTCAAGGCGTCCTGTCATTTCGCCTGGAATGCGGTTGATTTGGCTGTTCCGGTCAGGACCGGTTGGAGCTAAGTATAAACTTTTCCGTGATTCTTTTCCAGTTAAAACCAACAGAAGGGTACGTTCGACGCGTGAATTGATGAGGTCACAACAGGCAGGGTGAGTTTACACTCAATATCCACCCTGCCCGCTGTAATTGAAAATGAAAAGGCGCGTTCATCATACGAACACGCCCTTTGTTCTATTTCTCTTCTTCCACCAGCTCCGGTTGGACCGGTTTGTTCTTCGCTACCTCGCAGGCGGCCTGTATAAAACGCGAGAACAGCGGGTGCGGTCTGTTGGGCCGAGACAAAAACTCGGGGTGGAACTGCGTACCCAGCATAAATGGGTGGTCCGCCAGCTCGGCGATTTCCACAAGCTTGCCGTCAGGTGAGAGCCCTGAAAATCGCATACCATGTTGATAGAGCACATCGCGGTAGGCGTTGTTGAACTCAAAGCGGTGGCGGTGTCGTTCCTCGATCGTACCGGATGGATAAGCGTCAGCGGCGATGGTTCCCGGCTGCAAATTGCAGGGATACAACCCCAGGCGCATGGTGCCGCCCATATCGGTGATGTTCTGCTGATCCGGCATCAAATCGATCACGGGTTCGGAGGTGGTCCGGTCAAATTCGGTGGAGTTGGCGTCTTTTGAGTTGAGCACTTCCCGCGCGAATTCAATCACCATGAGCTGCATACCCAGACACAGGCCCAAATAAGGGATTTTGTGTTTGCGGGCATAATTGGCGGCCATGATCTTGCCTTCAATGCCGCGGCTTCCAAAGCCACCCGGCACCAGAATACCGTCTACATCGTCCAGCGCATCACAACAGCCATCTTTTTCCAGATCGGCGGATTGAATCCACTTCAGATCCAGTTCCACGCCGTTGTGCAAAGCGGCATGCTTCAGGGCTTCGCGAACGCTCATATAGGCGTCATGCAGCTCGACATACTTGCCCACCAGACCAATCTTGATGGTGGGTTTTTCACGACGGGTTTCACTGACCAGGAATTCCCAATCTTTCCAGTTGGGTTCGCTGTGCGGCTGCAGCTTAAGGCGTTGCATGATGTAGTTGCCCACATTTTCCTTTTCCAGCAGCAGCGGGATCTCGTACAGGATGTCGGCTGTCACCATGGGGATGACTGCCTCTCTGTCAACATCGCAGAACTGGGCGATCTTTTCACGCAGGCCCTTTTCAAACGGGTAATCGGAGCGCGCAATGATCATATCGGGGGTGATGCCGATAGAGCGCAGTTCGCGGACCGAGTGCTGGGTGGGCTTGGTTTTCAATTCGCCGGTGGCGCCGATATACGGCAGCCACGTGACGTGGATATACATGGTATTTTCGCGCCCCAAATCGGAGCGAAGCTGGCGGATAGCTTCCAGAAACGGCTGACCTTCAATATCGCCAACCGTGCCGCCCACCTCAATCAACACGATTTCCGCGTTGGTACTTTTGGCGACCAGTGAGATGCGCTTTTTGATTTCGTTGGTGATGTGCGGGATCACCTGGATGGTGCCGCCCAGATAATCTCCCCGGCGTTCCTTGCCAATCACCTCGGCGTAAACCTGCCCGGTGGTGATGTTGCAAACCTTGTTCAGGCGCACGTCGATAAACCGTTCATAATGCCCAAGATCCAGGTCGGTTTCAGCGCCGTCATCCAGAACATATACCTCGCCGTGCTGATACGGGCTCATGGTGCCCGGATCGACATTGATATACGGATCCAGTTTCTGCACGGCTACGTTGAAGCCGCGTTCTTTGAGCAGTCGACCTGTGGCCGCAGCTGTAACGCCTTTTCCCACAGAACTGACCACACCGCCGGTGAAGAAGATATATTTGGTTGTCATTCGTTACTCCTCATCAAGTGAATCTCACCTGGTTTGCAAAATGGGGTATTAAAACCGCAGGGAGGGCCGTTCAACTGGCGCCTCCCTGGGCGAATTTTCAAAAGAATGTCCTGATTGCTCTGATTAACAAGCATAGTCTGACGTTAGCCTTCGTTTAAAACGATGTCCTTCTGTTTTTCGAAAAATACTTCCTGTTCGCTTCATACTGTTTTTTTTCAAACCGGATACCTTAGTTTATCATGGTTTGAAATCCCAAAATTCTCATACCCTGTTTGGGTTCATCTTTTTCCCCAAACTCACCAGAAAAAACCTCCGGGGGTTGACCGGAGGTTGATGTTTTGAGGGAGACTAGGAGGTTTTGACCTTGTTCTCGAGGGTGCGGGTAAGGATCTCATCCTGCTGTTCCTTAGCCTTGGTTTTCTTTCCTCGATCATCCTGGTTCTCTTTGCGTTTTTTGGCTTTGTCCATGGCCTCACGCAGGGCGATTTCCATGGCGGTGGGCTCGTTCTCGCCTTCGGGATTATCGCTGTCAGAGAAAGTGAGCAGGAAATCACCGGTATCGCCTGAACGTTCACGAACCTTGCGTTCTTTGCGTTTTCGCGGGGCCTTCTCACGTTTGTCTTTGTCAGCATCCGGAGAGTAAACAGACGCAGCCGGTTTTTCAATCACAGGTTCAGGAATGAGGGCCTTCATGCTCAGTTTGATCTGTTTCTTCTTGCGCTGAACGTCCAGAACCTCGGCTTCCACTTCGTCGCCTTCCTTGACGATCTCTTCAGGAGAGCGAACATAACCGTGTGCCATTTCGCTGATGTGCACCAGACCGGGGCGCTCGGCGCCCACATCTACAAACGCGCCGAATTTCTCAAGGCGAACCACTTTGCCTTTGACAGCCATGCCTACTTTGATCTCACGCCATTCAAGATCCAGCGGCTTGTTCATGGTCAACTCAATATGATCTTCGCGGATGCGGCGAACCCATACTTCGACTTCCTGGCCGATCTGCAATACATCTTCAACGCGTTTCAGGCTGTTTTCACTTTCATCAGGAGGGAGCTGTGAAATGTGGAGTACAGCAGGCTGCGTTGACCCAACGTCAATGACGGCCCCTGCCAACCCCAGTTTTGTAACCTTTCCTGCAAGTTTCATTTTTGGTTTGATTTCGAGTTCTGACACTTCACGTCTCCTGTTATGCCGTTCCGGCGATTGCCAACGAGGATTGATTATAAACCCTCGTAAAAAAACTGTCAATTTATTGAGAGTAAAGAATCCTGTTTTGCTGGTGCAAAACAGGATATTTGTCCAAAATACATTACATTTGTATTAACGTTAGGGTACGAGTAATAACTCAATGGCCTTCTCCAACTGCGGGTCGACACCATTATTGTAGTCTTCTTCTGTATATTCTACAACATAATCGGGTTGCAGCCCAACTTTTTGCACCTGATTGCCGTTCGGTGTCAGCCAACGGGCAATGGTAACACGCATAGCGCCCTGATCATCAGAGAGGGGGATCCAGTTTTGCACCAGCCCTTTGCCGAAGGTAGTGGTACCCACCAGAACTGCGCGTTCGTAATCCTGCAGGGCGCCCGCGGTAATTTCAGAAGCAGATGCCGAACCTTCATTCACCAGCACCACCATGGGGATGTCGCGGGCCACCCCGTCGCCGTAGGAGTTAATCGGGTTGCGTGTGCCGTCGCCATATTCCTCAAAAGTAACCACCTCATTGGCCGGGATGAACTCGGATACCACCGCGATGGCAGTATCCAGATATCCGCCGCCGTTGTAGCGCAGATCCAGGATCAACCCCACCGGGTCCTGTTCCAGCAGATCTTTCAGAGCGCTGCGCAATTCCTCAGGGGTTTCCTCGCCGAATGTGGTCAATTGTACATAGGCGATGTTGTCTTCCAGCATTTCAGATACCACGCTGGGGATCTCGATCTTCGCGCGGAGAATCTCGATCTCAAAAGGCTCCTGTCCTTCGCGCAGGATGGTCAGCTTAACCGGGGTACCTTCCGGCCCAAGGATTCGCTGGATCACCAACTGCCCGTCAATGCCGGCCACGTCTTCGCCATCCACCCCGATAATCTGGTCGCCTGGCTGCAGGCCGGCCTCCTCAGCGGGTGTGCCCGGTATGGGACTGACAATGGTCAAAGTATCGCCGGTGGTATCTACATACACACCAATACCTTCATACTCGCCGTTGAGCGGCTGCTGGGCTTCCTGGTATTCAATCGGGTTCATGTACGAGGTATACGGATCGCCCAAAGAATCAAGCATACCGCTGATCGCGCCCTGCATTAACAGGGTATCGTCCACGGGCTGCTCGAGATATTGATCATGAACGATATCCCACGCCTGCCAGAACGGCTCGAAAAGCGCCTCACGGTCGACCGGCGAGGGCGCCTGTGTTGCTTCCTGTACGACATTTTCTTCCGCGGCCGGTGTTGTCTGCGTGGGGAAGATCTCCTGAAGAGCGGGCAGCGTAGCTACCTGACCGATCGAAATTCCTGGATCGGGGATGGCCCAGCCAAGTAAAATACCGGCTGAGAATGTTCCAGCCAGCAAAATCAGGGACCCAATCACGATCGCGATTATTTTTCCTGTATGATTGTTCATGAAAATTTATACTCGATTTTTTGTTAATTTTCGCTACCTGATCGATAAGACAGAACAGCGTTATTTCTCAACCGGCTTATCCGGTGGAGTGTCTTTTTTTGACAGACGCTCCACCCGTTCCTTTAGTTCCTGGCGCATCTTTTCATCGCTGTTTTCCGGCTCACGAATACTGGTCATAAATCGGTGCAGTACGCGAGAACTGGAATGATCACGTTTTTTCAACGCCGAGAACAGCGAAAAATTCAAAATCACCACAAATAGCACCACCAGACCCAACACAATCCAGGCGACGGGTGAAAGCTCTTTAGGATGCGAGATGGCTAATCGGGTGAGGTACATGGATATGAGAAAATTTTGTGAATGTCGTGCAGGCTGACCACACCGGCGTCGTACTGATCCGAGCTGTCAGGGCAGCCGACCCGTACGGTATATAACCCGGCCTGCCTGGCGCTGACCAAATTTGCGATTGAATCGTCAATAAAGGCGCAATGCGAGGTGCTGGTTTCACCGGCGATTTTCAACGCTTTTTGAAACGATACCGGCATCGGCTTGCAGTCGGGGTAGATATCATTGATATCGATGATCTGCTCGAAGCACTCGCGGATGCCGAGAATTTTCATCACGCGCTCGGCGTGCGGCGTATCCGCATTGGTGAAGATCACCTTGCGCTGCGGTAGATCGGATAATACCCGGCGAAGTTCGTCATCGTGGCTGATGTAATTTTCCAGCGGAACATCGTGTACAAACTGGAGGTAATCGGTTTTATCGATGTCATAATCCCGCATCAACCCGCGCATGGTGGTGCCAAAATTCTTGTAGTAATACGTGCGTTTGCCGGGAATCACATCCCAATCCATGTGCAGACGTTCGTGCATATACAAACTGATACGCTGCTTGATCACGTCCCACAGCCCGCTTTGGGCGGGATAAACGGTATCGTCCAGATCGATAAAGAGGGTGGTGTAATGCATGGGCACAAGTATACCGTATGCAGGCGAGGATAGGTTTTGGTCAGCGAGTCTTTCCAGTCTTGCGAGGCCTGGCTGCTGTTTCCAGCCCGCTGCGGTAGGATGGGGCAGCGATGCCCACAATACGGCACAGGCGCGTGTCAGTCATGCGGCTGCGGATACGGGCATCCATTTCCTGCAGGCTGGATGAGGTGGTGATGACGGTGGGCAGTTTGGCGGCGTAGCGGTAATTGATGATCTGATACAGTTTTTCGCGCGCCCACGGGGTGGCGCTTTCGGTGCCCAGGTCATCCAAAATCAGCAGGCTGGAGGAGCGCACCTGGTTGAACAAAAAGTCATACGAGGTGGCGCTGTTAGGGCTGAAGGTGGCGCGCAAATGATCCAGCAGTTCGGGTACCACCACAAACATGGGGCTTTCACCCAGGCTTAAGCGGTAATTGCCGATGGCGGCGGCCAGGTGGGTCTTGCCGGTTCCATAAGTACCGGTGAGTACCAGCCAGCCGGCGGGGTTTTCAGCATACTGGCGTGCAGCCTGAAACGCTTTTTCGAGACTGGAGGCTTCTTCGGGTGGCAGGTTCTCATTCTCACGCAACCTGAAGTTGCCGAATGAGGCATCACTGTGCAGGTTGAGCGTGGATAGCTGCGACTGGTTATCGTGCATGGGATTGCGATAATCCGGTGCGTTGATGGTTACCTTCAGCACCAGTTCACTATCTTGTAGACGTGAGCTGATGCGTTCTTCGATGCGCTGCATATCCAGGTTGGTGGTGATCACGGTGGGCAGGCGGTTCAGGTATCGGTGGTTGATGATCTGGAAGATCTTTTCGCGTACCCACGGGGTGGCATTTTCGGTACCCAGATCATCGAGCACCAGCAGCGGAATGTTGCGGATTTCTTCAAAACGTCCCTCAAACGACGTGTCTTCGTTACTGGAGAATGAACTGCGCAGCCAGTCCAGTAGATCGGGTACGGTCAGGAACATGGACGGCACGCCGCTCTGCACGGCCTGATGTGTGATAGCCGCCGCCAGATGGGTCTTTCCGGTGCCAAAGCTGCCGGTCAGCAGCAGCCAGCCGTTCAGCTCTCTGGCAAACTGCTGCGCCTGTGAAAAGGCATTTTGCAGCGAGCGCACCTGTTCACTGCCCAGACCCACACGCCCCTGCGGCTTGAAGGTATCGAAGCTCATGTGTTCGAAGGCTTCCAGGTTGCTCAGCCGATACAGACGGTCAAACGTTGCCTGGGCGGCTTCTTTCAGCCTGCACTGGCAGATGACCACGCGCCCAAAATTGGGGTCTGTGATGGGCAGATCCTGCCGTACAAAACCCACACCATGGCAAATGGGGCAATTGGGATCACCGGGTAATTCGGTAGGGCGGGGGCCGTTAATGTTCGATGATGTCACCGTACTCTCCTTCGATGTACTTTCGCCGATCCTCTTGAGTGCCGCGTCGATCTTTTTCACCTCTGCCCTCCTTTTGCCAGGATTTTAAGATGGCATCGATATACCGCCAGTTTCTCACATTTTTTTCGACCGCAATCCGGATGGCGTCTTCAATCCAGAGAGTGGGATACATTTCTTCCGCTTCCTGAAGCGTTTCACTGATGAGCGGGGTAAGCGGGCCGATGTTTTCTTCATACAAAGTGAAGATATTGGG
>CAZHMZ010000035.1:0-3561 GCA_964532655.1 uncultured Anaerolineaceae bacterium
ATGCGGTTGGCCTGCATATGCGCCCGGATGGCGCGGTCAAGTTCAGCGTGGGTGATGGGCATGGGGGATTTCCTTTCAGGCGGGAGAATGCGTGCATAATTTATAAATTGTAAACGGTTTTTGGCGAGGTGGAGAGGCTGACGATACCATGTAAAAATTGAATCAATCTTTTCTGTGATGCAGTTTCAAGAGCCGGTATACAATAATTCTCATGCGCTTACCTGGCATGGTGAAAATTCCCTTTACTTTATTCTGTCTATCGCTAGTGATGATTTTGTTGGTTGTGGGCTGCACCGGCTCAAAGCCGACAGACGTATCGACCCCGACAGAAACGAATGAACCATCGCTTACACCAATCCAACATACAGCAACTGTTAGCGAGACCTCTTCGCCAGTTCATCTGCCTAAAACCCTCGAACCCTATGACAGCAATTTCATCCGCCCCACCAATACTCCAATGCTTAATCAAGCCTGTCAGGCAGTACAAGTGAATGATTTTTCCTCATTGCCAGAAATTCAGGGGGTGATTCCATTGATCGGTTCGACATCCAAGATCGTGGATAGTCTTCTTTTAGATTTAACTTCTGGAGATAAATTTTTCTTTCCCAGTGGAAATCATGAATATATTCATCATTCTGGAGAAGCCGCCTCCCCTGACGGAAAATGGTTTGCTTATTTAACAGATAGCATAACGGGGGATCAAACCCTGAATATACTGGATGCACGGGGAGTATTACAGAAAGAGATAGTTCTCTCATCGATTCGAAAACCAATCAGTTTTGTTTCCTTCGGTGAATGGATTGATAACGAAAACATACTCCTGATTTGGGCGGGTGAGGATTCAAACGGAGATATCTGGCCTAACTTATCAACCACCGTTATCCTGAACCCTTTTAATGGAAACAAGCAAGAATTTGAATCCGACTACCCGGATATGTTCTCGTTATATCCCGACTTTGTCTATACATGGGGCAATTATTTTCTCAGCCTGAGTGTTTACAACCCTCCTCTTAATCGAGTTTTGTATCTTTCATATGAAGGTATCGCACTATGGGATCTAAAAAATCAACGAGAAATAAAACTGATCGCCAGCGATTTTCGTTACAGGAGTATTCAACCCCAGTGGTCTCCTGATGGAAATCAATTTGTAATCGATCTGGATACTGATACCGGGCGTAATATTTTTTTGATTTCGAAAGATGGTGTAGAACGGCAAATCACTTTCATGGATCGTTATGAGGATCGGGATATTTATGGAATAACCTGGTCCCCAGACGGCAAACAGCTCGCATATTGGCTTTATGTAAGGTGGGACGAAAAAGCGGTAAATGGTGTTTATTACCTGAATACAATCGATGTTTTGACCTCGGAGATCAAGACCTATTGCATCACGGCATATAATTGGCGGGAGTTTTCACCCAAATGGTATCCCATCTGGTCTCCGGATGGAAAATATCTTGTTGTTGCAGCTGAAAGAAATCAGGATAAATCAAAGCCTGAAGCAATATTGGTTGACCTTGCCAACAACCACGCCTATAGATTGGCTGAAGATGTTGTTCCGCTGGGATGGATGGTGAATGATTCAATTACAAGATAACTTCATTGTATTATATTATCAAGTATGCTAATATAATACAATGGAATTTGATACGTTGCTGACATTGGTGGGCGATGAGCCCCTCTTCGAAACTGCGCTGCTCCTGGCCGGAAGCGTGGACCCCGGGATGATCCGCGTGCAGCTCTCGCGGTGGGTGAGGGCGGGTAAAATTCTGCAAGTTCGCCGTGGACTTTATGCCATTGCCCCTCCATACCAAAAACGGCAGCCGCATCCTTTTCTAGTCGCCAATCATCTGCAGAAGGCCTCGTATGTCAGCCTGCAATCTGCGTTGGCGTATTACAGCCTGATCCCTGAGGTGGTGAACACAATCACCAGTGTGAGCACCGGTCGGCCGGAACGGTTGCAAACCCCATTGGGGACGTACGATTTCCGGCATATCAAAACCGCGTTTCTATTCGGGTATCGATTGACGGATCTGGGGGATCAGAGCGCTTTCGTTGCGTCACCGGAAAAAGCGCTGCTGGATCTGGTCTATCTGCAGCCCGGGGGAGAATCGATCGCTTTCATCCGGGAATTGCGTTTGCAAAACACCGAAATCCTGGATCAGGACCTGCTCACAAAACTGGCAGATCGCTTCGATAAGGAAAAAATGCAAACCGCACTCAAAAATATCCTGCAGGTCATATCCGGAGAGACTGAGGAGTATGACGACCTATGAAAGAGTACCTGGCGAGTCTGATCAAACAAACCAACACCCCGTTGGAAGGCAAAAATGTGGCGCGTGAGTATTTACAGGCGCGCATTTTGGGATCCCTGCAGAAATCCGGCGCGATGATTCCCCTGGCTTTCCACGGGGGGACCGCCCTGCGCTTTCTGTTTTCGCATGGGCGCTATTCTGAAGACCTGGATTTTGCGTTGGAGGGGAACCGTAAGAGTTATGACTTTCGCGGTTATCTCAACGCCATCCGCTCCGACCTGACCTCGGAAGGGTATCCGGTCGAAATCAAAGCCAATGATCAAAAAACCGTCCACAGCGCCTTCATTCGCTTTCCGGGGCTGCTGCATGAGATGGGCCTGTCACCCATGCGAAACGAGGTACTGGCGGTAAAGCTGGAGGTCGATACGCACCCGCCGCAGGGGGCGGGTCTGACGACCACGGTTGTAAGGCGTTTCGTGATCCTGCAGTTGCATCACCATGATAAAGCCTCTTTGCTTTCCGGAAAGCTGCACGCCATTTTGCAGCGCCCCTACCTCAAGGGACGCGACATTTATGATTTGCTGTGGTATCTGAGCGATCCGACCTGGCCGGAGCCGAATTTGCTACTGCTCAATAACGCACTGGCTCAAACAGGCTGGCAGGGAGAGCTTTTTACAAGGGGCAACTGGAAAGAGCAGATCTGGCAAAGGCTGGGGATCCTGAACTGGACCGGCATCATCGAAGATGTTCGACCGTTTGTAGAGCCGGGCTTTGACCTGAACCTGCTCACACTGGAGAATTTTGGGCGAGCTTTGAACAGGTGAGTTTTATTCCTATATGGTTATCCAAAGGTGGCGGAACGAGGCGGGTGATAAAGGGACGTGGACTGACAACCGCTGCACCCAGTAGAAATTCAACCGGCCTTTACTGTGATGCGATTTCAAGAGCCGGTATACAATAATTCTCATGCGTTTTGCAAATAAAATAAAATTTCAAATTGACCTGTATCGTGAATTATTGATTCATACTATGTGTAGATAACGCCTTTCCTACCCCAGAGTATTTATTTGACAGAGTGATTGAATGCAGCGGTTAATCCGCACAAACTGACGCCGCGATGCAAACAGATCTCTCTTCGTTCTGAAAGGAAAAAGATGAAAAGGATTGTTTTGCTGCTTTGTTTGTTCGCAATTCTGATACTTGGAGGGTGTAAAGATAGTCAAAGAGAGGCGATGATGGAAAACTTTCCGGAATCCCCTGTTGAACTGGAAAAAATGAACACGGTGATTGACCTTGTCATCACACC
>CAZHMZ010000035.1:3661-24352 GCA_964532655.1 uncultured Anaerolineaceae bacterium
AATCCCCTGTTGAACTGGAAAAAATGAACACGGTGATTGACCTTGTCATCACACCAGGAAACTATCAGGGAAAACTTGATCAACCAGTCCAAGTATTACTTCATTTGGTTTCCGAGGATCAGGTAAGGACAAAACCTGACGGAAACATTTTAACTTACCTTTACGATCAAGAGAATGCTGTTTGGAATCGAATAAATGATTTATCGGATTACGGTATCCCGGCCTCAGGCGGCCAGTTAATACCCAGTCATGAAGACATCACTCTTCGACCAGGACACAATGGAGAGGATGGGTTTTTTATTATTTTACATCCAGTTATTACGGATTATTTAGTGACTCAACAATTCTTAATTATCTCAACTGCTAACCTGGTCGTTGATGGTCAGGTGACTGATGAAATCGTTGGCGCATACGAAATCTTCACATTGACTCCATAAAAATAGCACCGTTTTGATCATCGAGCCAACGACCCGAGTGCATCAGTTCTACCTGCAAACCGAAAGCCTCTCCCTCACCAGCATACCGATGACTAAACCCCGCAGAGAGAGTACAATCATCAAAAGATCCCCGCCATACGATCAGTGACCCACGGAATAGAGGAGTTTATCCATTGAAGACCACACTGTATATCCTGCTGACTGTTTTCCTGTCTGCCGCGCTGGCCGCCTGCGGCGCTCCTGCCGCCGCGACCACTCCGCCGCCCATAGCTGAATCAACCTCCACCGCGACCGCCCCGGCGCCTGCGGTGGATACACCGACGCCCGCCGTCGTCCGGTTAGCCGACCCAATACTGGAAGCGATGATCCGCGGCGCGATGGGCAGTCCACAGGGCGATATCACCACTGCCGAAGCGGAGGCGGTGACCAGGCTGAACCTCAGTTTGGAATTGGAGCAGTACATATCCGGTGAGACGCAAATCACGGATCTCAGCGGGCTGGAATATTTTGCAAATCTGGAAAGTCTCGACCTGAGTTTCCACGCGATCACCGACGTCTCACCCCTGGCGGAGCTGAAAAAGCTCACTTTGCTTTCACTGGGCGGGAACCCGGTGGAGGATCTCTCGCCGCTGGCCGGGCTGACCGGTCTGAAGGTGTTGAACCTGTCCGGCTGCGCCGCGCAGGATACCGGCCCGCTGGCCGGGCTGGTCAACCTGGAATACCTGCAGCTTGATCATTCGGCGATCACGGACGCTGCCCCTCTGGCCTCGCTGACCCACCTGCGGCATCTGTACCTTGACGGTTGCTCCTTGAACGATTATTCACCCCTGATGGAACTCTACCCCAATCTCGAGGACAGGGATTTCATCATGGCATCCACGCTGGAGGAGCTTGGTTTCAGTATGGATGATGCCAACCACCAGGCGAACTACAGCAGCGATTCCGCGTCCGTCACCATCAACCATACCGCGTGGGGCGCTCCGCCAATGGAGTGGGACGCGAATATCATCCGCATCTCCACCTATCTGGAGGGTGACTATAAACTGGATGTCGGTTTCTACGGCGATATCGACGCCTACGTCATACAGATGATCAAAGAAGGCGAGATGATCCTGAACTACATCTACGACCACGCAAACGATAGTCTTGGGTTAGGGCCCGAAGACCGCGAGAGTTCAGAGCAGGTACTGCGCGCGGCGTTAGGTGATGGGACTGGCGAGGATGTGCTGCTCGCGCCGGTATTCATCTTCAACGATACAATCCGGAACACTTTCAATATGACCGCTGACGCGTTGTATGCCCTGCCGTTTGAACCTCCATCGCTCACGAGCCTGGGCTTTTTCCCGGACGAGGCCAACGCGGTCTGGTGCTTTGAGCAGCGCGGGGAGAGAGATGTGAACCTCGAAATCCACTACCCTGAATGGGGCGAAAAGGATTATGATTTTCGTTTCTTCACCCCGCTGAGTGCCGAATACCGAATTGTGATGACCTATTACAGGGATGAGAAAAGGATTGAGGTGGGAGCAGATGATAACAGTCAGGGCGGGGCTAGTTTTGAGTATTTCATCGACACGGGCGAGCATGTCGACGGCTGGTGCAGTGTGGAAGGTATGCCGGTGGAGGAATACTTTGCCAACGCGTTCAACGACGCTGAGATCACGGATATTTACCGGCATTCTGTCGATCTGATGGAGCAGTATATCCAGGATACCTTTGGCATGACGCTGGATGAGTTGTTTGCACTGCCGACCGGTGAATAAGAGACTCAAGTTTGATGGGGAAGCGATTGTTTTCAACTGGATAATATCTTGTGTTACCAAAACATCAATATGGAAAAAATTTAATGCATAAAATATCACGTTACTCATTAAGTAAAAAACTGAGGGAAAAAATCCACCCAATAACCTTGACAATCTCATCCATCGCGAGTATCCTTCCACCCAATATGCAAAAGCCCGCCCTTGTGAACCGCGCTCGACGAAGCTGCACTTTCCGATCTTCAGGAAGGTGCGTTTATCGTTTCCAGGCGTAGTCTCGCGGCGGCGATAGCACAATAAACTTTTGGTAACCCGAAAGCCTTCCTGAACGGAAGGCTTTTTTGTTTTCCTACCCATTCAAACAAATGATCAAAAGGAGATCGAGATGCAAAAATCAAAATTCAACAAAGTTGTTCTGGCATATTCCGGAGGTCTGGATACCTCTACCATTATCCCCTGGCTGATTGAAAATTACGGCTGTGAAGTGATCTGCTACTGCGCCGATGTGGGCCAGGGGCAGGAACTGGACGGTCTGGAAGCGCGCGCGCTGAAGGCCGGCGCCAGCAAACTCATCATCGGCGATCTGCGCGAGGAGCTGGTGGATGAGTACATCTTCCCCATGGTCCACTCCGGCGCGCTGTACGAGCAGCGCTATCTGCTGGGCACGTCCATTGCCCGCCCAGTGGTGGTGAAACACCTTGTAGAAGTGGCCGAGCAGGAAGGCGCCGACGCCATTTGTCACGGCTGCACCGGCAAGGGCAACGACCAGGTGCGCTTTGAAGTGGGCGTGATGGCGCTCAACCCGGCCCTCAAGGTGATCGCCCCGTGGCGCGAGTGGGATATCAAATCGCGCGAGGACGCGCTGGCTTACATGGAAGCGCACGGGATTGACTTTTCGGTCAAGAAGAACCCCTCGCTGTACAGCCGTGACCAGAACCTGTGGCACCTCTCGCATGAAGGCGGCCCGCTGGAAGACCTGGCCAATGCCCCTGAGGACGATCTGTATCAGCTTTCGGTCACGCCTGAGCAGGCCCCTGACCAGGCTGAAACCGTCTGCATCACCTTTGAGCAGGGCACACCGGTGGCGCTGAACGGCGAGGTTCTGGGCGGGGTGGAGTTGATTGAACAGCTCAACGCCCTGGGCGGCAAGCACGCCATCGGGCAGATTGATCTGGTGGAGAACCGCCTGGTGGGTATGAAGAGCCACGGTATCTACGAGACCCCCGGCGGTACCATCCTCATGTTTGCCCACCGCGAGTTGGAATCGATCACGCTCGATAAAGCCACCGCCCACACCAAAGAGAGCCTGGCTCTCAACTACGCCGAGTTGGTGTATAACGGCCAGTGGTTCAGCCCGCTGCGCGAGGCCATGGAAGCCTTCTTCACCAGCACGCAGAAAACCGTCACCGGCTCCATCACCCTCAAGCTGTATAAGGGCAACCTCATGGTGGTCAAGCGCGAAAGCCCATACAGCTTGTACAGCCAGAACATCGCCTCGTTTGGGCATTCCACCGATTATGATCACAGCGACTCGACCGGTTTCATCCGCCTGTTTGGTCTACCGGCCAAAATCCACGCCAGTGTCAAAAAGCAGATGGAAGATGCCGCGGCGAACACCCTGAGCGAGACCATCGCGGTGAAACTGCCGGTGGGCGGCCATGGAGACTAAGCCGATGAAACTCTGGCAGGGCAGACTGAACGGCAAACTCAACCCGGTGGCCGAAAGTTTCAATCGCTCGCTGGGGTTTGATCACCGGCTGGGCACGGTGGATGTGTGCGGCAGCCTGGCCTGGGCCGGCGCGCTGCACAAGGCCGGCCTGCTGGACGAAAAGGAGTTCAAGCAGATTTCGGGCGGCCTCGAGCAAATCAAGGCGCGCATCTCGGCCGGCACGCTGGATATTGATGCGGGTGATGAGGATATTCACAGCGCGGTGGAGCGCCAGCTCACCGAGTTGATCGGCCCCACAGCCGGCAAGCTGCACACCGGTCGCAGCCGCAATGACCAGGTGGCCACCGACTTCCGCCTGTGGGTGATGGCCGCCATCCAGCGCATCGACGCCGCGCTGCGCGACCTGCAGGAAGCTCTGCTGCAGCGCGCTGAACTGGATTGGGGCGTGGTGCTGCCCGGCTACACCCACCTGCAGCAGGCCCAACCGGTTCTGCTCAGCCACTGGTGGCTCTCGCATCTGTGGGCCTTCCAGCGCGATCGTCACCGCCTGCAAAACGTGTACCGTGAAGCCGAAGTGTGCCCGCTGGGTTGCGGCGCGCTGGCCGGCACCGGGTTTGAACAGATCGACCGCTTCAAGCTGAGTGACGCGCTGGGCTTCCGCGAGCCGTCGCCCAACTCGCTGGACGCCGTCTCGGACCGCGATTTCGCGGCAAGCTTTCTGTTCGCCTGTTCGATGATCGGGGTACATGCCAGCCGTCTGGCTGAGGCGCTCATCCTGTATTCCACGCGCGAGTTTGGTTACATCACTCTGGCGGACGAGTTTTCGACCGGCTCCAGCCTGATGCCGCAGAAGAAAAACCCCGACCCGCTGGAACTGGTGCGCGGAAAAAGCGGCACCCTCACCGGCAGGTTGTCCGGCTTTCTGACTACCCTTAAGGGGCTGCCCTCGGCCTATGACAAGGATCTGCAGGAAGACAAGCAGCCGGTGTTCGAGAGTGCCGACACGGTGGAGATTGCCCTGGAGGTGCTGAGCGGGTGCATCAGCAGCTTGGAGGTGCATCAGTACCGCATGTACGCTGCCATCGATCCCCAGGCGCTGGCCACAGATATGGCCGACGCGCTGGTGAGCACGGGTGTGCCCTTCCGCGAGGCATACGGGCTGGTGGGCAAGGCGGTCCGCAAGGCGGAGGAGCAGGGGCTGCTGTTGAACGAGCTGCCGCTGCAGGACTGGCAGGCCCTGGTGCCGGATTTTGATCCGCGCCTGCTGGACGCCATGGACATAGGCATGTCGCTCAGCCGGCGGGCCGCGTTTGGCGGCACCGCGCCCGAGGCGGTGAAGGAGCAGTTGGAGATCGCCCGCGGGGCGCAGAAGGTGCAGTTTTACCTGGAATAGGGGAGAAGCCGTCAACGAATGCGCGGGCCTCGTGAAGAGGCCCGCGAAAACGAATAAACGAACAGGATCCGCGCTGATTCTTCATCGCGGCAGGAAATCAGCTCTGCCGTGATGACAAAATGGGGTGGTTTTGTTTGCCATTCACGCGCGAGAAAGCCCCTCAAGTGTCATTTCGCCGCGGACGGCGTCAGCCGGACGCAGAGAAATCCGCTGGCGGCGGACCGGCCAGAGGGCACAATTCTCATGTTTCCATATATGAAACCATGCGAAGATGAACTCTCGGGCGGATCTCTGCGTGATCACTTCGTGATTACTACGAGATGACACAAATAGAGTGGTGCGTGTTGACTGCCTTCATACAACCAAGCCCCCCAGTGTCATTTCGCCGCGGACGGCGTTAGCCGGACGCAGAGAAATCCGCCCGAAAGCGAATTAATCAATTTCCTAGATATGGAACCTTGATGATGTGTCCTCAGGCGGATCACTCCGAGATGACAAAATGGAGTGTTTTTTGGATTGCATTCCCGCGCGAGGATGCTCTTCAAATAAACAACAGGGGCTGACCGATACCGGTCAGCCCCTGCCGTTGTTTTGAAGCCATAAGCTTCAATAATTATTTCTTTTTCGGTTTATCTTTGTCGTTGTTCGCGTGCATGGGCGGGCCCTGGGTTTTATCGTGGTTCGAGTTGCCGTTGTTGGTCTGCTCGATCACCACTTCAGGGTCCTCAACATCGGTTTGATGCGGGTTGCCGTTCAATCCGAGAGCCTGTTTCACCTGGCCCCATCCGCCTAATTCCTGTTTCATGGCGATGATCTCGGCTACCGAGGTAGCGCTGCCCAGTCGTTCACTGGCTTTGATGGCGTTCATGATCTCACCAAAGCCCAGACCGTCCACGCAGAACCAGTTCATGATCTGTTCATAGTACAGACCGCTGCGCTGCGCCAGACGTTCGGCCACATTGTGGGCGTCAGCCAGGTTTTCGCAGTAGTAACCGCCTTTATTGCCTTCGCCATCACCGGCAAACATTACCTGGATGCCCGCACCTAAAATGGTGTCAGACCCCATCAAGCCGTTGAGGATGATAATATCGCCCACCTTCAGGGTGGTCAAATCAAATCCCATCGGCGCGGTGACGGTATAGGTGATACCATCCTCGCTCACAAAGGTGAATGTGCCGGTGGTCAGATCGATTGCAGTAACGGTGCCCAAAAACTCTCTGGGTTCAAATACCATCACCTGTGTGGCCGCGATGGAGGTTTCAGTCAGCAGACCCGTTACCTGTACGGTTGCACCTTCTACCAGCCTTGTCCAATCAAATCCAGGCGGCGGGGTGACCGTGTAAATTTCGGTCTCTGACACCTGTAAAACAAATGTACCAGAAGTTGTATCAATGGATTGAACGGTGCCGGTAAAGGTGGTCTCTGTCTGGGCCATAACCGGAATGGCTATGCCAAGAAGCAGAACAATTACAAGACTTGAAAATAGAATTTTTTTCATTTAGTTGACTCCTGTTGTGTGGTTTTTCGTGCTAAAACGAAAAATCAAGTTTCCTGCCCAGGCGGTCAAGTAAGCAGTGATGAGAGCAGTCCCCCAAATTGTTTTACAACGCGTGAATAACAATACTATCATACCTCTTAAAGATGAAAAATACCATATATAAAATTAGGTAATGGTTAGTAAATGGTGGAAATTATTATAATTCCACCCTCGCCAGACCGGTTTTAAGATAAAAAGGCCGCGTTACGCGGCGGCTGTTTATGGCAGGATAATCAGTTGATCCTATAGCTTCTTTACCGGAAACTGGATTTCCGAAACATACGAGGGATCATCCTGGCGAACAGGGCCGTCTCCGCTGTAGATGTAGATTTCGCGGTTGGGGCCGGTGATCTGATAGCCGTTGACGTCCAGCCAGCGTAGCATTTCCTGGTAGGCTCTGGTAAGGCCGTTATATGGCCCGTGGTGAACCAGGCTTGCCATACTTTCCTCGGCGGGCAGGCGGTGGATCAGCGCCTGGGTGGATGCCAGAGGGCCTTCGCCCAGCTTTTCTCCGATCGCATCGGGAATGAAATAGCAAACCTCCAGATCGTGGTCTCTTTCTTTATACTCACCGTCGTGATCCATGCAGAAACAGGGCGGGGTGATCTCAATGCGTGCTTTTTGCATGGCGGTGTGAAGCCGGTCCCATAACTCGCCCTGTTCCGGGTAGGTGGGAACCATCCCGCGCACGGATGCGATCCAGCAGGCGGGAATGGATTTGATGGTTACATCGATTGTGGTCATGGTATTCTCCTGTTCAAACTCTTTCAGCCTGGCCTCAATACGGTCCAACGTGGCCTGTTGCCGGCTCACTTCCTGGCGCAGCTCCACCTGGCGGCGGCGAAGTATGCCTACCATCTGACTGGCGGTCAGGTCACTTTCCAGCAGCATGGAAATTTGCTGCAATGAGAGCCCCAGATCCTTGAGCGCCAGAATGCGCTGAAGCTGTAAAAACTGCGCGGCGGCGTAATAGCGATAGCCGGTCATGGGGTCTACCTGAACCGGTTTCAGCAGACCCATTTCATCGTAATAGCGCAGTGTTTTCACGGTCACATGGCTGATTTTTGAAAAGTCTCCAATTTTAATCATGGTGTATCCGGGTTCCTTTGAACTTTGAAAGCGCTTTCATACCTATCTTACGGTATCCGGTAAGGGGAGCGTCAAGACCCAATTTGTTATCGCTTATAATAAACAGATATTCCCTGCAGGTACAAACTGAAAAGGAGTTTTGATGAGCACAGACATCTTCCCAGTCAACGAACCAGCGTTTGATGATTTTAATCCAGCCATGGAAAAAATTCTCCAGGATTTCAAGCTGCCCGGCTTTGCTGCCGCAGCCGTACGCGGGGATGACGTGATTCTCTCCAAAGGATATGGCGTACGCGATACCGAGAAGAAGCTGGGTATCGATTCGGATACCATTTTTGCGATCGGCTCGGCTTCCAAGGCATTCACCACCATGGATATGGCTATTCTGGTGGAGCGCGGTTTGCTGGAGTGGGACAAACCCGTGCGCAACTATCTGCCCAATTTCAAGCTGTATGACCGCACTGCCACCGAGCATATGACCCCGCGCGATCTGGTATGTCACCGCAGCGGCCTGCCGCGGCATGACCTGGTATGGTACAACAGTCCGCGCTCGCGCCAGCAGATTCTTGACTCTTTGCAGTACCTGGAGCCCAACAAAGATTTCCGCTCAACCTGGCAGTACCAGAACCTGATGTTCTTAACTGCCGGCATGCTGGTGGAGAAAATCAGCGGCATGTCATGGGAAGATTTTACGCAGAAAGAGATCTTCGACAAAATCGGCATGAGCCGCAGCAACACGTCGGTAGATAAATCGCAGGAGACCGACAACTTCTCATACCCGCACGAGGAGGTGAAGGGCGAGATGTCACGCATCCCGTTCCGCAACATCGATATGATCGGCCCGGCGGGATCCATCAACTCGTGCCTGAACGACATGACCAAATGGGTACGCCTGCATTTGAACGGATCGGTGGAGGGAAAAGAACTCGTCTCCAAAGCGCAGTTGAAGGAACTGCACTCTCCCGCCATGGTCATGCCCGAAGCATTTATGGGTCTGGAAGAGTACAAGGAAATTTCCCAGGGAAATTATGCGCTGGGATGGTTTGTGCAGTACTACCGCGGCCATAAGCTGATCCATCACGGCGGGGCCATCGACGGTTTTCTGGCCATGATCACCTTCATGCCCGATGACAACATCGGCACGGTGGTGCTCACCAACGCGGGCGGCATGTCGGCTTTCTGGGCAGTCACCTTTATGATGTACGACCGGCTGCTGGGTCTGGATCCGCTGCCGTGGCACGACCGCTGGCTGGCCCAGACAATGAAAGCCAAAGAGATTGCTGAAAAAAGCCAGGAGAAATCCGCGTCCAAAAAGGTGGAGGGCACCAAACCGTCGCACGATCTGGGTGCTTACGCCGGTGAATTCTTCCACCCCGGATATGGCTCATTTACGGTCAAGCTGAAGGATGACCAGTTGTTCGCATACTACAACAACATGGAATTCAAGCTGGATCATTACCATTATGATATTTTCGAGGCCAACAGCACCGAGATGGCAGGCCAATCCGGTCTGCCGGTGTTCTTCTATACCGATTATCAGGGCACGATCGGCAAAATGGCTGCGCCGTTAGAACCGAATGTGAAAGAGATCGTGTTTGAACGCGTCGCCGACCAGTCGATGTATGAGAAAAGCTTCCTGGAGCAGTTCACCGGCAAGTATGAGATCAGCGGGCATCACGCGGTGGTTTCGCTGAAAGGCGACAAAGTGCTGGTCATCGCCGTCCCCAACATGCCGGAGATGGAGCTGGAACCCTGCCAGGGGACCGAGTTCAAGCTGAAGGGCATGGAAGTGGTGCGGATTGAGTTTGTAAAAACCGACGGTGTGGTGAGCGGGCTGGATATGTCACAGCCCGGCGGCGTGGTGTCAGCCAAAAAGGTTGAGTAAGAGAGACAGTTGATTAGCACGCAGTGATTTTGGTAGGGGGAGGTTCATGAACCTCCCCCTACATTTTTGCTTCTGTCATTCCGCCCCTTGCCTGTCATGTCGAGCGAAGTGAGACATCGACTGTGGGCATGTGCGAAGGATTTTCATCAGCGAACGAAGAAAGACTGTTTGTGGTTCCATATATGGGACCTTGATGGGGTGCTCTCGGGCGGATTTCTCCGAGTCAGGCAGCAAAAAACGCTGCCTGACTCTTCGAAATGACATGATAGGGGGGATTCTCGTGTGTGATAGGCAGCCAAAATAGCCCCATTTTGTCATGTCGAACGAAGTGAGACATCGAATGTGGGCCGCTCTGGAGAATACTCGATCAGCGAGCAGTGAATTTGGTGAGGGCGGTTCATAAACCTCCCTACCAGCTCCAAATTGGCAGTTCTGTCATCTCGCAGAAATGACACTGTTGGACCCCGTTACGTGAAGGTAGCCAACGCGCACCACTCAACCTCTGTCATCTCGCAGAGATCCGCCCAAGAGTTCATCTTCGCATGGTTCCATATATGGAAACGCCCAAAGATCCTCTCTCGGGCGGATTTCTCCGAGTCAGGCAGCCAAAAGCGCTGCTGACTCTTCGAAATGACATAGGAGGGGTGTTCTCGCACGTGAATGGCAGCCGAAAATAGCCCCATTTTGTCATGTCGAACGAAGTGAGACATCGGATATGGGCGTGTGAGGACAATATTCGTTCGATTTGGGGTGTACTTTTATCTATGACGTTAAATGCGTATAGCCATTTATGCATATGCTCTACCCGCTTTTATGGCTCCCAAACAAAACGGATCAACGCAAACAGGTACGGCTCTCCGCCCACATACTCCACACCGGCCAGCCAGACCATCCAATCCAGATCCACATCCGGAGTGGGGGGCTTGTACAGGGCATAGAAATTGGCGTTTTGAAACTCAACCGGCCAGGGTTCCACATACATGGTGGCGCTGTCCGCGTCGTTACAATGGAACTCAATATCCTCATCATTGAGCACTTCCTGCAAAGAGGGCAGGGGGACTTCGCTGAAGGTGCCCACCTCGTCGATCCCGCTGGGGCCGGCGCCCCAATTCACATCATAGGTAGAACTGAACACCCATGAAGCCTCATCCGGGGTGTAGTTTGCTGATGGGCCGTAACGGTAGTAGAACAGCTCCAGGCCATGACGGGGGCTGACAAGCGATTTGAGCAAATCACCGTTTTCCTCGTTGACTTCTTGGGTTAGATCGTCGAACAGGTCATTCACGCGCTGGTCAGAGCAGAAATCATCGGCGGAGACGTACTCGGTCAGATAGAGCGCGTTGACCCAGCCCTCACCACCGGAGGGATTTTCCACTTCCAACCACAATTCATCGTCGACGGTATCCGTCTGGCCGGTGGTGCGAACGTTATCTTCAACAGCGTCAAACCGGCCGATCACATCATGGTCCAACCCGGCTCCGGAGCGGATGTTGAGCACATCATCTTCGGTCACACCGATGACAGCATACCGGCCGGCTTCCACTGGAACAGACACTTCCTGGGTGGATTCAGAACCGGTAGGTTCGGTTTCAGCCGCTGAGGACTGCGCGGTTTCAGCGGTAGGGCTGATGGTGGATGCCGGACCGGTGCTGTACACGGGGAAGGTGGCGGCTGGCGGTGTGGGAAGATTGCAGGATGCGAGTAAAACCAGTACAAGAAAACCTGGCAGAATTGCTGCGAGTAACTTTCTCATCATCGCTCCTTTTCAGGCCCTTATCAGGCCCTTATTAGGCTCTTTTCAGGCGCAAACCGGCAGCCTGATCGATTGGTTCTTCAGGGATTCTTATACCCTATAGACGTTAAAACAAAGATCCGGGTTCCAGGTAATGCAGCACCTGGAACCCGGATCAAATGTGAGAGTCAGCGGGCAAAGCTTGCCCGGTGTTATTTTTTGGAGAGCGTATCTACAGCCACCTGAGCGTACAGAGCAGCGCCCAACGGCAGGGCGTTTTCGTCCACATCAAAGAGCGGGTTGTGATGCGGGCGACCCTCGCCGGGCAATTTGGCGCCCAGCCACACCAGCGTACCGGGTTTCTGATTGGACAGATAACTGAAATCCTCGCCGCCCATGCTGGGCTCAAAGGGATACAGGCAGTTTTCGCCCATGATCTTTTTGGCGGCCGCTTCTACCAGCGGGGTGAAAGCCGGGTCGTTGTAGGTAGCCGGGTAACCGCGCTCGATCCGGAGATCTACCTGGCAGCCCAGCGCTTTCGCCACATCAAAGGCGCGCCTGAGTTCTTCATGCAACTGATTGCGGATGTCTTCATCGTAGCTGCGGATGGTGCCGTTGAGAAACACCGAATTGGGGATGATGTTGTTGGCGTCGCCGCTGTGCACCGCGCCGATGGAGATGACGCTGGGCTTGAGCGGGTTGATGCGCCGGGCGCGGATGCCGTGGATCACATTGATCACCTGGGCCAGGGCAAAGATGGGATCATTGCCCATATGCGGATACGCGCCGTGGGTGCCCTTGCCGGTGATGGTGGCGTCAAACTGGTCGGGGGCAGCCATCACATACCCGGTGCCGGCAGTGAGCTGGCCAGCCGGGATCAGGCTGTTGATGTGGATGGCAAACACGTGATCCAGGTCATCCACCAGCCCCTCCTGGGCCATCAACTTGCCGCCGCTCATGCCTTCGTCGTCCCAGCGTTCTTCACTGGGCTGGAACAGGAAGCGGATTTGGCCTTTCGGGCGGTTCGGCATTTCGCTCAAGATTTTGGCAGCGCCCAGCAGCATGGCCACATGCGTATCGTGGCCACAAGCGTGCATTTTATTGGGCACCTGTGAGGCATACTCGGTCTGGTTGGCTTCCTGGAGGGGCAGGGCGTCCATATCGGCACGCAGCCCAATCCCCGGCTTACCTTCGCCCAGAATGCCCATCACACCGGTGCGGGCAACGCTTTGAACTTTGATGCCAAAAGAGGTCAGCGCCTCGGCAATCAATTTGGATGTTTCAAATTCTTCGAATCCCAGTTCGGGGTTTTTGTGGATGGTTCGCCGCCAGTGAACAATGTCACCTTGAATAGCTTTGGCTTTTTCCAGCATGGGTAAGAGTCCTTTCGGATGGAGGGTGATTTCAACGGTTTCGGGTTTAAATGCGGCTCCATGCCAACTGGGCCGCCTGATTTATTGTACTGTATGGCTTTGATTTTTTGTACATTTGATGAAATAGGAAAATCATCGCCAGACTCAACTAGTTGTGAAGAACTTTGAAACATTTTCTTAACAACTCTCTGGTATTCTGGGTTTTATATTGAAGCTGAAAGGCTGGCTTTCTGAATGCAGCCGATCAGCCAGGAGAATTTGTGATGGAAAGACTTCTTATGTTATATTCTGGAATGAATCGAGTGAAGCTGCCAGGCGATGGACATCTGAAAAGGAATGCAGAAACCTATGAAAATTCTGATTGTTGATGACGAGGTAAAGATCGTCAGAGGTGTCCGCAAGTATCTGGAAGGCTCCGGCTTTTCGGTGGTAGAAGCGTATGACGGCTTGAGCGGGCTTTCCGTTGCGAGGCGGGAAAACCCCGATTTGATTGTGCTGGATTTGATGCTGCCTGAGATGGACGGTCTGGATGTTTGCCGCCGCATCCGTCAGGAATCCAGGGTGCCCATCATCATGCTGACGGCACGCGTGGACGAAACCGATAAACTGGTGGGTCTGGAACTGGGGGCTGATGATTATGTGACCAAGCCGTTCAGTCCGCGTGAACTGGTAGCCCGTGTACGGGCGGTTCTTCGCCGGTCCACCGGTGAACCTGCCAAAACCGGCGAGGTGTACCGCTTCAATCACATCGTTTTTGATACGCAGGCGCATCTTTTATCGGTGGATGGCCAGCAGGAATCGCTGACGCCGATCGAGTACGATTTGCTGTATCACTTTGTGCAGCACCGTAACCGGGCTTGCTCACGCCTGCAATTGATGGATGCCGCCGGGTTGGGGGCATTTGAGGGCGCAGAGCGAACCATCGATGTGCACATCCATAATTTGAGAAAGAAAATCGAGCGAGACCCCTCCAATCCTGAAATGATCCTGACGGTTTTTGGCACCGGTTATCGTTTTACTGCTGATCTGGAAAGAGATTGACTTGAAATCATCCTTACGCACGCGTTTGATCCTGGGTTTTGTCTTCATCATTGTGATCGCAATGGGATCCTTTGCTCTGATCGGCCGGACGGCCATCACCCAGCGCTTCAATCGCATGATTGTGCAATCGGGGCGCGAATTTGCCGGCCGGGCAGCGCAGATTTTTGGCTGGTACTACGTCAGCAACGGCGGCTGGAGTGGGGTGGAAGACCTGATGCCTGATTTCCCCCAGGTTTCAACCAGGTTGGAACCTTTCAACCCGGGCGCCGCGGTGGATATTAACACTGAGACCACTTCTCAGGATCCTTTCAATGGAGTGCAGGGGCTGACGGAGCAATCGGTGGTGGGCGGTCAGACTACGATGGTTAATGGTGAAAAACCACCCGGCGAGGGCCCTTTCATCAGCGTGTTTAAAGCGTCTCGCGACGAGCGTTTGCTGTTGGTGGATGCGGATGGCGCGATTATCTATGACAGCAACCCGGATGCAGGTTCGGCCAGCACCCTGCTGAATAATCTGAAGGAAGGCGTGCAAATTCGGGTGGATGGTGAGATTGTCGGCACCGTAATCGCGGCCTCAAGCGCGGGAATCCTGAATACCTTTCAAACTGCCTTCCTGAACAATGTCAACCAGTTTGTTTTTTGGGGCGGCATCAGC
Organism: uncultured Anaerolineaceae bacterium; assembly: GCA_964532655.1. Lineage (GTDB taxonomy): Bacteria > Chloroflexota > Anaerolineae > Anaerolineales > Anaerolineaceae > JAJFTV01. The sequence goes on from CAZHMZ010000035.1 coordinate 18,230, forward strand.
GCCGCGCTGGTGGCCATCGCGTTGGGTGCATGGCAATCCGTATTGATTCTCAAACCGGTCAAAGCGCTGTCAGAGGCGTCGCGCAAGCTGGCGCAGGGAGATTACTCGCAGCGCATCCCGGTATCTGCCAACGATGAATTGGGTGAAATGACACAATCCTTCAACCATATGGCCTCCGAACTGGAGAACCAGGAAGCTTTACGCCGCCGCGGCCTGGCCGATGTGGCTCATGAACTACGCACCCCTTTGAGCGTTTTGCAGATCGATTTGGAGAGCATCGAAGATGGGATCATCGAACCGGATGCGGAGACGATCCAGCGGCTGCAGATGGAAGTGGGAACCCTGCGGAAACTGGTGGAGGACCTGCGCATCCTCTCGCTGGCAGATGCGGGTGAACTGAAACTGGATTTTCAACCGGTCGAACTCAACGGCCTGGTGCATATTAATATGAAGCGTATGGAACGACAGGCCAGAGAAAAGGGAGTGACGCTGACCGAGACGTTTTGCGAGGGGGATTTGCAGGTGAACGGGGATGAACAGCGTCTCTCGCAGGTGCTGTTGAACCTGCTGACGAACGCCCTGCAGTACACACCTTCCGGCGGATCCATCCAGGCGGTTACCGAACGGGTGGAGGACTGCGCGCGGGTTTCAGTGATCGACAGCGGCTGCGGGATCGCCGCCGAGGATATTCCGCATATCTTTGAGCGGCTTTACCGCACCGATGATGCGCGCACGCGGCGCAACGGCGGCAGCGGTCTGGGATTATCCATTGCGCACAGCCTGATCCTGGCTCACGACGGTCGTATCTGGGCGGAAAGCACGGAAGGACAGGGCAGCACACTCTCATTCGAAATCCCTCTTTCCATCGAATAAGCATCCACACCATTCCTCAAAGACTTCTTAATAAGTTTTGAACAGCCGATTGCTATGCTCATACAGGTAGCAATCAGTTTATTAATTGTTCAGGAGTCTGTGGACTATGTTGAAGAAAAAAGGATGGTTAATCGCTTTTGCCGCTGTGATTTTGTTGGGAGCGGGGGGATATGCTTTCTTTTCCGAAAAACCGTTTTCGGCCGGCGCTCAATCCACCAACGCTCCGGTGCAAACCGCAACCGCCTTTATCGGGTCGGTGACGATTTCAGCAACCGGAATGGGCACCGTCATTGCGGCTGAAGATGCTTCGGTGGGGTTTTATGAAGACGGTGTGGTGGGTGAGCTTTTCGCCGGTGTTGGCGATGAGGTGGAAAAGGGTGATTTGCTCGCCACGCAGGCCAATACGGAGGATCTGGATCTGGCTGTGACCGAAGCCGAACTGCAGCTTCAACTGGCCGAAAGCGCGCTGCAGGCAATTTATGACGAGTATCCGGGAGATCTGGCATCAGCCCGCCTGGCTGCCATTACCTCGCAGGTTGATTTGGAGGATGCCCAGGATACCAATACCCTGCTCCAGTACGGGCGCTGCGCCGATGATCTGGTGGAAGATTATTACGATGCCTATGTGTGGGCTGAACGCGAATACCGCAGGATTAATGAGAGCAGCGTTCCCGAGGCGGTCAAACAGGATGCCGAAGACGCGCTGCAGGCGGCCTGGTCGAACTATAACTTTTGCATGACCCCGTTTACCGATACTGAAAAGGCGGAAGGCGCCGCTAATGTATCGGTGGCTGAAGCTTCTTCAACCGCCGCGCAGGCCGAGTATGAAAAACTGCAAGCAGGTGTCGATGAGACATCGGTGGCGCAGGCCAAAGCGGATATCGCTGAAGCGGAGTACAACCTGAGCGTGGCGAAGAAAGCGCTGGAAGGCGCCTCTATTTACGCCCCCATCAACGGAACCATCATGGTGGTGGATGCCGTGGCAGGCGATACGGTGAGCGGCCCGTTCATCACCATCAACCAGACCCAGCCTATCATGCTGACCGTCTCACTGGATGAAACGGACCTCAATTCCATCGCCGTTGGGTACGAGGTGGAAGTCACATTTGATGCCTTCAACGATCAGGTGTTTACCGGTCAGGTCACCCGGGTAAACCCCGGTTTGAGCAGCATGATGAATTCCAATGTGCTGACCGCTGAAGTGGAACTGGATGCTGACAGCTACCGTAAACCGCAGACCATTCCTATTGGGATGAGCGCTGCGGTAGAAGTGATCAACGACCGCGCTACGGATGCGGTGCTGGTTCCGGTGGAAGCCGTGCGAGACCTTGGGAATGGCAAGTCCGCCTTATTTGTGATGGAAAACGGTCGACCCATTTTGCGCGAGGTGACCACAGGTATCCAGGATGGGACGTATATCGTTATTACCAATGGGCTGGAAGCTGGCGAGGTGGTAACCACCAGGATTGTGGAAACCCATTGACATTGTTCAAACAGCACATACGGCAGCCTGACAGGGTGTCAGCCTTTCTGCCGGTTTGGTGAATACAAATTCGATCAACCAGTTTGGAGTAACAAAATGAAAAAGAGCATAATCATTTTTTTGGCGGCCGTCATGCTGATGATGTCGGGGTGCGCCAGTTCAAAGACAACCAACAACCAGGAGCCGGTTATACGGGGACCTGAAACCCTATGGGATGAGGCTACCTCGTTGATGACCGGCACGCTGCTGCTTCAAACCACCAGCACGCCGTTGGATAAAGAGCAGGCTTCCGCGCTGCTGCTGCTGTGGAATGGCTACAACTCGGTCATCACCAGTTCTACATCTGCCCAGGATGAAATTGACGGGCTGATCGCTCAGATCAAAGAAGTGTTCACCGATGAGCAACTGAAGGCAATTGAGGGGATGGAACTGACCGGTGAAAACTATACCGATAAACTGGCCGAGGTGGGAGTTATTTTTGGCGGGCCCACCATGGCGCAGGGTGATGAATCCAGTAACCAAAACGGCCCGATGGTACTGGAAGGGGATTTTCCCCCAGGCGGAGAAATAACATCCAACAGCAGCCAGAATGGCGAATTCAGATCGAGCAATGGGCCAAAGTCGAGCGGCGGACAGATGCCAGGGGGCGGACAGATGCCGAGCGCCGGACAGATGCCGGGTGGTATGTCGATCACGATTGAACGTTCGGATATGGGCGGGGGCGGCGATCCTTCCATGCTGACCACGCAGGCCACCCAGCAGGCTGGAACCGGTTTCACGGAACGCACCGTCAATATGCGTGTATTGATGGCGGTGATCCAGTATCTCAATGGGTTCGCAGAGGGTCAGGCTGAGACGATCCGGTAAATACTGGCGAATACTCTGATGCAAATAATGAAGGAGCAAACAATGTGGAAAAAAGGATTATGGATCATCCTGGCTGCCGTCATCCTGCTGGGAGCGGGGGCATATGTTTTGATCAGTCAGAAACAACCCGTGCAGGCTCAGACCAACGGTCAAACCGCGCAATCATCGAGGGCATTCATCGGTTCCCTCACCATTTCAGCCAGCGGCACCGGAACGATTGTGGCTTCAGAGGAGGCGTCGGTCGGGTTCTATGACGCAGGTGTAATCGGCGAACTGCCCGTCAATGTGGGTGATGAGGTGAAGGCAGGCGATGTGTTGGCCCGCCAGAGCAACACCGATGACCTGAAATTGGCCGTCACAAACGCCGAACTGCAGCTCGCCCTGGCGGAAAGCGTTTTGCAGGATGTGTATGACAGTTACGGCACCGACTTGGCCGCCGCCGAACTGGCTGTGGTGAACGCTCAGATTGCCCTGGATGATGCAAAAGAAGGCCAGCTTCAACTGGACTATGCCCGCTGCGATGCCGATATTGTGCAGGATTATTATGGCAGATACGTGAGGGCTCAGGAAAGCTATGATAAAGCCGTGGCCAGAAAAGCCACCGCTGCTGAGATCCACGAAGCCGAAGATGTGCTGTACGCGGCTCAGGCCAACTTCGACTATTGTGTGGAACCGCGCTCTGAAACGGAGATCGCCGAGGCAGAGGCCAGTGTATCTGTAGCCGAAGCGAATCTGGCAACCGCGCAGACCCAATATGAGAAACTCAAAAACGGGGTGGATGCCGATGAAATTGCGCAGGCAGAAGCCGATATCGCGACGGCCAAATACAACCTTAGCCTGGCCGAAAAGGCCCTGGCAGGCAGCACGGTGGTTGCGCCCATTGACGGCACCATCATGTCCATCAATGGCAGCGTGGGCGATACGGTGGAAGGTGCTTTCATCACCATTAACAAAATCACCCCCACCAAATTGAGCATCTCACTGGACGAGACGGATCTCAATTCAATTGGCGAGGGATACGAGGTGGATGTGGTTTTTAATGCCTATGAGGATCGCGTTTTTACCGGGCACGTCACATTGGTGAATCCGGCTCTCACTAGTATGGGCAACTCGGGTGTGGTGACCGCCGAAGTGGTGCTGGATGAAGACCCCGCTGTGGAGATGCCCACCCTTCCGATCGGGTTGAGCGCTTCGGTTGAGGTGATCGGCAGCCGGGCGGAGAATACGGTTCTGGTGCCGGTAGAAGCGCTGGTGGAGCAGGAAGACGGAAGTTACGTTGTGTATGTACTGGAAAATAATCAATCTACCCTGCGTGAAGTAGAGGTTGGGATCATGGATTACACGTATGCCGAGATCCTCAGCGGTCTGGAGGCTGGAGAGATGGTCAGCACGGCCAATGCGGAGGCAAGTTAAGATGAACGAAGCCATTATCCAAACCCGCGAGTTGAAAAAGACCTACGGTATGGGTGAAATTCTCATCAACGCCCTGGACGGGGTGAATATTCAGGTGCGCGCGGGTGAGTTTGTCAGCATCATGGGGCCCAGCGGATCTGGGAAAAGCACGCTTATGAACATTCTGGGCTGTCTCGATCGCCCCACCAGCGGGCAGTATCTGCTGGATGGAAACGATGTCAGCCATCTGAGCAAACCGGAGCTTGCCCACATCCGTAACCAGAAACTTGGTTTTGTTTTTCAATCCTACAACCTGCTGCCTCGTTTCACGGCCGTTGAAAACGTGGTTCTCCCGCTGCTTTACCAACACGATCACCGCATCGAAGAAAAGGATCGGCATCAAAAGGCGCAGGAGCGGCTGGCGGAAGTGGGCCTTGCCGACCGGATCACCCACCTGCCAAAAGAGCTGTCGGGCGGGCAGCAACAGCGTGTGGCCATCGCGCGGGCTCTGATCAATGACCCCGTCATGATCCTGGCGGATGAGCCGACCGGGAACCTGGATACCCGGTCCGGGATGGAGATCATGGAACTGCTGCACCGGCTGCACCGCAGCGGGCGCACCATTGTGATCGTCACGCATGACTCCTCGGTAGCCGCGGAAACGGAACGGACCATCCGGCTACGGGATGGTAAGGTGGAGACCGACCAGGCCAATCAACCGGTGTCCAGGATGGAGGCAGCGTTATGAACCTGAGTGAGGTAATCCGTGTGGCGCTGAAGAGCATCTTCAGCAATAAACTGCGTTCGGCGTTGACCATGCTGGGAGTGATCATCGGCGTGGCGGCCGTGATTGTGATGGTGTCTGTGTCGGCTGGCACTGAAGCCGAGATCGCCGAGCAAATAAACAGTTTGGGCGCCAACCTGCTGTTCATCTCCAATAATTTTTCTTCCATCACGGTCAGAGGGGGAGGGGGCTTTGCGCAGAGTTTCGGTCTGACCATGGACGACGCGCAGGCCATTGTGGATGAGATCGACGGGGTGGTGGGGGTATCGGTGGAAAATTCCACCACGCAGGATGTCAAGGGCAACAGCACCACGCTGTCGGATATCACCGTTCTGGGCACCACCAGCGCTTTCAGCAGTGTGCGCGAAGCCCCGGTGGGTGAGGGGCGTTTCTTCTCCACCAATGAAGAGGAAAACGCCGCCAGGGTGGTGGTGCTGGGGTCCAGCATCGCGGAGGAACTGTTCGGTCAGGATAGCCCGTTGGGGCAACAGATCCTGATCGATTCGATCAAGTTTACCGTGGTGGGCGTGCTGGGTGAAAAGGGCACCGTGGGTGGCACCAATTATGACTCGCGCGTGTATGTACCCATCAAAGTGATCACCAAATACTTTTCGGAAAACCCGCTGGAACGAATTCTGGGCACCTCGGTACGCACCATTTACGCCCAGGTGGAAAGCCAGGAGATGATCGACAGCGTGACGCTGCAGATCTACATTCTGATGGC
>CAZHMZ010000035.1:24452-27075 GCA_964532655.1 uncultured Anaerolineaceae bacterium
GATGATATCCGCCTGCAATTCCTGACGGAGGCGCTCATCTTAAGCCTGTTTGGCGGGTTGATCGGTATTCTGGCCGGTGTGGGCGGGGCCTGGTTGTTTGGCAGGACTGGCGGCATGAACACGGTGGTGGTGCCCTCGTCGCTGGCGCTGGCCTTCTTTGCCGCCGCTGCGGTGGGGATTTTCTTTGGGTTTATCCCGGCCAACACCGCCGCCAGGCTGGATCCGATCGAAGCATTGCGGCATGAGTAAGTTGTTAGGTTGTTGTATCTGAATTCGAGTAAAACAGATAGTTTTATAACAGGTAGGGGAGGTTCATGAACCTCCCCAATTTGTCTTTGTCCAGACCGGGGACAGACCGTCAACGAATTTTAGGTGTGCCAGGGGCACACCTGCGAAAACGAATATACTAATAAAACGCACGCTGGTCAGTATTCGTTTATTCGTTTGCCAGTGATTACGGCTAACTCTTCATAAAAAACTATTTACTACGTACGGTCGATTATTCGTTGATGGTTTTCATCCTGCCATCAACGAATTGTAGGTGTGCCAGGGGCACACCTGCGAAAACGAATATACTAATAAAACGCACGCTGGTCAGTATTCGTTTATTCGTTTGCCGGTGATTAAGGCTGTTTCTTTGTCAAACGTTATTTTCTATTTATGGTTGACCATTCGTTGATGGTTTTAAAAAAACGGCGCACACTGTGCGCCGCTACGGTTTGAACCGGTTATCTGTGTTATGTACGAATACCCCACCCCGGAAAAGCTTTTTTCAGATGCTCACTAAGGGTGGGGTGCTTACCCTTACATCTCAAACACTTTGCCGGGATTGAGGATATTCAGCGGGTCCAGCGACTGCTTGATGCCGCGCTGCACCGCGATGGATACCGGCCCCAGCGCCTTCTCCAGATACGGGCGCTTCAATACGCCCACGCCGTGTTCGCCGGAGAGCGTTCCGCCCAGATCCAGTGAAGCCTGGAACACCTGAGCTACCATCTTCTCTACCCGCGCCCATTGATCAGGATCGCGCTTGTCGAACAGGATATTGGGGTGCAGGTTTCCATCACCGGCATGCCCGAAGATGACGATGGGCAGCCCGTACTGGTTGCTGATCTCGCGCAGGCGGCTGACAACAGCCGGGATGGCGCTGCGCGGAACGGTGATGTCTTCACCCAGCTTGTTGGGGGCCTTACGCGCCAGGGACGGCGACATGGAACGGCGCGCCTTCCACAAACCGGCGCGTTCGGTTTCATTTTTGGCCAGATTTACCGAGCTGGCCCCGCTCTCTTTGCAGATGTGGGCGCAGGCCTCGATCTCACGCTGCACGGTGGCTTCATCGGAACCGTCCGTTTCCAGAATGATGGAGGCTGCTACTTTGGTGTTCAGACCCAGATGCATGGCTTCTTCGATGCACACGATGGCCGTCTGATCCATCAACTCCAGCGAGGCAGGGGTGATGCCGGCGCGGATGATGTTGTTGACCGTGCGCGAGGCATCCATCATCGAGTTGAACTCGGCTAGGGCGGTCTTGGCGAAACGCGGGCGGGCCACCAGACGCAGCAGCGCCCCGGTGATGATGCCCAGCGTGCCTTCCGAGCCGGTAAACAGAGCGTTCAGGTCATAACCGGTCACATCTTTAATGGGCTTTCCGCCGGTTTTCAGGATCTGGCCGTCGGCCAGCACCACGGTGAGCCCCATCACGTAATCACCGGTGACGCCGTACTTCAGGCAGCGCGGCCCGCCGGCATTGCAGGCGATGTTGCCGCCGATGGTGGAATGGCGGATGCTGGAGGGATCAGGCGGGTAGAACAGATCCAGTTTCTCCACGGCCGTCTGCAAATCGGCGGTCACCACACCGGCATCCACCAGCACGGTGGCGTTTTCGGTGTCGATTTCGTGGATCTTGTTCATGCGGTTGATGCACAGCACAATCCCGCCGGTAAAGGGCACGGTGGCGGCGGCCAGGCCGGAGCCCATGCCGCGCGCGATCACTGGGGTGCGTGTTTCGGCGGCGATTTTCACCACTTTGGATACTTCTTCGGTGCTGCCGGGCAGAACCACCACATCCGGTTTCCCTTCCGCGAAGGTACCGTCATAACCGTACACGGCCAGATCTTCAGGCGTGCGCAGCACATAGGCCTTGCCAATGGCCTGTTCGAGTTTTTCAATGAGGTTATTTTCCATGTTTTTCCGTCTTTTCTGCTGCCGTGTAGGCTTCATCCAACAAAGTAACGGGGTGAACCACGCGTACATTCAGGCCGTGACGCTTGATGCCCGTGTGAAGCTGCATCTGGCAGCCGGGGCACCCCGAGGCGATAATGTCTGCTTCCGTATCGGCCAGGTTGCTGATTTTGCGATCCATCACTTTGGTGGAGGTCTCATAATGGGTGATGAGTTGGCTGCCGGCTGAGCCGCAGCACCAGTCGGCTTCTGACATCTCCACAAATTCCACGCCGTCGATCATGGAGAGCAGCTTGCGCGGCTGTTTCCACACCTTCTGACCGCGGCGCAGGTGGCACGGGTCGTGATAGGTCACGCGCGCTTCCAGTCGGCCGGCGGGTTTTTCCAGCGGGATCTCATCCAGGAATTCACTGATGTCGCGCACTTTGGCGCTGAATTTTTC
>CAZHMZ010000036.1:0-26555 GCA_964532655.1 uncultured Anaerolineaceae bacterium
CATCGTCCTGTTTTCTCTGGTCAACTTTACCCCGTTGGGCAAATACCCCATCGATATCGCCGGGAACGTGCTGGCGGCCGTAGTGCTCACGTACGCCGTCCTGCGGCATAAACTGCTGGATATCGATGTTGTCATCCGTAAAAGTCTGACCTATTTCATCCCCACCACCATCATCGGCGCCACGTACTTCTTCATCATCACGCTGGTCATCCGCGTTTTTGCCAGTTTTCAGGGTGCTGAGATCCTGATCACCTCTATGGTGGTAGCCATCCTTTCAGCCATCATTGTCCAGCCCATCCGCGACAGGGCCCAGGCGTGGATCGACAAACTGTTTTTCCGTGAGAAATATGATTCCAGCCTGATGCTCCAGCGTATCAGCCGTTCAGCGGCCTCTTTCCTCGAGATCAATATGCTGGCGAATATGATTTTGGACGAAATTGTGTCCACCCTGCATATCGACAAAGCGGCCTTCTTCCTGAAGGAAAACCCTTTCCAGGATTATCGGCTCATCACCCAGCGAAATCTGGGCACCAATACCAACATCCGCCTGAAACCAGATCATCCCCTGGTCACCAGACTGAATATCACCAACCAGGTCATCACCCGCCGCGATATCCGCCTGCTCCCCGATGTGTTTGGTAGTATGGAACTGGAAAATGACGGGGTCAAAAACCTGAATGCCGAGCTGTACATTCCGCTCAAAGTGCAGGGGAATTTAATCGGATTTCTGACTGTGGGTGAGAAGAAATCGGAACAACCTTATTCACAGGATGACCAGGCCACGGTGATTGCACTGGCCAACCAGACCGCTATCGCCATTGAGAATGCCCGTCTCTACAAGGTAGAGCAGACCCGCCGCAAGGAGATGGATGCGCTGTACACGCTCTCGCGCGAGCTGGTTGCCACCGACGACATGGCCACCGTTTTGAACAAGGTGGTGGAACACGTACTGGACAGCATCCATGTGACCTTTGCGCGCATCCTGATGCGCGAAGATGACTGGTCGTATACCTGCCGTGCTATTCAACCGGTGGCCGGGCTTGATTATGATTTACGGCTGGGCAAAAAAGACCCCGGCATTCTGTATCCATATTATGAGAAGGTGCTTCACAGCAAAACACCGGTAGTTCTGGAGGCTCATAAATCCAATCTGACCGCTGAGGAAAGCGAAGCCCTGTATCTGGAACACGTCCACAGCCTGTGTATTTACCCGTTGGGTATCGGCGAAACGCCGATCGGCATCCTGGTGCTGGGTGAACGGCGGCATGCCAATCGCGAACCCTTCGATGCCGACAAGCTGCGCCTGGCGTCTTCCATCGCAGATCAGGCTTCCAGCGCCATTCAACGCGCCCGGCTGCATGATCAACTGGAAGAATCCTTCTTCCAAACCGTGATTGCCCTGGCAAACGCCATTGATGTGCGTGACAGCTACACCAGTGATCACAGCGCCCGTTTGGTACTGCTGGCCACCCTCACCGCCCGGCGTTTAGGCTGCTCTGCTGACGAGATTAAGGCCATCAACTGGGCTATGCGGCTGCACGATATTGGAAAGATCGGCATCCCCGACGAGGTTCTGCGCAAGCCGGGGAAACTGAATGATGAAGAGTGGGCACTGATTAAGAAGCATCCCGAAATTGGAGCCAACATTCTGGCGCCCGTGAAACGGCTCGAAAACGTAGCGCCAATCGTCCGCGCCCATCATGAACGCTTTGACGGGACAGGCTATCCGAGCCGCCTGAAAGGCAGTGAAATTCCGTTAGGCGCCAGAATACTCAGCCTGGCCGATTCCTACGGCGCCATTACGGATGACCGTGTGTACCGGAAAGCCCGAACGCATGACGAGGCCGTTGTGGAGATCAGGCGCTGTGTTGGATCGCAATTCGATCCAATGGTCGCCGAGGTGTTCCTGGAGGTCGTTGGGCAGACGGCGAAGGGTGTGGTTGAAGAACTGCCGGATCAGATGCGTGTGGAAAGCAAATCGCTGCCGGGCTAACCCTTTGGTTGCTCCTGGCCCGGGAGTACCGGCGGCCAGGATGGTAAATCGGGTTTTCCCCAGACAATAATGCGAAACGTACAACGCTGACAGCCTGCTGCCAGCGTTTCTTTTCGCTGCAGCTCAACTCCCATAGCCTGAAAGGTGATATAGTCTATCGCGCAGAGGTACGGTGTCAGTTCCAACGCATTTTGCTGGTCAAGATACTTCAGAATTCCACACTCCAGCATATCAATCCCGTAAGTAAACGATTGACCGTCTCCCTCGACAAACTCATACACCCAATCCAGCGGATACTTGCGCTGTTTGGAGAGGAGCGAGCCCCTGCGGATGCGCGGATAAGCCAGTTTGGAATTACTTAACCGGCCGTAGAGATGCAGAAAAAACCTGGGGTAACGAGCGATCACCATCAACATGCCCCGATAGATTAATTCGCCTGCTGTTTCCAGTGTACCTCCCCGGGCTTTGACCAGCCGGTATAGCGCCAGCGCCATGCCTGTCTCCTGCAGATACGGATTGTAAATATTTTTCCGCCCCCCGATATCCGGGATCGTTGGGAGTACCTGCTCATTAAAAAGATGCACCGCGTCCTGGCGAAATTGCAGAGCGTCATCCCTGCCATATTTCTCTTCCAGCAGCGGCTGCATGGTTTTTAACATCCCCTCAAATTGACGTGATAATTTTGAGGTGCGAAGGTGATGTATAGAGTCGCTTGATATGACTGTCATCCGATCTTCCCCACCTTTCCTGCGTACTCTGTATGACAGACTGAACGACGATTAGACAACCTGAGTCTCAAACGATGTATCGATCCAAATTCGCCGTGCGTGGTGTGATCATTTATCAATGTACTCTGGCCACATGCTTTGCACAGGGGTCGACTGTTTTTACATGATTGCCTGATGGATAGAGGTTACAAGAATAGAGCCAGAGTCCGGTAGACAAGTTCGTGAATCCATCGACCTGAGTGGATTAAACAAAACATCCCGGATTTCTCCGGGATGCTGGTAAACCATTGGATTTCAGTACGAACGCCCGCTTACCGGTTCGAGCCCGGGAATGGTCATTTTCTTCTCAATCTGATTCAAAATGATGGTCAGCAGGGCAATCACAACCAGATAAAAGATACCTACTGTGAGATAACTTTCAAATGGATTGTAATAACGGGCGATCAATTCCTTGGCAATATACATCAACTCCGGCACCGCAATGAGATACACAATGGAGGTGAGTTTGATCATCGAAATCACCTCGTTTGACCAGGCCGGCAGGGCGTATCGAAAAGCCTGGGGGATAATCACATGCCAGATGGCCTGAAGCGGGGTCATCCCCAGCGAACGGGCTGCCATCATCTGCCCGCTGCTGATGGCCTGGATGGCACCGCGAAAGTATTCAGCCTGGTACGCACCACTGTTCAATCCCAGGGCAATGTACGCGGCAGTGAACGCCGAAAATGTAATCCCGAACTGGGGCAGACCGTAATACACAATAAACAACTGCACCAGAATGGGTGTGCCCCGGAAGATTTCCAGGTAAAACGTGACCGCTGCTTTCAGCCAGCGCGGGCCATAAGTACGCGCCAGTGCTGCCGGAAAGCCGATGATCAGGCCAATCACCAGGCAGACACCGGCTACCTTCAGGGTAATCAGCAAGCCCTCGAACAAACCGGGTAAAGCTATACTCAAATATTCAAAATAACTCATCCATCACCTGACTATCTGCTGCTACCCATGATTAATGAAGCTGGCTGATTTTGCCAAGGAATTGCTTCGTGCGAGGCAGGCGCGGGTTTTCGAGCATAACGGCCGGTGTGCCGTCTTCCACGATGACGCCCTTTTCCATGAACACAATCCGGTCAGAAACATCACGGGCAAACCCAATTTCATGCGTCACGCACAGCATGGTCATACCGCTTTCGGCCAGGTTTTTCATCACCATGAGCACCTCGCCAATCAGTTCAGGGTCCAGCGCCGATGTGGGTTCATCAAACAGCATGATGATGGGGTCCATTGCCAGCGAACGGGCAATGGCAACCCGTTGTTTTTGCCCGCCGGAAAGCTGACCCGGATAGCTGTGGTATTTCTCGGAGAGGCCTACCCGATCCAGTTCCTTCATGGCGCGCACGCGAGCCTCTTCTTTTGGCATATGCAGTACTTTGGTGAGCCCCAGCATGACATTATCCAGCGCGCTCAGGTGGGTGAACAGGTTGAAATCCTGAAACACCATCCCGATGTGCCGGCGTGCTTTGTCAATATCCACTTTGGGATCGGTGATCTCAACATCATTCACCCAGATTCGCCCCTGATCCGGCACCGTTAACAGGTTGATGCAGCGCAGCAGTGTACTCTTGCCGGTACCGCTGGGTCCAACAAACACAACCACTTCCCCTTCGGCCACGTCTAAAGTGATACCCTTCAACACCTCTTCGGAGCCGTAGGCTTTGTGAACATTTTCAATTTTTACAATGGTTTTCGCCACGATAACCCTTTTCTACCGGTCAGGCCGGGATCCGAACCCGTCTCTCAAGTGCATCCAGACCCCGGTTGGTCAGGAAGGTTAAGATGAAATAGATAACCGCCACAGTGATGTAGGCCAGAAACGGCTGGTGAGTACGCGCACTGTAATACTGCGCCTGACGTAAAATCTCGGGTACGCCCAGAATGTACACCAGCGATGAATCTTTGATCAGCATGGCTGCTTCATTCGACCAGGGTGGAATGGCATGCCGGAATGCCTGCGGAATGATGATGTACCAGATGGATTTAACCCGGCTCATCCCCATGGCGCGGGCGGCCATCATTTGGCCCGGCGGTACGGCCTGAATCGCCCCACGGATAATCTCAGCCTGATAGGCGCTGCTGATAATCGCGAGCGCCAGTGAACCGGCTATTAATGCCGACATGGGGATGATAGACGCAATGACAAAATAGATGATAAACAACAACAGAACCTGCGGCATTGCCCGGATTACGGTGAGATACCAGGTGATGATTCTGGATAGTGTTTTTCCGCCGTATACCCGCAAAAGAGCCAGCAGCGAGCCAAATAACAACCCAAAGGTAAGCGCAATGGCCGTGACGCTCAGCGTCACCTCCAGACCGCGCAAAATATAGATAACCAGATCGCGGATTACATCCACTACATACTCGCTTTACTCAAAATCCATATTACCAGTAAACTAATGGAGGATACCCTGCTCATACAACAGGTAACAGGATACCCTCCTGCCCGTCTCTCACAAAGTGACTAAATCCACAACGGTTTGTCCCACAGTCTCAACTGCTGGCCAATGCCCATCTCTTTGGCTTTCAGGTAGATGCGGTTGGCCATGGTGATATCCAGACAGCCCATCCCCAAATTGGCAAACAGGATTCGCTGCTCGGGGCTGGTGCGTCCGGCTTTTTTGCCGATGATGATATCGCCCAGGTTGACCGGACGATCGTCGCTCATCTGACCATCCTTCACCATACGGGTGGGTGGGAAGAAACTCCAGGTTTTCAGGGTATCCCAGTTATCCACCACCAGCAGATCGGTGTTGAGGAAAGCTTTGTCTTCAGCTTCGTAGGGGGTCATGTGAGCGTAATAGCTGCCTTCAGGGATCCATTCGTCCTTCACCAGGTTGTGTTTAACGGTGGTTTCAGAGGTGACAATGTCTGCCCCGTCAAATGCTTCCTGAACGCTGCCGGCTTCTACCACGCGAACGTAATCCTTGAACTCGAGCATCAGGTCTTGAATACGCTGCTTGTTCAGGTCGAACAGGCGAATTTCTTCCAGAGAAGGCACGGCGGTCTTCAAAGCCATAATCATGGTGCGGCCAATCACACCGGCACCGATGCAGCCGGCAATTTTTGAGTCCGGCCGGGCCAGATATTTGGCGCCCACACCGGCCACAGCAGATGTGCGCATGGCGGTAATCAGGCCACCTTCCATGATAGCGTGCGGGATGGCATGTTCCAGATCGTGCAGCAGGACGATATCGATGCCCATGGGCATGTCGCCACGTTTAGCATTGTCCATCGATTCGGCGGCCCACTTGTGCCCAACCCGGTTCACCTCACCGCCCACATACACCGGCATGGAAACCGTCAGGTAGTATTCTTCCTGGCCGGTTACGGGGTCTGAGAAATGCATCAGCGGTTTGTGGGGTTGATCCACCTGACCGTTGGCGAACAGTTTGTAGGTTAACTCAACATCATCTTCAGCGGCTTTCATATCTAAAGCGCCGGCTGCAATGACGTCTTCCTGTTTCAAAAAGAGAAAAGTCGGATCGTAATATTCCATCTATGAAGTCTCCTGCGTCTGTTGATTAACTGACGGAGATGGAGGTTCCCCCATCTCCGTATCGATTATTCTTCCGCGAGCGTTTCCGCCTACTCTACACCGTACTCAGCCAGCAGGTTGGCGACAAATCCCTCGTCGATCATCGCCTGGATGTGTTTGTCCAGTTCCGCCTTGAGTTCGTCCTCGCCTTTCATGATGGCGATAGACTGGCCCTCGGTTTCCATCACGCCGCGCCATACTTCCTTGAACCCGTAAGCCGGATCCGCGACGAACTGCTTACCCGGTTCCAGATCCATGATGGCGATGTCAATTCTGCCGGCCTGTAAATCCAGAGCGACCTGTTCATTGCGCTCGTACAGCAGAACGTTATCGCCTGACATCAAGCCCGGATTAATCAGGTTGTTTTCAACCCAGTAGTACATGATGGTGCCGGACTGGGTACCAATCTTGTAGTTGGCTGCTTCCAGAGGATCCGTGAAGGAGATATCGGAATCCGCTCTCACCAGCATAACGTTGGGACCGGTGTAGTAAGCCATCGAGAAATCCACCTGCTCGCGCCGTTCAGTCGTTGAGGCCATTGCAGCGATCGCGGCATCGATATTTCCGGTCTGTACAGCGGCAACCAGGGTATCAAAACCCAGGTCCTGGAATTCTACTTCCACGCCCATCCGTTTACCGATCTCGCGCATGATTTCCATGTCGATCCCGACGAATTCATCTTTCTCATTCTTGAATTCCCAGGGCTCGTAATCAGCCGAGGTACCGACCACGATTTTTCCGGCCTGTTGAATGGCTTCAAGGCGGTTGGCGGGAGCCTGTTTGGCGCAGCCGGACAGCAGCAATACGGTGACCATCAAAATGGTTACGACGATCCATTGCTTTTTCATTTTTCTCTCCTGTTTAGTCATCTCACAAAAATCTATCGATTATTCATTTGCGGCCTGGATTTCATTCAGGCTTTCTTCCATGATGGATAATGCTTCATCCACCTGTTCATTCGTTAAAGTGATGGGCGGCATAAAGCGGGCAACCTGACCGTTCAAACCGGCCATATATCCCAGCAGACCGCGTTTCAGACAACCTTCCAAAAAGGCTGTGCAGGCCTGCCCGTTGGGGGTTTTTCCCTGCCCGGGTTTGATAAATTCCAGCGCCAGCATCAAACCCAATCCACGGGCTTCGCCGATAAACGCATACCGTTGAGCAAACTCCTGGAACCGGCTCAGCATCTTTTGACCCATCGTTCTGCAATTTTCCAGCAGATTTTCCTCTTCGATCACTTCCTGCACTGCCAGGGCGGCTGCGCAGGCTACCGGGTTGCCCCCAAAAGTAGTCCCATGCGAACCGGCCAGCCATTGTGACATCAATTTACGGCTGGAAACCGTGGCGCTCATGGGGAAACCGTTGGCAATGCCTTTGGCAATGGCCATGATATCCGGCCGTACGCCAAATACCTGGCTGGCAAACATCTGCCCGGTGCGGCCAAAACCGGTTTGCACTTCATCGAGGATCAGGAGGATACCGTGCTGATCACAGATTTCTCGTAGGGCCGGCAGGAAACCTGCCGGCGGGACAATATAGCCTCCTTCGCCCTGCACCGGTTCCACCAGAATGGCGGCTACTTCCTCAGGAAGGATAAACCGGTCGAATATCTTTTGAATGCTGTCCAGGCTCCAGGCCAGCGCCTGTTCAGGGCTTGACCCGAGCGGGCAGCGGTATGTGTAGGGATAATCGGCAAAATAAACACCGGGAACCAGCGGTTCGATGTGCCGGCGGTATTTTGCCTTGACTGCTGTCACAGAAGCGGCGCCGTACGTGCGTCCGTGAAAACTGCCTGCAAACGAGATGATACCGGTGCGGTTGGTTACGAAGCGGGCCAGTTTGATGGCGCCTTCCACTGCCTCGGCGCCGCTGTTGCCAAAGAAGAACATCTCCATACCTTCTGGCATTACCTGCGGAAGCACTTCGGTGAGCCTCAGCAGCGGTTCGTGAAGGGTAAGCCCTACCGCGCTGTGCGAAAAAACTTTCATTTGCTCAATGGCTGCTTCCAGGACGCGCGGATGGTTGTGCCCCACATTCGTCACGGCAATGCCTGATGTAAAATCGAGATACCGGCGGCCGTCGCTGGTATACAGGTAGACGCCTTCAGCCTTCACTGCCGGGAGCAGCGGCCAATCCTGAGCCAGACTGGGTGCCAGTACATTTGATGTGCGTTCAACAAGGTCTAAATAGGTAGTGACTTTCTCCATGGCAATAAGCATCCTTTATTCGCGATTTCATCACATACAGCCCGGTTTGCAGATCCGGCAGACAGTGAGTCTCATCTCCTGGTTGTCGGGTCGATTCTTTCTACACACGATCCTGCGCGGGTTTTGTTCAAGTATACTCTCGTTTCTTTCTATACGCCAATTTTCAGGAATTTTGACTGGCATTTTTGTGAAATTCGTTTTTTCAATCCTCCCACAGGGCTATAAGGGACTATAACGAAATTAGACGCGTTTTAGTAAAAAAAACAACCCTTTCAAAAGGGTTGTTTGTATCCAAAGGCACCTTCATGCCGACAGTTTTCTGCGGCAAAAACCGCTCCCTTCTTCAGCGCAATGGGGATCTCGCTCCCTGCCAGAATTTCCGTAAGGAAACCTGCGATCAGGGCATCACCGGCGCCCATGGTGTCTACCACCCGGGTTGGAATCATGTCCTGATGCACCATACCGGTCTCGGTCAATAACCAGGCGCCCTCCTCCCCCCGGGTGATCAAAGCCATACCCGCTCCACCCTGCTTCAACATTTGCGCCATCGATAAAGGATCCACGTTGGGCGCCTCTGACAGAGACAGGACAGCCAGATCGACATACGGCAGCCAGCTTTGGATCAGTGGCATTTCCTCCAGATGACTTGAAAAATCAAAGGAAAGAAAGCGGCTGGCCTGGCGCAATTCCTTTTTTTGATCCTCCAGAAAGCTGTAAATGCTGGAGTGGACGGCGTCAAATGTATGAATATACGCCAGATCATCCTCATTGAGCTTAAGCAGAGCTGCCGCCCCACTGGAGTAGCGTCCAAAAACCCGGTCGCCATCGATCAGATTCACCTCGGCCCAGGCATTTTCTACCCCGGGCAAGATGTGTGTATGGGTCAGGTCAATCCCTTCTGCTGTCAGCGAATCGATGATCAGTTTACCGCGCTCATCTTCTCCCAACGCGCCCAGATAGGCAGCCTCCGCTCCCAGCCGTTTTGCCATCACCGCCACGTTGACGGCATTCCCGCCCGGGAAGCGAACCCGGCTTTGAACATAGGTGTCGACGGTATTATCACCCACCCCGATGATGCGCAGCATCAATACTGCTCCTTTCCCATATAGCGGCGTGTGCTGAGTGGCTGCCCGCGCAGATCGGCCAGATGAAACGCATACCGATATGAGGCCGCTCCCAACACATACGGCGCCAGGATCGGTCTGGCTTCAGCCGGGATGCCGAGCATGGGGTACTCACGCGAGTCATACAGGATCAGTTTATCGGTGAAACGTTCGCAAAAACGCAGCACCCTCTCCGCCAGCGGCCGACTGGGATCTTCACCCATGAAAAGCATTACCGGTACTGAACGATCCACCACCTCAAAAGGACCGTGAAAGAATTCGGCCGCCGGCCCATCGAATACCTTGATCCACAGCGCTTCCATCATGATGCAGACGCCCAGGCTGTAAGCCACCGGGTGTGATGGCCCTGAGCCGGTGACCAGATAAAAGTTTTCATTGGCGTACCGCGTCGCCAGTTCCAGGTTTCGTGCTTCAGCCTGCTCTTCCGCCTCAGCCATCACTGCCGGCAAGGCGGCCAGTCCGGTCATAATTTGCTGGTGCAGATCCCACTCACCGCAGCCCTGCATCCACCCCGATAAAAAGGCCAGCAGCACCATAAACTTGGCCTCAAACCCCACCGCGCCTTCCCCGTGCGTAATCACCAGGGGGCACATCTGCCCCAAAGGAGATTCAGCTCTACCCGTGGCGGCCAAAAGCCGGCAGCGGTAGTGATCCAGGATAAAGCGCGCGGCTTCCAGCACCTCAGGGGTCTTGCCGGAATCGGACATAAGGATGACCAGTGAATTTTCATCCACCCGGCGCGGCGCCTGCCGGATAAACTCGGCCGGGAAAAAACGGTGCGTCTCCACACCCACCGCGTAGCAGTCGATCCAGTATTGGATGGATTCCATCACCCGGTTGGGTGCCCCGCAGGCTACAAAAAAGATCCGCCTGATACCCTGTTGCGCTATAAGAAAACCAAGCTGCTCCGCCGGCTCCAACTGCGAAACGGCTAACTGCAGCCCTGGGAGATAACGCTGTTGATGAATATTCAAAATCGACCTCGCCAAAGTTTTTCTGGATTATACAGGTCATTCCCTGAAATCGTCGGTGATTTGAGTAAAATGAGCCGGTAAATCGTGACGATCTCCACCCTCACAGGTGGAGACCGTTTGATTACAGAACGAATTGTGATAGTTGACCGGGACAATTTATGTATGCAGCGTACCATCGGGCATCACGGCCCCGGTGAGTATGGCATTGTCAAACATAGCGCCCTGTATGACAGCATCTCGCAGGATGGCATTCTTCAGGTTGGCTCCGCGCAAATCGGCTCCTTCGAGCACCGCGTTTTGCAGATTGGTGCTCTCCAGATTGGCTCCTGTCAGAATGGCCTCACGGAATACAGCCCCAACGGCATCAGCCAGGTTGAGATCGGCGTTCTTCATGTTGACCTTGAGCAGGTTGGCCCCGCGCAAAATGGCGCTGCGTAAATTGACCTTTTCCATATCCGCGTCTCGAAGATCGGAGCCTTCAAGATTGGCCTGATGAAGAAAAGCGCTGCTCAGGTTGGCGCGGTTGAGATTGGCGCCGCGCAGATTTGCCCGTTGAAGATCTGCTTCTTCCAGATTCGCTCCCACCAACCAGATGGGTCCGGGGCGGTTCAACAAATCGAACAATTGAAAGCGAGTCATTTCCATTTCAATTTTCTCCTGTTTTCTATGCAACGATGAGATAAATGGCAAGATGGATAAAAATTATCTAAATCGCTGCAATATTAGAACCACCCTAACGTGTTTTCCCGCTGGGTAATATGGTGTTTTCAAAAACAACGCCCTCCAGGTTGGCGTCTTGCAGGTTGGCGCCCAATAAATTGGCTTTTTTCAGGTTGGCCCCTACTAAAATGGCTCCGGTCAAAACCGCACCCTGCAAATTGGCTCCCTCAAGATTGGCATGATGCATCTTGGCATACAGAAGCTTGGCGTTCGACAGATCCGCTCCGGATAAATCCACATCAATTAAGATGGTTCCGTTCAATTCAGCGTTGCGGAAATCGGTCTTGACCAGTTTTGATCCGGTAAAATCTGCCAGTTTTAAACCGGCGTTACGAAAACAAAGATTCGAGCAATCCAGATCAACAAGCCACAGGGGGCCTTGCCTGTTGATCAGGTCGACCAGATGAACTTGCGTGATGCTCTCCATACTGGCTCCTTATGATGATTAGAAAATGACTTACGGGATGATGAATCAATCATACCGATTTCGGGATGTTTTTTCAAGGTTTTGATTGAGTTTTTTTACGAGCGGCAGATATATAATGAATGTATCACCTGACGAACACAGGATTTGCGCCTGAAAGGCGGTTCCGGTTTATTAACCAGATTCGCCCGGCAATCGATTGAATTGTGTTTATGATCCAATCTTTTTCAGGAGAAACCCCATGACCGAAACAGAAAGAAACGACGCCAGAAGAAAAGAAGAGTTCGCGGCCAGATTGAAGGCGCAACCGGTTGGAGATAAGGCACAGGGCAAGGTGAATTCTTTGTCAATGCACACCATCCAGTCAGATGAAACGTTGAGCGGGATCGCTCAAAAGTACTACGGGCATGCCACCCGCGAGTACTGGATGGTGATCTATGAAGCGAACAAGGCTGTCATCGGCGATAACCCTGGCCTGATCAAACCAGGCGTAGAACTCACCATTCCTGAACTGCCGCCCGCCCTTCAAGATAAATAAGCTTCAGTCACTGAGTCTGTACCATCCTTCTCCTGCCGGTTGGGCAGCATTTACTTTCACCCGACCGGCTTGGTTTGATTCTGGCAGGTGATCGGCCCGAATCAAGTAAAATACCCAGATGCTATAATGAAAACAGATCAATATATTTCATGCCTGAGGGTGGAGTGATATACAGGTATGATCTCTGCCCGGCTGTCGTATTGAAATCATAACCATCCATGCAAGCAGGAGGCAGGAATGGAAAAAAGCTCGGACAAAGAAGAAGATAGAAATCTCTTAAAGAAAATTGGCGACGCACTGAACCCGCGTAGAAAAGAAGGCCCGCAGGACGCAGGCGAGGCAATGAAAAAAGAAAGGGATGAATCGATTGCCGAAACCAAAGCGCGCGTGGAAGAAAAACGCGAAATGCTGGAAGAAAAGGTGAGACAGGAAAAACAGGAAACACGGGATTTGCTGGATGAAACAGCGGAACGTTTCAGAGAACAGACCCGCCAGGAAAAAGATCGCGAGACCGGCAGCACCGCGGAAGAAGAGTTTGAGCGCAAGGAATTCACCAGCACACATCCACCCGCAGCCATTCCGGTTCTGGCGCGGCACACCGTGGCAGATGGCGATACGCTCAGTGGGATTGCGCAAATGCATTACGGACATGCCACCAAAGATTATTGGAATGTCATCTTTGAAGCCAATCGCCAGGCGATCGGAGATAATCCGGCTGTCATCCGTCCCGGTATTCAATTGATTATCCCGGTGTTGCCTGCTTACCTGCGCGAAAAGTAAAAACGCTGGATAAGGGCCAGCCTGGTGCGACGGTTAGGCCGTGAAATTTGGCCTGAAAATGTGTATAATGAAATGACAGCGGGGTCCGCTGTTCAGGCGGGTTTAGGGGGAATCATCGTACCGAACTGATTCATATTGCGTTCAGATAACCATTGAATAGTAGAAAGGACACAAAATGACCGCAGAGAAGGATCAGGAAAAGAAAAAGAACATTTTCGAAAAGATTGGTGATGCGTTAAGTTCACGCGACGAAAAAGCTGCTGAAGAGGCAGCCAAAATAGCCGCCGAAGAAGCCGCCAGGAAGGCTGCTGAAGAAGCCGCGCAAAAAAAGGAGAGCGAGGCGAGAATAGCTGCCGCAAAAGAGCAAATCAGGATGCAACGAGAGGCCCAGGAACAAAGACAGAAAGCCGAAGAAGCAAAAAAATTGGCTGAAGAAGCAGCCGCCAAAAAACTGGCCGAAGAGAAACTCGCTCGAGAAAAAGCGGAGGCACAGGCAAGAATTGAGGCCCAAAAGTCGGTTAAACCGTCTCCTCGTGCAGATGTGGATGGGCGGGATATTAAATTTGTCAAGCCCTCACCCGCTCCCGAACCGGTGCTTGCCAAATATATCATTAAAGAGGGAGATACTCTCAGCGGAATCGCCCAAAAACATTACGGCCACAGCACCCGTGATTATTGGATGGTCATTTATGAAGCCAACAAAGGGGTTATAGGCAATAACCCGGGTTTGATCAGACCGGGCGTCGAATTAACCATCCCGGTTTTACCTGCTGACCTGAAAAAGGATTAACGCCATGACGTCCACGAATCTGGATGAAGTATTTCGAGCCGTCGCCAGTGCCCTTAATGAAAACAAGCAGGATATCAATGACGCTGATCAGTTACATCATGATCATGGCGACAATATGGTCGACATTTTCAATGTGATAAGTTCAGCGGTTGAAAAGAAAAAAAGCGCTCCGGTCAGCACACAGCTAAATTACGCCAGCAAACAATTGGTGAAAAAAATACCCAGCGGAACAGCTCAGTTATACGCTGGTGGCTTAAAAGAAGCGTCTCAAAAGTTTTCCGAAAAGCAAATTGACACCAACAGCGCACTGGATTTTGTGCAGACATTGATGGGGGCTCAGCAAACTGTTGCGGCTCCCAATGGTGATTCTTCAGATCTGCTGGGAAACATGCTTACCGGGATGCTGGGCACTCAAGCCTCCTCCTCTCAACAGGCAAATCCCGGGGCCGATTTCCTCACCAGTCTTCTGACAAACGCAGTTAACCCGGCCGATCAAAATGTCCCGGCGGTAACCGCCGAATCACCGGTGCAAGCATTACTCTCGGGGTTGATGGGCGGGAGCTCTCAGGCTGATGATGGAAAATTTGACCTGAAAGATGTGTTGCAGATCGGAATGCAGTACATGCAGGCAAAGCAATCAGGCAACAGCGATTTACAGGCCCTGGCAAATGCGCTGCTGAAAAGCACCGCGATGGGGCAAAAAGAACACCGTGCAGCCTCTGGGCAGGTAGTGGCGCAAACGCTGCTGGAACAGTTGAGTAAAGCCAACCGTTAGGCTCACAAAAAATCTCTCTGCTATATTTTTACTGGATAATGTATTACTGGCCGCCAGATCGATGATTATCAACACCTAGAATTGGAAATCCGGCGGCCTTTTCACTTCAACCAAACAAACCATGGGGCATTCCGGATGAATTTTCCGGTCTTCAATAACGGTGGTATCTTTTATAATCAGGGATATTAAAATTTTGATTCCCGGACGATTATGAAAATTCGATTCCTCGATACATACAACAAAAAGGATGTTGCCCGCTTTATCCAGTTTCCATTCGATTTGTACCATGACAACCCTAACTGGATCCCGCCGTTGGTAAATGATATGCGCTTCAATATGGATCGCGATCGGCACCCCACCTACCGCCATGCTGATGTCGACTTTCTGATCGCCGAGAGCGAAGGGCAAACACTCGGCCGCCTGGCCGTCATTCACAACCGTCATCACTCGGAAATGACGCACCGGCAGTGCGGCCTCTTTTACTATTTTGATGCGGTAAACGATAAACAGGTGTCGGGTGTGTTGTTTCAAACAGCCTGTGATTGGGCGGTCAAACGGGGATTGACGGAAATGACCGGTCCGCGCGGGCTTTTACGCTTTGACGGCACAGGACTTCTGGTAAAAGGGTTCGAGTACCCCGCGGCAGCCGGCATGGCTTATAATGATCCATACTACGATGAACTGGTCATGGATGCGGGGTTTGTAAAGTTGACCGATCATTTCTCCGGTTTTCTGCCATCTGACTACACCTTGCCCGATGAAATGAAACGGTTTGCCGAGAAGGTAAAGGCTAAAACTTGCTATTCGGTAAAAACCTTTTCGAGCAAGGAGGAACTGCGGCAGTGGATCAAACCGCTAGGCGATGTATTCAATTCCTCATTTGCTCTGGGAAGAGATTTTTACCCGGTCACCGAAGAGGAATTTGCCCTCACCGCCTCGCGTTTGCTCTCCATTGTACGGCCGGAATTGATCAAGTTCATCCTGTACGGTGACCAGATGGTGGGCTTTATTCTGGCGTATCCTGATGTGGCCGATGCGTTACGACAAACAAAGGGCAGGCTGCTGCCGTTTGGCTGGATCACCCTGATGCAGGCACCCCGAAAATCGAAACGCCTGCTTCTCAACGGATACGGTCTGCTGCCTGAACATCAGGGACGCGGCGCCACCGCGCTGATGTATATGGAGATGTATCAATCTGGTAAGCCAATGGGGTTTGAATCAGCCGAATCGTTGCAGGTAGATGAAGGGAATTACCGCAGTTGGGCGGAACACGAACATTTGAAAATTGTTTTTCACAAGGCTCATCGAAGCTATATCAAGTATCTGTCATAAATGGAGGAAATGAATATGGAAGACTTTGAAAAGCTGGGTGTATTCTACCTGGGCAAGCAGTATGATTTGAAAACTGCCCAAATGAAGGACGGTTTGCTGCTGTACGATTCAAAAGATCTGCTCACGCACGCCGTTTGCGTGGGCATGACCGGCAGCGGCAAAACCGGTTTGTGTATCTCCCTGATCGAAGAAGCCGCCATCGACAATATCCCTTCCATTATCATTGATCCCAAGGGTGACCTGGGTAACCTGCTGCTCACCTTCCCCAACTTGCGCGGAGAAGACTTTCTGCCCTGGATCAACCTGGATGAAGCCCGCCAGAAGGGGCTGACCCCGGAGGACTATGCGCAAAAACAGGCTGATTCCTGGGCTAAAGGGCTGGCTTTCTGGGGACAGGACGGCGCCCGCATCCAGAAGCTGCGCAATGCGGTGGATTTTGCTATCTACACCCCGGGCAGCAGCGCCGGCATCCCCGTTTCGATCCTCAAATCGTTTGCCGCGCCCGCTCCGGAGGTCATCGAAGATCGTGAAACCTTCGCCAGCCGGATCAGCTCGACGGTATCCAGCCTGCTGGCATTGGTGGGCATTCAGGCGGATCCCATCCAAAGCCGGGAGCATATCCTGCTGTCCACCATCCTGGATCAAACCTGGCGCAAGGGTCAGGATCTCGACCTGGCTTCATTAATCACGCAGGTTCAGAACCCGCCGGTTAAAAAGATCGGCGTCCTGGATCTGGAGACCTTCTACCCCTCCAAAGAACGTTTCTCGCTGGTGCTCTCGCTCAACAACCTGCTGGCCAGCCCCGGTTTCAACGCCTGGCTGGAAGGTGAGCCATTGGATATCAACCAGATTCTGTATACGCCGCAGGGGAAACCGCGCATCGCCATTTTCTCCATCGGGCATTTGAGCGATGACGAGCGCATGTTCTTTACCTCGCTGTTGCTCAACCAGATTCTGGGATGGGTTCGCACGCAGTCCGGCACTACCAGTTTGCGTGCCATCTTGTACATGGATGAGATCTTTGGATATCTGCCGCCCATCGCCAATCCGCCCTCCAAACTGCCACTGCTTACTTTGCTCAAACAGGCGCGCGCCTTTGGTCTGGGGGTGGTGCTGGCCACCCAGAATCCGGTGGATATTGATTACAAAGCTCTGTCCAATACCGGTACCTGGTTTATTGGGCGTCTGCAAACCGAACGCGACAAAGCCCGCCTGCTGGACGGGTTGGAAGGCGCTTCGGCGGCTTCAGGGATGGCATTTGACCGTCAGGAGATGGAAACCCTCATCTCCGGGCTGGCCAGCCGGGTATTCTTAATGAACAACACGCATGAAGACGTGCCTGAGGTGTTCCAGACTCGCTGGGCCATGTCGTACTTGCGCGGCCCGCTCACCCGTGACCACATCAAAAAACTGACCGATCCCATCCGTGCCAATTTTGGCGCCCAGGCTACCTCGACACAGGCTGCTCCTGCGGTTTCAGTCACCTCAACCAGCGGCGCTGCCGCCAGCAGCGCTGCCTCGGCAGTGACTCCATCTGCAGCGGCTGTCGCAGCCGGTGCTCCTCCCGCTCTGCCCCCTGAGATCTCGTGCTGCTATTTGCCGTTGGGTAAGCGCGCCGGAACAGATGAGACGGTTGTGTACATGCCTTATCTGTATGGATCGTCGAAAGTGCGCTTTGTCAACACAAAACTGCAGATGGATCAACAGAAGGAACTGTTCTTCCTGACCCCCATCACCGATCAAATCATGGCAGTCGATTGGGAGCAGACCAGTCCCATCGAGATCGAACCGGGCGACCTGGACAAGGGACCGGTTGATCGAGCCGTTTTCCATGAGTTGCCCGCCGAAGGGAGCAAAGGAAAAAGCTATACCGCCTGGAGTAAGGGCTTTACCGACTGGATCTACACCACCCAAAAACTGGAGCTGCTGCAAAGCCCCAGCACCGGTCTGGTATCCAACCCTGAGGAAAGCGAGCGTGATTTCCGCATCCGCCTGCAACAGGCCTCGCGTGAGATGCGCGACGATACCAAGGACGCGCTGCAGAAGAAATACGCCAGTAAAATCGCCCTGCTGGAAGAGCGAATCCGCAAAGCCGAGCAGGCTGTGGAACGTGAAAAAGATCAGGCCAAACAGGCTGGTTTCCAGACCGCCATATCGTTGGGCTCCACCCTGCTGGGTGCATTTACCGGCCGCAAGGTGGTGAGTAAGAGCAATCTCAGCAAGGTAGCCACTGCCGCGCGCGGCGCAGGGCGAACCAGCAGCGCCAAACAGGATGTGGAACGCGCCAAAGATACGGTAGATGCCTACAAGCAGCAGCTCGAGGAATTGCAGGCCGAGTTTGATGCCGAAATGGAAAAACTGGCCGCCAAAGTGGATCCCGCCACCGAGGAATTAACCCGTGTGACCATCAACCCGCGCAAGACCGACATCCAGATTCAGGTGTTTACTTTAGCCTGGGCGCCGTACTTCAAGAATTCGATGGGTATGGTGACCCCCGCTTACACCCGTGATTGACAGGCGGTCAGACCGGGTTTTGAAAAAGTGAGTATAATGCCTGTTCGGCTGTGGATTGCACTGCTGCAGCCGGGCAGGCATTTGTACACTGCCCGGCCGGTCTCCTGCCCGAAGACCGCTGCGGCACAGCCTGAGATTAATAGAAACTGGATGAAAACCGGATGAACCAAAACTACCCGAGACGGGATCCATACAATCAGGCTGCACGCATACGCCAGACGCAGCCGATTGAGACCTTTCAGGCTGTCAGAATTACAACCCCCAAACAAAAACGGCGCCGTGGTACCTGTCTCATCCCGCTGCTGCTCATGCTGACGGTGGGTTGCCTGGTATCGATGGTCTTTTTCCTGGTGCTGCCCACGCCGGTCAATTTTGTGGTGATGGGCATTGACCGAGCGCCAGAGGGCACCGCGTTGGGCCGTTCGGACACCATCATTATGGTCACCGTTCAGCCGCTCAAGCCCTATGTGGGCATGCTTTCAGTTCCGCGCGACCTGTGGGTGCAGATCCCGGGGGTGGGTGAGAACCGCATCAATACCGCGCACTTCTTTGCCGAAGGAAATGTAGCCGGAAGCGGGCCTCAGGCCCTGCTGGATACCATCACAGCCAATTTCGGTGTGCAGATCCCGTACTATATCCGCTTCAAGTTTGAGGGCTTCAAAGGTGTGGTGAATGCTCTGGGCGGGGTGGATATCACCCTGGACAAAGCCACCGGTGGTTATGATCCCGGCACGCATCACCTGGATGGCGACCAGGCGCTGGCTTTTGTGCGTGACCGCGCCGGAAGCGATGACTTCTTCCGCATGGAGCGCGGCCAGATTTTTGTCAAAGCCGTGGCAAAGCAGATGCTTAACCCGCTCAGTTGGGCGCGCCTGCCCGTGGTGGTGCCGGTGCTGCTGGCCAACATAGATACCAATCTGCCGGTGTGGCAGTGGCCCCGTCTGGGAGCCGCCGTGCTGAGGATCGGGATTGACGGCATCGATAACCGCACCGTCAACCGTGATTATGTGACCCCGTTTGTCACCAACGAAGGCGCCCAGGTGCTTGGCCCGCGCTGGGAAGTGATCTGGCCGCTGGTGCAGGAGATGTTCGCCATCCACTAGGTAGATTGGCTGGAACGCCTTTTACGAATCATCAGGGCTACCCGATCTGAATGGGGCAGCCTTTTGATTTAATTAATCGTGCTGGAAAATACCATCAACGAATGGGAGATAAGCGCTGATCAGCAGTGTACGTCCACCAGTCCCCAGTTCAACCGGCCAACGAATAAGCGAATGGTGGATTGAGCGGCATTGAGATTCTCAGCGCTGTACAATTAAGGAAATCTTTCCCGTTTATTCGTTTATTCGTTTCCGCCGGTGCGCAGCGCCGGCCATTCGTGGATGGCCCTTTCTCTGATCGACCGTCAACGAATGGGATTTCTGTCCATATTTGTGATTCCAAAGTCTTCAGGTTTATCAGTAAACGAATAAACGAATAAAGGATCGAGCGGTACTGGTGATTCTCAGCGTTGTTCCTTTATGATAGTCTTTCCTGCTCATTCGTTTTCGTCGGCGCTTCGCGCCGGCCATTCGTGGATGGTATCTCTCTGAAAAGCCGTCTTCCCCCCTTACGATCACCCGCTCCGGCTTTCCCCGCTGCACCGGTCAGAGTTCACCCGCCAGGCCAGGTGATATTCAATCCATTTCAAATCGATCAGCCGGTAACAACCGGCTGCTGGCTGCCAGTCACGCACAAAATAGCTCACCCCCTCCACCTGCACAACCGGGTTCCCCTGCGGACCGGGTCGGGTAGACAACTGGGTTTCATCCAGCCGATTACACTGACTGGAAAAGATCTGAAGAAGAACGATTGCGAAAATGACAGGCAGAAACAAAAATTTTAATTTCATACGGACGGGTTCTTTTCTTTCACGATGAAATGGTGGATGTGTTCTTCTGCATATCTTGCAAGAACCGTTCCCGCACGACAAAACCGGCCTGATTTATCAGGCCGGCTATATTGAAACATAATACCGCTTTATCGAGCCCGACGTTTGGCCAGGCAATCCTCTTCATTGACCAGTGAGATCACCCGGAAGCTCTCGGCGTAATTCATTTCCTTGCCTTTGGCCCGCTCGGCAGCCCACAGCTTGATCTGTTCTTCCGGATCCCAGCCGATGAACTGGCTTTTGTGCGCCCGTAAAGCCTGCACCTTGATGTCGATGGTTTCATCGATGCATACAAATTCTTTCCCGTTAACCCAGGTCATCACATACACCTTACAAGGCTTGAACGAATGCAGGCCTTCCTTTTCAAGCTCCTGAAACAGATGAGGTTGGCCCGCAGCCGGAAAGGTGGCATCCAGGGCTGCCAACCCGGCAGCCCGGTGATCCGGATGGTTGATGTAATCATCGCTGGGGTACAGATCGCTGGGGTCGTTAACGATGATCACCTCCGGGCGGAAGCGGCGAATCTCGCGGACCAGCTTTTTGCGCAGATCCAGCGTGGCCTGCAACAGACCATCCGGTTCGCGCAGAAACACCACATCGCTCACGCCGGCGATACGGGCAGCTTCAAGCGCTTCTTCTTCGCGGATGGTCGCCGCTTCTTCACGCGTGATGGAGGTATCGGCAATACCCACATCACCGCTGGTGCACAACACATAACAAATTCTGGCCCCGGCTTGCGCCCAACGGGCCAGTGTACCCACACAACTGAATTCGATATCATCCGGATGAGCGACAATCGCCATGGCACTTTCAGGCACATAGAATGGATGCGTCATATCGTAAAATTCCTTACACTCGTGAGATAATAATTGAATCATGAACCATGGGATCAATTGTACTCTCGAAACATCCTGCATAAGCAGTCATCACAGCGGAAACCGGTATGTGGATGAGAAATAACTCCTTTCAGATTCTGACCGTTCTCCTCGTTTTGCTAATTTTTACCGGCTGCAATCAGAACCGTTTACAGACCCCACCCTCAGGCCGCACAAACGACTCATCCACCAGCCTGACATCCCCATCTGCCAGCACCCCAGAGCGGGCCGAACCGTCCGCATCTCCCACGCAGAGCACGGAAGCCGGTACCGTCCGGGTTGATCCATCCCTGCCGGAGTTTGCTGCGGGGTCACTCGCATTACCTGCCGGATGGCAAACCGTTGACCAGGATTCAGCAGATGTGAGCATCACCTACACGGATCAAAACCGGATCGCGCATTGGATTCTTGCGCTGGCAGCCCCCTTCCCCACCCTGATCGAAGAGGTGACTTCCTCCAGCCTGCTGGCAGCCTGGCAGGGTCATCTCGATGCTGATTTTACAGATCGCGTCTTGCTGATGAGCCAGCCGGTTTTTGATGCCCTCACGCAAAGCTGGGGAGAATCAGAAAACTCCAATATTCAAGTGCTGCCTGAAGAAGATCTGCTGGATACCGCATGGGAAACCGGCGCGTTCGCCATCATCCCCTTTGATCAACTGGAGCCGCGCTGGAAGGTGCTGCCCATCGATGGTATTTCCCCCATCCATCCTGATTTTGACGCGGATCATTACGCGATCACCCTCTCTATCGGTCTGGGAGGCCAGGAATCTGCCATCGAGCAGTTCTTGGCCGATGTGCAGTCCGGCGAAAAGCCGCTCATCACCGCTGCCAACCGCGACCCCTCCAAACTGACTGTGCTGGCCATGACCGGTGTGACGGCCCTGGCCCGCTCGACGGCTTATACCATGGAACGGGAAGGCATCACGTACCCCGGAGAATATGTGCGCCAGGTGCTGGAATCGGCGGATATCACTCATATCAGCAATGAGGTGTCTTTCGCAGAGAACTGCCCTGAACCTCAACCACAGCGCACCGGTATGATGTTTTGCAGCAGCCCGTCTTACATTGAGCTGCTGGAGTATATCGGAACGGATATCATCGAGCTGACCGGCGATCACCTGGCGGATTGGGGGCAGAAAGCCATCTATTTGACACTGCAGATGTACGAGGAAGAAGGCTGGCCGGTTTATGGCGGTGGAAGCACGCTGCAGGCGGGCCGGCAGCCGGTGTTTATGGAGCATAACGGCAACCGGCTGGCTTTCATCGGTTGCAACGCCAAGGGGGCTGCCTTTGCCACCGCCACCGATACCTCACCCGGGGCTGTTCCATGCGACTTTGATGAGATGCGAGCGCGGATTGAGCAGCTTGCCTCTGACGGGTATCTGCCGATCGTATCGATCCAACACAACGAATACGACCTGTACGAAGCCCAGGAAGTGCAAATCCGTGATTTTCATCGCCTGGCCGACAGCGGGGCCATCATCGTCAGCGGCAGCCAATCACACCGCCCGCAGGGGATGGAGTTCTACGGCGAGGCTTTTCTGCACTATGGGCTGGGGAACCTGTTTTTTGACCAGTATTCGGTGGGAAAGCCCTTCCGGCAGGGAACCATTGACCGGCATGTTTTCTACGACAACCGCTATATCAGCACGGAATTGATTCCCACCTACCTGGTGGATTACGCGCAGCCGCACATCCTTACAGGGCAGGAACGCGCTGAATTGCTGGAGATTCTGTTCAACGCCAGCGGTTGGTAAGTCTGTCAATAGAGGTTTAGTGATAGAGCAAAAACGGCGCGCGCTGCTGTTCAAAAACAGCCAGGCTGTCCGTCCACGGGGCAGTGATTTTCTCCAGCGGGTCGCCATTTAAAATTTGCTGGCGAACCCTGCTGTTGCCCAATAACAGATCAAAATGCGGATGTGGGCTTTCCCAACTGGTTTCCAGGAAATGAAACTGTGGGCAGAGTCTCATGACAGTTTGAATAATGGCGATACCGGTCGGGATCGCCCGAAAGCGCGTCAGATCGGTCAGGTGCAGTTGTACACCCTGACATATCTCACCGGCATGTTTGCTGAAATACGGCGAAAAGTAAGTGGGACGGAACCTGACGCCTTCCAGACCCAACTCATTCAGCGCCTCAGACAGGATGCAGCCATTCACCCAGGGTGCGCCAATCACCTCAAAGGGCCGGCTGGAGCCGCGTCCTTCTGAAAGGTTGGTACCCTCAATCAAACAGGTGCACGGGTACAGGTACGCGCTGGAAAGCTGCGGGATTCCGGGCGAAGTGGGCACCCAGGGCAATCCAGTCTGACCAAAACTCATCTCGCGCTGCCAGCCTTCCATGTTTATCACCAGTACATCAGCCTTGAGCGAAAGACGGTCATTCATAAAACCGGCCAGTTCGCCAACCGTCATGCCATGCTGGATAGGCATGGAAGCGATCCCGATAAACGATTCGTAGCCGGGATCAATCAGTGGGCTTACCGCCGGGCAGCCGCCCAGCGGATTAGGCCTGTCAAGCACCATCACCGGCTTGCCGTAGATACCCCCTGCTTTCAGGATGTGATACAGGGTGCTGATAAAGGTGTAAAAACGCGCCCCCACATCCTGCATATCGAACAAAAGCATATCCAACCCTGAAAGCATCTTGGCGGTGGGTTCCCGCTGTTCTCCGTACAGGCTGTAGGCCGGCAGCCCGGTACGCAGATCAAAAGTGGAAGCCACTTCGGTAGCGTCAGGCTGGTATCCAAGATACCCGTGTTCCGGCCCAAATATTGCATGGATCTTCACGCCCGATGCCAGCAGCGCATCCAGACTGTGTGATAAATCGGGCAGAACGGCAGCCGGGTGCGTCACCAGCCCTACCCGGGCACCCGAGAGTTTTTCCCTGTGATCCAGAAACACCTGTAATCCTGTTTGTATACTCATTGGGGTCTCACGAGCAATTATAATACTCACATCAACGAAATTGGATGAAAGGAACAACCAATGTCCACCCAAACTCTTCCCGCCCGCGCCGAAATCCCGGAAAACGAAACCTGGAATGTTGCCAGTATTTTTCCGAATGCTGAAGCCTGGAAAAAGGCTTACACGGAACTGGAAGCTGCCTTACCCGAAGCAGAAAAGTTCCAGGGTACACTCGGCAGCAGTCCCAAAGTATTGCTGGAGTGGCTTAATGAAAGCCAGAAGCTGAAACAAAAACTGTATCATCTCTACATTTATGCATCCCTCAATTATTCTGTCGATGCCACCAACCAGAATTATGCCGAGATGGCGGGTATGATCAGCGGACTGGCTTCGCGCGCTATGACCGTCACCGCTTTCACCGAACCTGAGATCATGGAAATTGGTTTTGATAAATTGCATGAATGGGTGAAAACCGAGCCCGGGCTCCAGGTCTACAAACAGTATTTCTACAATCTGGAAAGACAGGCTCCGCACATCCGCAGCGCCGAGGTGGAGACTTTGCTGGGTCAGGTAACCGATCCCTTTGAGGCGGCCTCTGAAATCCACAATATTCTGGCCGTGGCTGATTTAACCTTCAAGCCCACCATGGACAGCCAGGGCGACAAGCATGAAGTAAACCACAGCAACATGGCTCAACTGCTTTCCAGCCGGGATGGTGAGCTTCGCCGCACCGCCTGGGAAAACTACGCCGACGCGCATCTGGCGTTTAAAAACACCATGACAAGCTGTCTGTCAGCCGGATACCGCAAGGATGTATTTTTTGCGCGAGCGCGGAAGTACCAGAGCAGTCTTGAAGCGGCTTTGGCCCCCAGCTTTCTGCCGGTGGAGGTGTATCACAACGTGATCAACACCTACCGCAAAAACCTGCCCGTCTGGCATCGCTATTGGGAAGTGTGCCAGAAGGCACTCAAGCTGGACACCATGCATGTGTATGATACCCGTGCCGATCTGATCGACAAAATGCCGCAGGTGACCTGGGAGCAAATCGGCGATCTGATTGTAGAAGGCGTGCGGGTTTTGGGCGATGACTATGCCGAAAATGTGCGGCGCGGCATCCGCGACCTGCGCTGGGTGGATTATCATCCCAACAAGGGCAAGCGCTTTGGCGCGTTCTCATCTGGGGCTGCCGGGACCCAACCGTTCATCATGATGAGCTTTGATCAATCACTGGGTTCGCTGGGTACGCTGGCGCACGAACTGGGCCATTCCATGCATTCGCTGCTGGCCTGGGCAGAACAGCCGCTGGTTTATTCGGATTACAGCCTGTTTGTTGCTGAGGTGGCTTCCAACTTCCACCAGGCCATCGTCCGTTCTTATTTATTCGATACCATCGACGATCCCGCTTTCCAGATGGGCGTCATCGACGAGGCGATGTCCAATTTCCACCGCTACTTCTTCATCATGCCCAGCCTGGCCATCTTCGATCTGGAGACGCATGCTGAACTGGAACGCGGCGGTGCTTTTACTGCCGACTATCTGACCAATCTGATGGCCGATATCCTTCAGGAAGGCTACGGCCCCAATGTGGTGGTCGACCGCGAACGCGCCGGCAGCCTGTGGATGCAGTTCTCCACGCACCTGTATTCCAATTACTACACCTACCAGTACACCACAGGCATTTCCGCCGCGCACGGCCTGGCCGAACCCATTCTGGCCGGTGACACAGCCGCCCGTGACCGCTATCTCTCCATGCTCAAGGCCGGCTCATCGGTAGATCCGCTGGATGCACTCAAGATGGCCGGTGTGGATATGACCACCCCCGAACCGGTGGAGAAAACCTTCAAGGTGCTGGAAAAGATGATCGACCGGTTGGAGAATCTGGTATCCCATGGATAATGCCCTGTCCTGGCTGAACCGGTTTGAGGCAACGCACCTGCGCCGCACCACGCAGGCCATGCTGCGGCATATCAACGATCCGGATGTGGATGAAAACAAACGACAGCAGATGATCGATGCTGCGCTGGTGCACAGCCGTGAAAATCCGGACCGTCTGGAATATCCTGAGCTGCTGCTTCAACTGGCCGCTTTGTTTTTCTCACTCGAGGATCCGGCTGCTGCTGAAGAATATCTGCGACTGGCACGTGAGCAGTTGCCGGAAGGCAGCCATGCCAGTGCGGTAGCCGCCTGGATGCAGGGCATCACCTTCTGGAAAACCGGCGAGAACTGGCAGGCGTTTTCTTTCTGGTACACCGCCCGCGAGATCTTTGAAAAGCTGGCGGTACAGCAGGAAGAAGCCGACAAAAACGTGAACGCCGCGTGGTACCGCGACCTGCTGACGCGCATCAACATGGA
>CAZHMZ010000037.1:0-26514 GCA_964532655.1 uncultured Anaerolineaceae bacterium
CGGCTGCTTTTACCGGAGGGATAAAAAACCAGTTCATCACCCACATTCACGGTGCCGCTGGATGCCGTGCCGGCCACAATGCGGCGATCATCACCGTACAGTGTGAAGCGGTAGATATCCTGCACCGGCAGACGGAAAGGTTTATCGGTGAGGGGTTTGGCTTTCTCAAAACTGTCGAGCGCATCCAGCACGGTGTAACCCTGATACCAGGGGGTGTTCGCGCTTAACGAGGCTACATTATCACCCTGGCGGCCGCTAACCGGTATGTAGCACAACGGCTTGACGCCAATTTCACCCAGGAATTGATCATATTCTTTACGGATTGAGTCGTAGACATCCTGGCGGTAATCCACCAGATCCATCTTGTTTACCGCGACCACAATTTGCTTGATGCCCAGCATCCACAGCAGATAACCGTGCCGGCGGGAATTTTCCTGGATGCCTTCATGCGCATCGATCACCAGCACCGCGGCTTCCGCCCGTGATGCGCCGGTGACCATGTTTTTGATGAATTCGATATGACCGGGGGCATCGATGATGATGTAATGCCGTTTACTTGACTGGAAAAATACACGCGCGGAATCGATGGTGATGTTTTGGGCGCGTTCATCTTTCAGCGCGTCAATCAAATAGGCGTATTCAAAAGGTTTGGAATTGCGCTCACAGGCCTGTTGGATCTGCTCAAATTTTCCTTCGGGCAGCGTGCCGGTATCCGCCAGCAGGCGGCCGATGACCGTGCTCTTGCCGTGATCCACATGCCCTACAAACACAATATCCATCTTTTCGCGGGCATCCAATGCCAGATCGTCGTTCACCGTTAATGTTTCCACTACATGTATCCTTCCCGCCGGAGAGTTTCCAGTCCACCGCCGTCATCCTTGTCCTGCGCGCGTCCTGATCGTTCAGCAATATGCGCGAAGCGTCCTACCTTTAATTCGGCAATGATCTCTTCCACATTGCTCGCTTCTGAATCCACCGGGAAGGTGCATGGATAACAACCCAACGAACGGTATCGCTTCCCATCGCCGTGGTTGTAGTACAGCGATACAGTGGGGATTTTTTCTTGCAAAATATACTCCCAGATGTTGAGCTCGGTCCAATCCAGCAACGGATGAATGCGCACGTTGGTTCCGGGGGCGAAATCCGTCTTGTACTGGTTCCAAAATTCGGGGGGCTGCTCGCCGATATTCCATTCATTTTGTTTGTCGCGCGGCGAAAAATACCGTTCCTTTGATCGCGACCCTTCCTCGTCGGCTCGTGCTCCAACAATCACACCGGTAAATGGTTCAGGATTGGGATCTTCTTCATACTGCTGGGTCGAGTGGTTGAAACGCATCCGTTTACCCTCGCCGGTAAGCGTACGCCGTAAAGCCTCCGTTTTCAACAGGCTGCAGCAGGTGATGCGATCTACTTTGCCATCCGGGAAAGTCATTTTCTGTTCCAGGGCTTCCTCGTTGGCGCCAATCACCATGGGCAGCCGCCATTCACGCGTCAGGCGATCACGGTAATCGATCATTTCAGGGATTTTGTAATGCGTGTCAATATGGACCAGTGGAAAGGGTACATGACCAAAAAATGCCTTTTTGGTCAACCACAGCAACACCGTGCTGTCTTTTCCCATCGACCAGAGCATACCCAAATTTTTAAAATTGGCGTATGCCTCGCGTAAAATGTATACGCTTCGGTTTTCGAGCTCGTCCAGATGTCCCATAAAATTACTTTCTATCCTGGCCTTCCAATAATCTCTTTATTAATCATGGCGTTGATGATCTGATCCACGCACTCTTCCACACTGAACCGGTCACTGTGAACAACCAGTTCCGGCGAGATGGGTGCTTCATATGGAGAACTGATACCGGTAAACGCAGCGATTTCTCCATTTTTCGCCTTTTGATAAAGCCCTTTTGGATCGCGCTGCATGCAGATCTCCAGAGGGCAGGAGACAAATATCTCCCAAAATCCTTCCGGTTCGATCATACCACGAACCCGGTCCCGATCCTCACGAAACGGGCTGATGAAAGCGGTGATGGTGATCAATCCGGCGTCAAACAGCAATTTGGAAACTTCTCCTATTCGGCGGATATTTTCCTTTCGGTCTTCAACCGAGAAGCCAAGCCCGGCATTCAGACCTGTGCGGATGTTGTCACCGTCCAGCAGGTAGGTATGCGCCTGGAACACGGTTGCCAGTCTGTATTCGAGTGCATTGGCAATTGTGCTCTTCCCGCTGCCTGAAAGCCCGGTCAGCCAGATCACCAGCGGGTGCTGGCTTTTCAGGCTGCTTCGCAGGTTTCGATCAACCATATGATGATGGGGAAAGATATTGTCCTGTGTCATAGCGCAAGATGATGGGATACGAGGAAAAGCTTTTCTTCCTGTCAGAACCAGAGCAGATACAGGGTACGTAACTGCAACAACACGATCAACGTGCCAACCATAATCATGATCAGCTTAACCGATAATCTTTTAGTGAGCAGTGCACCTAATGGGGCTGCGAGAATACCACCAATCAACAGACCCAGAATGACAGTCCAGTGAGTCAACCCAATGGTAATGATGAAGACAATCGATTCCGTTAATGTGACAAAAAACTCTGAGAAGTTGACCGAACCAATTGTCTTGCGGGGTGAATGACCCGTGGAAATCAATGTAGAGGTAACTACAGGGCCCCAACCTCCACCGCCGATGGCATCGAAGGTTCCCCCCACCAATCCAAGAG
Organism: uncultured Anaerolineaceae bacterium; assembly: GCA_964532655.1. Lineage (GTDB taxonomy): Bacteria > Chloroflexota > Anaerolineae > Anaerolineales > Anaerolineaceae > JAJFTV01. The sequence continues at coordinate 2,717 of CAZHMZ010000037.1, forward strand.
CGACCAATAAATCGGTTTTGGGTTCTCTTTCATGTTCATGGTTGATACTGAAGGCTTTTATGAGAATACGAATCCCCATAATCAGCAAATAAATGGTGATGTAGGGTTTGATCCTGTCCCCATCAATAGAAGTGAGAATATACGCTCCCACCCCTCCGCCAATTACCCCGGGAATGAGCAACCGTACCACCATGCGACGGTCAATATTGCCAAATTTTGCGTGAGATATTCCAGAAATCAGGGTGGTGACAATTTCAGCGGCATGTACACTGGCACTGGCTGTAACCGGTGACAGCCCCGTGGTGAGCAGGAAGCTATTCGCTGAGACTCCATACGCCATTCCCAGGCTGCCGTCGATAATTTGCGCGACAAATCCTACAACGATATAGACCAGCAAATTCTCCATAATGTGACTTGTCAGCTCCTGTTGATTGACGTTCCGGGCCTGCAGGATCAGTCATGTACAGGATTACATTTTACCATGCTCGAACGATCAGGGTATTGTAAATTGCCGGGAGACAACTTTAACTGTTATCTCCCGGAAGAATATCCATGATCACGGAGAAGGGGTTGGCGTGACGATCGGACACGGCGTCATCGTAGGCGTCAACGCCGGTGTATGCGAACTGGTGGGTGTCCAGGTCACACCGGTCGTGGGTGATGTTGTGGGAGTGATACTGGTTGGCTGCATCGTTGGCGAAGCGGTGAAGGTGGAAGTGATCTGGCTGGTTGGTAATAACGTTGATGTGGAAGTGGGAGTGCGGGTTTTCCAGTATGTGGATGTGGGCGTCTTCGTCAGCCAGAGAGTAGGCGTCAGGGTTAGCGTGGGGGTTTTCGTGCGATAGGAGGTCGTCGTGATCGAAGGCGAGGGCGTCAAAGTTATTGACGGGGTATAAGTCCACGTTACCATTCTGGTTGGTGTCGGAGTATCCGTCCATGTTGCAGTGATGGTTGGCGTGGGTGTATCCGTCCAGGTTGCAGTGATGGTCGAAGTGGGTGTGTCCGTCCATGTCGCAGTGATGGTCGGGGTTGGTGTGTCTGTCCAGGTCGGGGTCACTGGCAATGTAGGTGTATCCGTCCAGGTGGCCGTGATGGTTGATGTCGGCGTGTTTGTCCATGTAGCTGTGATTGTTGGAGTATCCGTGGGGGTATTGGTGGCCGTGTTTGTAGGTGTATTGGTCGGTGTATCCGTGGGTGTGCTCGTTGGAGTATTGGTTGGTGTATCGGTGGGTGTATTGGTCGCCGTATTCGTTGGCGTACTGGTCGGTGTATCCGTGGGTGTGTTGGTGGACGTGTTGGTGGGCGTATCCGTCGGTGTGTTCGTGGGTGTATTGGTGGCCGTGCTGGTGGGAATGGTTGGAGTGTCCGTTGGTGTATTGGTGGCCGTGCTGGTAGGTATGGTTGGGGTATCAGTGGGTGTATTGGTTGCAGTGCTGGTAGACGTATCGGGCGTATCGGTGGGCGTATTGGTGGCTGTGCTCGTCAATGTTATGGGGAGAGTCGGCGTTTTCGTGTAATACGTCTGCCAGTAGGCTATTGAAGTGCCGTCCAAACCTGAAATGTTGGTGCAGCCCCCTAAAACGAATAATATGATGAATGGAATTATCAATACATTGTTAATCTTCATCGCTCTATCCACCAAAATTCTTATATATGGTCTGCATCTCAACCAGATACAGAATATGAATTCGTTTTTAAGAAAGACCTGTATCTATAATAGAAACAGATTAATCGGCAGTTCAGCCCCCTGCCTTTCCAGGAGTTTATGCGGGCCGGATAAAAACCGGATGAGAACGGAATGAAAATGAGGTAATAAGCCAAAAAGCACGATTAAAGATGGCTAAGAGTTTTTTTCAAATCACGATAGTTCTTATGGTTATTTCGCTGTTCGCCTGACGTTCGCTATGTATAATAAAAGTACAACCGTGTGATCTTCCGGCGTTCAGGTGAGGAGAAATATGTCACAAACACCCCGAATTAATGTCAACCGAAGGCGAAAAGCCTCTGGCCCCACCGGGCCGGCTCCATCTCCGTTTCGCAGGGGAACCGGAGGAACATCTGGCGGTTCTGGGCTTCCCTTTGGCCGTGGCGGATTGCCTGGCCGGGGCGGTCTGGGGTGCGGTGGCATCATTCTGCTGGTCATTTTTGTCATCTTTTATTTGTTGACCTCCAACGGCGATCAAACCGATAACGCGCCTGAAGTGAATCAACCGGTTCAACCGCTCACCCAACCTACCCGCCCTTCTGCCAGCAGCACTCCCCGACCTACCTTTGCTTCAGCAGGCGGTGACGCAGACCAGAAGTGGCTGGTGATGATGTACATGGACGCGGATGACCCGGTGCTGGAACAGGATATCTTCATCGATATCAATGAAGCAGAACGCGCCGGTTCCAGTGATCAGGTGACCATCGTAGCTCAGCTCGATCGTTTTCAGAGCGGCTTCTCTGGTGACGGCGACTGGCGCTCGACTCGCCGCTATCTCATCTCACAGGATGACGATCTGAATACCATCCACTCCGAACTGGTGGAAGATGTGGGTGAAAGTAATATGGCCGATGGCTCCAGTCTGGTCGATTTTGTTACCTGGGCGGTGCAAAATTATCCGGCTGACCGCTTTGCACTGATCCTTTCAGATCACGGAATGGGATGGCCGGGCGGTTGGTCAGATGCCGGAACCCGTGGAACTGATGCGGGCAGCGCGCCGCTCACGGAAATGATCGGCGAAGATTTCATATTCCTTTCGGAACTGGATGAAAATCTGGCCCAAATTCAGGCAGCCACCGGCATTGAAAAACTGGATCTGATCGGTATGGACGCCTGCCTGATGAGCCAGATTGAGGTTTACACCGCGCTCCAGCCGTACGCCCGCTTTGCGATAGCCTCCGAAGAAACAGAACCTGCTCTGGGATGGGCTTACGCTGCCACATTTGAACAATTGCTCAACAACCCCGGTATGGATGGAGCGCAGTTGGCTGCCAGTATTGTCGACAGTTACATCGCCCAGGATCAGCGTATTCTGGATGATCAGGCCCGGGCTGATTTCCTAAACCAGAGCGGCAGCACAGGCGGCTTTTTCGGTTTTTCACGGGTAAGCGCCGATCAACTCACCGCCCAACTGGAACGGAATATCACCCTCACCGCTGTGGATCTTGACGCTATTCCCGAACTGAACCGGCGTTTCAACGAATTTATCTATGCCTTTCAGGATGTCGACCAGCAGCCGGTCGCCAGCGCGCGAAATTATTCACAATCCTATCTGAGTGTGTTTGGCAAACAGGTCCCGCCCTCCTACATTGATCTGGGTCATTTCGTCCAACTCGCCGCCCAGCAAACCGGTGACGCAAACTTGCAGAAGCTCGCCGGTGCTGTGAAGGATGCCCTGAACGCGAGCATCGTGGCTGAAAAACACGGACAATCCAAACCCGGATCCACCGGCATGGCAGTATACTTTCCCAATTCTACGCTGTACCGGTCACCCTACACCGGGCTGCAATCGTACACCATCATCGCCGGCCGGTTTGCAGAGGCATCCTTGTGGGATGATTTTCTGGGCTACCATTACAGTGACCGTCCCTTTGAAGCAGACGCCGCCGAGGCTGTAGTACCCCCTCAAGACGCAGCCGTTCGCGCGCCAGGCGGGGGTGATATCAGCCTGTCATCCATTGATGCTTCTGCCACAACGGTTTCAGCAGGCGAGACTATTACCCTCAGTGTGGAAATCAGCGGAACCAATGTGGGGTATGTATACTTCTTTACCGGGTATTATGATCCCAATTCCAACAGTACTTTTGTGGCGGATACCGATTATCTGGAGAGCGCTGAAACTGAATCACTGAATGGTGTGTATTACCCGGTCTGGCCGGACAGCGATTCGTTCTTCATGGATTTTGACTGGGAGCCCACCCTGTTTTCCATCACCGATGGAAGCCAGTCGGTGGTAGCGCTGTTCAACCCGTCTGCGTATGGCTCTTCAGCCGAGGAAGCTGTGTATGTGGTGGACGGCGTGTACACCTCATCGGAAAACGGCGAACAGCGTCCTGCGCAAATGCATTTTAAGGATGGTCGTCTGTTCCAGGTGTTCGGGTTCAACGGCAATGATAATGCAGGGGCTCCAGCCGAGATCTACCCGGTTCAGGGAGATACCTTCACCCTTTCACAAAAATGGCTGGAACTGGATAATAACGGCAACGTCACAGAGACCGTGTATGAACAGGGAGAAACGATCACTTTTTCAGGCCTTCCATTGAAATGGGAGCAGGTTTACGCCCCCGCAGGTGAATACCTGGTCGGGTTCCTGGTCAGCGATCTGGATGGGAATACACAGGAAGTCTATACGCAAATCACAGTCGAGTAGAGAACGATAACGATCAATCAAGTATCACTGAAAGGGAAGGGTTCCGCAACGATGACACAATCCACTACCCCTGCTGAAACACGGTCCGCCGCCCCTCAACCTGTGAGATCAGGCATGGATGAAGCGCCTGCTTACTTCCGCTGGATGGTTTCACGGATCAGCCCGTTTCTGGGGAAAAACGTGCTCGATCTCGGTAGCGGTTACGGAACCCACCTGACGCAGATACTGCCTCGGGTGGATAAGTTGACCGGCCTCGACAGTTCACCGGAAGTAGCCAAATTTTTAGCCGAGCGATTCAAATCTTTCAGCCAGTTCCGCGCGGTGTGCGCTGATTTTTCACAGCAGCCGTTGCCAGGCTGGATGAGAATCTCCAAATTTGACACCGTTCTCAGTCTGAACCTTCTGGAGCATCTTCCCGATGATATCAAAGCCTTGCGGTGCATGAATTCACTGTTGCCTGCCAGCCAGGGGGTGTTGATTTTACAGGTACCGGCTCACCCGGGGTTAAACGGTTCACTGGATAAACAGGCCCGGCATTTTCGCCGGTACCGAAAAGCAGAACTGGCGGTAAAGCTGGAGCAAACCGGATTCAAAGTGCTGCATATTGAGTATTTCAACCGTCTGGGGGCAATTTTCTGGGGATTGAACGCACGCCTGCTGCACAACCGCCGCTATTCAAAATTTTTCGATTTTCAAGTCAAGCTGTTCGACCGGTTGTTGGTACCGGTTTTAAAGCCGCTTGAATACCTCGTGCCGCTGCCATTTGGGCTGTCAATACTGGCGGTGGCTGTCAAACAGAGAGAAGCATAATCTCCTTCAACTGGTATCAGATCAGTCCCCAACTGGCAGTGTTCCCCAAAACCAAATCATATTGCAGCCATTGATCACGGCCTGTGAAATTGACCATGATTCTATCAACAGGGCTTCTCAGCCTGAGTGTCAACATTGTCCGGTTCATTGGGTATAATCGGGGTACACACGAGCAGAAAAAATGATCAGGAAAGGGCGGTATTCTCCATGACGCAGTCTATCGATTCAGCAGCAGCCATCCATCAACGTGTTGAGCAGTCGCGCCAGGCGATTATCCAACTGATGCAGGATATTGTGGCTATCCCCAGTATGGATTCCCAAATCGGTCCGGTTGGCGAACGGATCGCTCAGGAAATGCGCTTACTCCATTTTGATGAGGTGCGTTTCGATAAAATGGGCAACATTCTCGGACGGATCGGCAACGGCCCCAAAGTCATGGTGTATGACTCGCATATCGATACGGTTGGTATCGGCGATCCATCCGCCTGGGGTTGGGATCCTTTCAAAGGCAAGGTCGAAAACGGTATCCTGTACGCCCGTGGCGCCTGTGATGAAAAAGGCAGCACTCCGGGTATGGTGTATGGGTTGGCAATCGCGCGCGATTTAGGCCTGTTGGATGGCTGGACGGTTTATTACTTTGGCAACATGGAAGAATGGTGTGACGGCATCGCTCCCAATTCCTTTGTGGAAGTGGATCCCGGTATCCGCCCGGATTTTGTGGTGATCGGCGAGCCATCCAAAATGCTGGTATATCGCGGCCACAAAGGTCGTCTTGAATTCAAGGTGACTGCCAAAGGGAAAAGTGCTCACGCTGCCAGCAACCATCTGGGTGAAAACGCCATCTACAAACTGCTGCCGGTCATCCAGGGCATCAGCCAGTTGGAACCCAAACTGGGCGATCACCCGTTTTTAGGGAACGGAAAAATCACCGTTTCAGATATGCACGTGAAAACCCCCAGTATCAATGCCGTACCGGATGAAGCGGTGATTTTTATTGACCGCCGCATGACCTTTGGAGAAACCAAGGAAGAGGTTATTGCCCAGGTTCAAGCGTTGATCCCGGAGAAACACCGTGACTCCATTACAATCGAAGAATTGTTTTATGAGGAACCCTCCTACACCGGGTTTGTGTTCCCGGTAGATAAATACTTCCCGGCCTGGGCGCTGGAGGAAGATCACCCGTTGGTGAGCGCCGGGCAGAAAACCCGCCAGTTGATCGGCCTGCCGGATGCCCCATCCGGAAAATGGAATTTCTCCACCAATGGCATCTACTGGGCCGGTAAAGCTAAAATCCCCAGCATCGGGTTTGGCCCGGGTGATGAAGAAACGGCGCATACCACCATCGACTCTGTGCCTCTGGAAGACGTTGTAAAGGCCACTGAGTTTTTTGCGCTGCTGCCCTCTTTGCTGCTGAAGGAGACCAGGTAGCATCATCCGTAAACCACAGCGAACCTCATATTGATATTGAAAAATCACCCGATCCACAAGGATCAGGTGATTTTCTATTCATCTACAGGCAGATTAGCTTCGAGATACCAATTTGCCACCGATACGGCAAAGGATTGCATCCAATAAGATGCAATCCTAGCGGCTTACCCCTTATCCGGGAACATAAGGCCAGTCCAGCGCCGCATCAGCCGATAGATCCAGGTGATCTTCACCAGGTCTGATGGAGATCGAATATTCATTGATCAATCGGCCTTCCGGTGTTGCATAATAGCGAACTACCCGAAAACCGATTTTTTGATAAAACACATTGGTGTTCTCATTATTTTCGCGATCGGTGGTCAGCAAAACACAGGTGACGCAACGCTTGCTGGATTCCTCCAAAAATGCTTTCACCAGTTTTTTCCCTATGCCATACCCCTGAGTATCAGGAAGGACACCAATCGACATCAACGTACCGCAATTGGGGATGGCATCCTGTTCTGTCGGCATACGAAAAGCTCGTAACAATCGAAACAGGATACCCGGTTTACGCAGAAATGCGCCTACAGACGCCCACGCAAACGAAAACAGGCGTCGCTTAATCATCTGTTTATATAATTCACGCGTTTTGGTTGAACCGGCTGCAAATCCTAAAATTTGGCCGTCTCTTTTTGCGACATAGGCGATTCCATTGACATCTTCAATAATCGACCGGTACAACTGGTAAAGAAATCGCGGTCCCAGGAAGGATAAGAAAAATCCTTCAAAGGATCGAATATGTACTGCGGTCACATCTTTGATATCGTCAAGCCGCATGGGTTGGATCGAAATTTCATTCATATTTACTACTCATTCATGCTCATTATATGCTCTCGTTTGTGGAAATCTTCAGGTCTGGTGAACATTCTCACGCAGGATTAATTACCCGCTCATACCGTTAGGGAGATGATTCTCAAGCTGTCAGCGCTTTTCCGGCAGCATATGTTTGATTTATTGGTAAATTGAGCTAGACTCATAGATATCCGTGTGCGTTCAGGAAATTCAAAATGAGTGAAACCTTTGACTGCCCAAACTGCGGAGCCCCATTGGATGTCCCCCCAGGTTCAGATTTTACCATGCGCTGCCCGTTTTGTTCGTCATCGGTGATGATTCCGGCAGAATTGCGAGCACGGGGCACCCATCGCGATTCATTCACTGAAAGCCGGGCCGATTCAGTAAAGGAAATCATCCTGCTTGCCCGCAGTGGTGATTGTGAACAGGCTGTTCAGGGAATGATGAAAACCTTTGGCATCAGCCGTCATCAGGCCGAAACCTCGGTGGAAGCGATGGTTGGGGGGCAAATATTTGAGCTGGAAAACACCCCGGTGATGGTTTCACACTCTGCACAAACCGTCAGCGCCATCATCGATACGATGTCGAAGACCGGGATGATCTCACCCGATTTGTTAACGTCTGCAAGTCCTCAGGCACGGAGAAAGACTCAGGCAATCGCATGGATCAGCAGTCTTTCCATTCTGATCGGGATCTGTGCCTTTTTGTTTGTGCTGCTGCAACCTGGAGCACCGCTGGAGACTTTGGGAGCACGCCTGAACGTTTTTGGACCCGTCAGGCTGGTATCCTCGTTTGGGCAGTCCGGCAGCCTGCCCGGTCAACTCACGGAACCGGAACAGATCGCCGTCGATCTTCAGGGAAACATCTTTGCGGCGGATTTTTCGACCGGGCGAATCAGTATGTTTTCTCCCACCGGTGAATTTCTGCGGCTGTGGGATGTGAGTGACGAAGAGATTGTCATCAACGCGCTGGATGTGGATCAAAATGGGATCCTGTACGCCGCTGCAGAAGATTTCATCTGGCGATTTGATACGAAAAACAACCTGGAGCTGCAGCCGTTTACCAGCATTGAAAATGAGTGGTTTGAAGATTTTCTGGTGCTGCCAGGGGGTGGATTTGCGGCGGTAATTGATAATGAGACTCTCCAGCGGTTGGATGAAAACGGCTCAGTGATCTGGCAGGTGGAAGATGCTTTTTATACCATCGCCGGCGATACGGACTCAACCTGCAGCCTGGCGGTGGATGGCGAGAACAACCTGTACATGGCCGGTCAATTTGTGCATTCCATCCTTAAATTCTCACCGGATGGCCGTTATCTAAACCGTTTTGGTACAGAAGGAGAGGGGAAAGGGCAGTTGGAGTTTATGCAGAAGATTGCGGTGGATGGAAAGGCTCGCATCTTCGTGAATGATTGGGGGCGGCTGGAGATCTTTTCAGCAGATGGTCAGTTTCTCAGCCAGGCCGGTTTACCGCAGCAAGTCTACGACTTCCAGTTCAGCTCAGACGGCAGAATGTATGTCATCTCCCGGACGGGGAAAATCTATATTTATCAGGTTCGTTAATCGATCTAGAAACCGCCCAGACTTATGCCTGCGGATGCAGCAGTTCGTCTTCAGTCTGGTTGATCTCGTCATTGAGCGCCGCTACCTCCGCCTTCATTTCTGCGCTGGCGCTGGGAGAAAGCGGGATGAATTTGATCAGATCGCGAGCCTGCCGAAAAATATCCTTTATCTGCGCCACATAGGATAAATCCAAAAACATACGGCTGACCGGCGGAGGCAGTTCACGGGCTTTTTGAATTAACGCCCTTGCGCGCTTGACTCGTTCTGCTGCCGGTATCATTCGTGCCATAATTGCTTTCCCTTATCTTCTCAAAATGATTCGTACAAAAATTGTGTGAGCCGCTCAGACAGCGGCCCACAGATCTGACAAAACGCAGAATGAAGATGTGACCCTGATACGCCTAGATCGACGGCGAGGTGTCCAGATCTTCGTTGGGCAGGAAGAGGTGGAAATTCGCCATATTGAAGACGATCTCGATATCTTCACCAATCTGGTATTTTACACGAGGATCCACCCGGGCAACATAATCGGTTGAACCGCTCATCAGGTACAGATAAATTTCGTGACCCATCAATTCCTGTACGTCAACCCGGGCTTTTACCGTGGCGGGTGTCACATCGGCGGGCTGATACATGGGGCTGTGGATGTCTTCTGGGCGAATCCCGAAGATCACCTTCTTGCCGGTATACTCTTTGTATCGCGAAACCCGGTTTTCCGGAACGGGTATCCTGAAGGCTTCGCTGACGATCATCAATTTACCATTTTCTTCTTCCAGCGTGGCATCAAAGAAATTCATCGAAGGAGAGCCAATAAAGCCTGCCACGAATTTGTTGGCCGGATGATCGTACAGGTTTTTAGGAGTGTCCAGTTGCTGCAAGATCCCTTTATTCATCACCGCGATGCGGGTGGCCATGGTCATGGCTTCTACCTGGTCATGGGTGACGTAGATAAAGGTAGCCTGCAGTTGGTGATGCAGCTTGCTGATCTGTGAACGGGTTTGAACCCTTAATTTAGCATCAAGGTTAGAGAGCGGTTCGTCAAACAGGAAAACCTTTGGTTCGCGCACGATGGCGCGTCCCACTGCTACACGCTGGCGTTGACCGCCGGAAAGCTGCTTGGGTTTGCGGGAAAGAAGGTTGGTGATTCCCAGAATGTCAGCGGCCTGGTTGACCCGTTTTTGGATCTCATCCTTGTTGAATTTTCTCAGTTTCAAGCCGAATGCCATATTGTCAAAGACAGACATATGAGGATAGAGCGCGTAAGACTGAAATACCATGGCAATATCGCGATCTTTGGGCGCCATATCATTGACAATTTTTTCGCCGATCAGCACATCCCCTTCAGTGATTTCCTCCAATCCGGCCAGGCAGCGTAAAGCGGTTGTCTTTCCGCATCCTGACGGACCTACCAGAACTAAAAATTCTTTGTCGGCGATTTCCAGATTCAGGTGATCCAAAGCCACCACTTCACCAAAACGTTTGGTTGTTTCACGGAAAGAAACACTTGCCATGTCAGTTTACTCCTCTCGTAAAGTAGCTCATGAATGAAAGTAGACCCGGATCGTGTGAGTGGGTTATTTTTGTTTGAATTGTGAGTTTCTGGAGCCTTTGCGCTGTTTCCCCATTCATATAAGCTTCTGGTCTCCATGAGGGCAATCCCTAGAGTGATTCTCCTCAGAGGGTTACTCCTCAAAGGATTGCTGTTCCTCAAATTACACGTATCCAATAAATCAAAAAAACTATTCCTGACCTGTTGCATCAGGTGCTTATCCTTAAGTGTATTGTATTTTCCTCATGACTTCAAGTGGTACCCTGTATCAGTTTATGACTCTCAGTCCCATACAAACGGTCGTCATCGTCTGCTTCAAAGACTTACCTATAGATTACGCTGACGTTGATGGGGCATCACAGGTTTGATTTGTGTGGCTTACGAAGAAAATCAATTCGTGTTTCCTCAAAAGGGACTGTGGGATTTCAACGGGCAGGCAGTTAAGGGGCCTTCGTGTATACTTAAATCACTTATCACGAAGGAGGGACTGATTGATGAGTGATCAACTATCACAAATGGATTGCGTTGCCTGTAAAGGCGATGAACCGCAGGTGACAGAACAGGAAGCCGCAGGATTATTGAAAGAGATCCCAAACTGGTCTATTATAGAAACAGATCATGTCAAAAAACTGCGGTGTGAATTCAAATTCAAGAATTTTGTCGAAGCAATGGAGTTTACAAACAAAATTGCCCGTGTGGCCGAGCATCAGGGGCACCACCCGCAAATCATCACCGAGTGGGGAAAGGTGACCGTTACCTGGTGGACGCATGCCATCAAGGGCCTGCACAAAAATGATTTCATCATGGCAGCCCGGACTGAGAGCCTGTATTCCTGATCGATATGAAAACGTTTGGCTGGATCATCACCGGAGCGATAATTATGAGCCTCTTATCCGCATGCCAGCCTGACCCATCTGTTCAGGCAGCCGAGTACCGTTCGCCTGAATGGTTCAAAACAGCTGTTCTGTATGAGATCTTCGTGCGCAGTTTCCGGGATTCAAACGGTGACGGCATAGGCGACCTGAAAGGGATCACTGAGTCGCTAGATTATCTGCAAAAATTGGGGGTGAACACATTGTGGTTGACCCCCATTTTTTCTTCGCCTTCCTACCATGGTTATGACGTATCCAATTACTACAGCATCAATCCCGAGTTTGGCTCGAAGGAAGATTTGATCCAACTGGTGAATGCCGCTCACGAACGGCACATGTATATCCTCCTCGATTATGTCGCCAGTCATACCTCCAGCCGGCATCCATTTTTTGTGGATGCCCTCAAAAACCCCACCTCACAATATGCCGATTTTTACCTCTGGAAAGACGAATCGCACAGCACCTACCAGTCCTATCAGGGGCACAATTCCATGCCCACAATCAACCATGCCAGCGAGAAAGCCAACCGTTACTTTTTAGACGTGGCGAAATACTGGATGGATTTAAACCAGGATGGCGACTACACCGATGGGATTGATGGCTGGCGCTGCGATTACGCTATGGGCACACCGGAAGCCTTCTGGCGCAGTATGCGCAGTGAGTTGAAAACTCTCAATCCAAACGTCCTTTTGCTAGGCGAAGTATGGGTCAAAGAACCGTCAGGTCAGGTGGGTTATTTTACCGATGCCTTTGATGCCCAGTTCGATTTTCCGCTGTATTTCACCTTGGAAGGCGATCCTGCCATTTCACAGGACGGGCTGATCTCGGGGAAATCGCTGGTATCGCTGGCCACCGATCGGATTAAGGCCGGTGAGGCTGTCTTTGACCCCGAATCTATTCTGGTACGTTTTTTGAACAACCATGATATGGACCGTACTGCCAGTGAAACCGGCTCGGACCCGGCGCGAGATCGACTGGGGGCTTTGTTGATCGCCACGCTCAATGGGGTACCGATGATTTACTATGGGGAAGAAATCGGCATGACCGGAAAACGCGGCACCGGCCCCCTGTATGACGAGTTCCGCCGTGAACCGATGGAGTGGGGAACATATATCAATTCGCCCGGCACCCCTACCTGGTTCACCAGACACCAGTATATTCAGGATGCGGATGGCATTTCAGTAGAAGAGCAGGATAATGACCCGGGTTCTCTGCTCAATTTCTATCGTCATATATTGGCTATGCGCAAAGAAAACACCGCCCTGTCCGCTGGAAAATATCTTCAAATCAGCCTGAAAGAACCCAATTCACAGATCTGGGCTTTCTGGCGCTACAGCGATGATCAGATTGTGGGAGCGTTTTTCAACTTTGGCGAACTGGAGGTCAACTTTGAGCCGGATCTCAGCGCCATGAAGGATGCAAAACTGGAAGACGCAATTGAGTTGTTTCACACCGGCGAATATAAAACAGACGCCGGTGCAATACAACTCGCGCCGGCATCTGCTGTTTTGTTTACTTTTCCCCGCTAAGGGAACCGCGTTTCCTGTTTAGCCTTTCACACCGCCAATGGTCAGGCCGCTAACCATATACTTCTGCAGGAACAGATACACCACTGAAACCGGCAGCGCCACCATGATGGAGTAAGCCGCAAATTTGGACCACGGGGTTCCGGCGGCATACTGACCAATCATGTTGAAAAGCGCCATCGTCAGGGTGAAGTCCTTTGGATTGGTGAGGAACTGCCAGGAAATGGCGAACTCTGTCCACCCGCTCATGAATCCCAGAAAGGCCGTCACTGCCAGAACCGGAACCGCCAGGGGTAGGATGATTTTGAAGAAAGCCTGATTGGTGTTGCATCCGTCAATTAACGCTGCTTCCTCAAGTTCCTTGGGGATGGTATCCAGATACCCCTTCAGGTTCCAGATGGCAAACGGCAGCATGCCGGAAAGCATGGCAAAGCCAACCCCCAGCAGCGAGTTGCGCAGGTTGAACCCTCCCAGGACGATCTTGTTCAGTAAAACAAACAGGGCCGGCAGGGTGGCAATGGATGGAAGCATCAATACGGTAAGCACCATGATCATCAAAATCTGCCTGCCCGTGAAGCGAAACCGCGCAAAGGCATACGCCGCCAGCACCCCGATCAGCACGGAGGCGGCCGATGTACCCAATGCCAGACGGAAACTGTTGAACGCTAATTGCCAGAAACTAACCGGATTGGCGGTCGGCCGCTCAATCACATCGGTATACGCCTGAAAAGAGGCATTCTTTGGGATAAGCGTCAGCTCAACCGGGCGTGAAATATTACGCGAGTCGATGGACAGGCCGAAAATCCACAGAAGTGGATAGATCACGATGAAAGCGATCGCCAGCAGGAACAACTGGATCAGGAGCTGCCGACCCAAACCCAGCTTCTTACCGGCTTCAGCCTTTTCGGTTTTTTTGAGGATCAGGCCGGATCTCTTCGGTTTGGTTGAATTTGTGTCAGGCATCGTAACTCTCCGTTGCACGGGTAATCTGGTTGGTGAGTAAAGTCAACGCCAGCAGGATAAAGAAGATCACCATACAGAATGCAGCCGCCACGCCGTATAAAGCTTGTTCGTTCACAATACGAAACGCGGCGGTGAGTAGAATTTCAGTTTTCCGAAGCGGGCCACCTCCTGACAGGAAATAGATCAATGAATACAGATTAAACGTCTGTATGATCCCGTAGACGGTTGCCGGTATCATGGCCGGCCTCAGCATGGGCAGTGTGATCTTCCAGAACTGCTGCCAGTTGCTGGCCCCGTCGATGGAGGCTGCCTCGTAAAGGTCTTTGGGGATACTCTGCAGAGCGCCGGTGGCCACAATGGTCATAAATGGCCATCCAAGCCACACATTGGTGATCAGCAAAGCATAATAGGATAGGGTGAGCGGTATAAAACTGATTGGCGGTGGTACTTCGTCGATCCAGCGTATGTGGAAAGCCGCCTCCGGGATGTTGAAGAACCGCCCGATAATCATTAACCCCTGGTTGATTGCGCCAAAATCGGCGTCAAACATATTTCTGAACACGGCTGCCACAATAATCTGGGGCAATACAATGGGAAGTACATATAGAGCCCGGTAAATCCCTTTGAACCACACCCCCTTCACATTGAGGATGACGGCAATCAGGATCCCGAGCGAGACATGGATGATCACATTTGAGAACGTCCACCATAAGTTGAATGCCAGCGTTCTCAAAAAGTTGAAATTGGACAGCTTTACATCACCGGCGAAAACACGCAGATAGTTTTCAAAACCCACCAGCGGCGGAGCTCCGGCGTTTGGGTTCAGATACTTGATGGTGTAATCGGTGAATGACATATACACCTGGTATCCCATGGGATAAAAGGTGATAACAGACATCACGATGAAAGCCGGCAAGAGATACAGAAAAGGTGTTATTTTCTTTCGCACCTGGTTACGATTCACGCCTTCGTGTGTAATTTCAGGAGAGACTGCAGCCATCTGTTTTCTCCTTAAGAAATAACGTTCACGGATTGGATTGGGAGCGCCTTGCGGCGCTCCCAAAAGGTCAATTACAAAACCTGCCTATTTATTGGCTTCGTTCATGGCCGTGCAAGCCGCTGTTACTGCGTCTCCAGGCGTCATCTGGGCTTCAATCATGGCAGTGTAATTGTCGCCAAACGGGCCCCAGAAACCGTTCAGGAACTTCGCCAACGGGCGAGGGGTTCCATCAGCCGCGATCTGGGCAAAGGTACCGATCCGTTCGTCCTTGGGGGTTACATCAGTGCGTACCATGGGATCCAGGGCGGTATCAGAATACGCCTGAGAACCCGCCTGTCCGAAGATATAAAGGGCCAGGTCGAGGGCGGTATCCACATTCTTGCTGTTGGGGTTGATGTGCCAGTTATCTACACCCGCGAGCGGGGCGCCTTTACCACCATTGGGGCCGGTCGGCCAGGGAGCCACACCCAGCTTATCGCCGAAGGTGGTGTTATATTCGCCAAACATCCACGGGCCGTCAATGACAAGGTCAAGCTGGCCTTCCTTGAACAGCGACGCAATCTTGGCGCCGTCAGCATCAAATGTTGCGCCGGCTGCTTTCAGATCCAGCAGATATTGCCAGGCTTCGGTAACGCCGCCCTGATCGGCCACGCATTTACCGGTATCATCCCAGATTTTTCCGCCGAATACGCCAGCCCAACCAAATTGGAAGTAGATTTGCGAAATCAAGCCAACTCGCAGGCCGCCTTGTACGGCACTCATCAATTCATCGGTAGTGGCGGGTGGTGTGGAAACGGTATCTTTGTTATAGTACACACCAACGGCTTTGATGATACCCGGTACCCCGTAGTATTTACCGTCCACGGTCATCCCGGCCACGCCCGCGGATGAAACTTTATCCAGTTTCCCCTGCAGTTTATCGGTGATATCCAGGATCAGCCCATCCTGAACCTGCTGATACAGGTTATCGTTCGGGAAGGTGATCATATCTGGGCCGCCGCCAGCGGCTGTTTCGGTGTTGTATTTGTTGAAGATCTGGTCAAATGGGACCTCCAAGACATCCACCTTCACATTCGGGTGTTCTGTCATGTAGTCGGTGACCAGCTTATTGATGGTGGCTTCTTCGCCGCCGCCAGCATGGTAAGAATGCCACAGTGAAATCGTGACGGTTGCTTCGGTGGCTTGAGCGGGAGTTCCACCGCATGCAGCGAACAAGAGCATGCCAATCATGAGAATACCGAAGATCGAATACATCTTTTTCATTCAGACTTCTCCTTTGATTAATCGTCTTTGAATGTTGACAACAAGATCTGATCTTTGAATTCGGCTGTGATGATGGCAGCAGTGTCAGGCAACTGTCTGTGAATGTTTGGTTTTATGATTCGATTTTCAGCGATCACCCCTTTCTCTGAGAGATCAAGTCTTTCCCCGTTATTAAATTAAGAAAGCACTATTGCCAATAGCAATATCTGCCTTACAAACCTGACTTGAAAACCAAAAAAGAGAAAATAACACCGCACTTTCCCCCAAAACAAACAAAACCTGTGCCAATAAATGATTACTTTTGATTATAGCACTTTGTTAGCGGATGAATATTGTCAATATTGGACGATTCATTTCGATCACCAGTAGTAATTTGGACAATTTCTGTCAATATATTAATCAAAAAATTAATTATTCCCCGGCCAGATTAATCATTCTTTCATTCTGGATGGTTACAACAGAGAGTGGTAACTGCAATGGCTGTTACGCCAAAAAGATCATCGAACAAAGGAGTAAGAGATGCCGCGACTTAAGGTCAACCTGTCTCACGAAATTGAGTATCTTTCGATTTTTAGCGAAAACGATAAACTGGATGAAAAACTTGAACCAAAATTGCCGAAGGAATTATTGTTAAAAATGCATCATTATATGCTGCTCGGCCGGCTGATGGATGAGCGTATGCTCGCTTTGCAGCGGCAGGGCCGGCTGGGAACATTTGCTCCCATCCGCGGCCAGGAAGCTTCACAGGTAGGGCCTGTAGCCGCACTGGAAGACACCGACTGGGTGGTGCCCGCCTTCCGCGAGCATGCAGCTCTGTTTATGCGTGGTATCCCGATTGAAAATCTGCTGCTGGTTTACGGCGGCTTTTATCAGGGCAACGAAATGAGCCCGGATTTCCGGACGCTTCCCAATGCGGTGCCGGTTGGAACCCAACCCCTGCATGCCGCGGGAATCGCTTACGCGAGCAAATATAAAAAGGAAGACCGGGTAGCCATGGTCTTCTTTGGCGAAGGCGCCACATCCGAGGGTGATTTCCACGAAGCCATGAATTTTGCCCAGGTGTACAAAGCACCGACCATTTTTGTCTGTCAGAATAATCAATGGGCCATCTCGGTCCCACGCGGGGCGCAAACCAGCTCCGAAACCATTGCCCAAAAGGCGCTGGCATATGGCATGCCGGGTATTCAGGTGGATGGCAATGATGTGCTTGCCACGTACGTGGCCGCCAAAGAGGCCGTCGACCGGGCTCGCCGGGGAGAAGGTCCGACCCTGATCGAAAATGTGACTTACCGTATGTCGGTACATACCACGGCTGATGATCCAAAACGCTACCGTACCAAAGAAGAGGTGGAGCGTTGGGAGCACTGCGATCCGATCCCGCGTATCCAGCGATATTTAATCCAGAAGAACATCCTGACGGAACAGGATCTGCCAAAGATTGAGGAAGAAATCAAAACTGAAATTCAACGAGCAGTGGATGCTTACGAAGCCAAATCCAACGAACTGGCAAACGATAGCATCACCATGTTCGATCATTTGTATGCTGAGATGCCGCCGTATCTGAAGGAACAGCGCGATGCATTGGAAGCCGAGTTGAACGAGTAAACAGGAGGAAAACATGGCAAAAATGACAATGGTAGAAGCTCTCAACCTGGCCTTAAGGCAGGAAATGAAAAATGATAATTCTGTCGTGCTGCTGGGAGAGGATATTGGTATGGACGGTGGGGTCTTCAGGGTGACTGACGGCCTGATCGATCTGTATGGGAAAGAACGCGTCATGGATACCCCGCTGGCTGAAGCCGGTATCGTGGGTTTTTCGGTGGGCATGGCGATCAACGGTTTGAAACCTGTGGCTGAAATGCAGTTTTCAGGCTTTTCGTACCTGGCCATGCACCAGATTGAATCCCATATGGCCCGCTATCGCTGGCGCAGCCGCGGCGGTAAACCGATCTCGATGGTTTTACGTATGCCCTACGGCGCAGGCATTCGGGCTCTGGAGCACCACTCCGAGAGCCGTGAAACCTATTACGCCCACACCCCGGGTCTGAAAGTGGTCATTCCCTCATCACCGCGCAATGCCCGCGCCCTGCTGGTCAGCGCCATCCGCGATCCAGATCCGGTGATATTCTACGAGCCAAAAGCTGTTTACCGCGCCTTCCGCGAAGAAGTACCGGAACAGGAAGAGACCAAAGAGATCGGCAAAGCCGAGGTGGTTCGCGAAGGTAAAGACATCACTTTCATCTCCTACGGCGCCATGATGCGCCCTACCCTGGAAGCGGCCGAGGAGCTGAAGAATTCTGACGGCGTCGAAGCGGAAGTCATCGATTTGCTGACCATCTCACCGCTCGACCATGAAACCTTCGTCAAGTCTGTTTCCAAAACCGGGCGGGCGGTGGTGATTAATGAAGCGCCGCGCAGTTTTGGGCCGGCTGCTGAGGTAATTGCCCGTATCATCGAGAAATCCTTCTGGAATTTGGAAGCACCCGTCAAACGCGTGACCGGATTCGACACCATCGTGCCGCTATTTGCCTATGAAAAGGCCTACCTGCCCGGAGTAAAAAGAATCTTAAAAGCTGCCCGTGAAACACTGGCAGTTTAGTCTGGAGAGAAAACCATGGCATATGAATTCAAACTACCCGATCTTGGAGAGGGATTGCATGAAGCTGAAATCACCGAGATTTTGGTGAAAAAAGGTGATCAGGTTAAGGAAGGCGATTCAATCCTCTCGGTCGAAACGGATAAAGCCTCCGTGGATATCCCCTCGCCGTACACCGGTGTGGTGGAGCAAATCCACATTTCCGCCGGGGACGTGGTGGAAGTAGGCACCACGCTAATCACCTTTGACGGCCAGGGGGAGAGCCCGGTCAAAGAACAAACCGAACATCCCAAAGCGGAACCGTCAGTGATCGAACAGCCGCGCGGTGAAGAGCCAAAACAAGCTCAGCCAAAAGCCGAACAGGCCAAAACCGCGGAACAGCCTGCTACTGCTGCCGAAAGCGGTAAACCGGCGGTTTCAGCCGCACAGGCTGCCCAGCCCAACCAGCCAACCGGACCGGTTGCTGCGGCCCCAACCACACGTCAGCTTGCGCGTGAGTTGAAAATCGATATCAAAATGGTACCAGGCAGCGGCCCCGGTGGGCGAATCACGGAAGAAGATGTGAGGCGTTTTGCCGAAAGCGGCGGCGCAGCCCGACCTGCACAGGCGACTCCGGTCGGTCAGACGGAAACACAGAAATCGGCCGCCCCATCCGCCAAACCGGCGCGCGAACCCGGCGAACGATCCATGCCGGCTCTCATATCGGAAGACGATCTGGCCCTGCCGGATTTCAGCAGTTGGGGCAATGTGGAAGAGATCCCGCTGCGGTCCATCCGAAAAGCGGTCGCCAAAAAGATGGCCGCGTCCTGGTCGCAGATTCCCCACGTCAACCATAACGACGAAGCGGATATCACCGAATTGGATCAACTGCGTAAATCCCTAAAAGATGAAGTGCAGGGTTTGACCATGACGGTCTTTCTGATCAAAGCCGCGGTCGCTGCGTTGAAGATGTATCCCAATTTCAATGCTTCGCTCGACACCGATCGGGGTGTGATCATTCAGAAGCACTTTTACAACATCGGCGTGGCTACCGATACCGAACGCGGATTGATCGTACCGGTCATTCGTGATGCGGATCGCAAGAGCATGGTGGAAATATCGCGTGAACTTGGCGATCTGGTGACACGAACCCGTGATGACAAAAACACTTTAGAGGATATCCAGCGCGGAACCTTTACCATCACCAATGCCGGTGTGCTGGGCGGAACGCATTTCAACCCCATCATCAATTACCCGCAGGTGGCCATTCTGGGCGCTGCCAAAGCAGCCTGGAAGCCGGTTGTGAAGAAAGACGATTATGGGCGCATGGAAATCATACCCCGCTTCATGCTGCCGTTGTCGATCACATTTGATCACCGCGTTTTGGATGGAGGAGATGGCGCGCGCTTTTTGAACACCATCATTAAGGTTCTTGAAAAACCGGAACAACTGCTTCTTAATATCTGATCGGAGGATGACAGCATGGTAATGGGTGAAGAAACCCTGGAAACCCAGGTAGTGGTGATCGGAGCAGGTCCGGGCGGGTATTCTGCGGCCTTTCGGGCGGCGGATTTGGGCATGGAAGTAACTCTGGTGCATAACGATGATCGCGTGGGCGGCGTTTGCCTGCTGCGCGGTTGTATCCCCACCAAGGCGCTGCTGGAAGCCACCTCGATGATCAACTCCATCACAGAAAGCAGGGATCGGGGCATCGCATTTGGCCAGCCTGAAATTCAACTGGATTCGCTCCGAAAGTGGAAAGAGGGCGTGGTAGATCGCCTGGTATCCGGTGTGGAAACGTTGGTGAAACGGCGTGATATTGAAGTGATTCACGGCACGGCTGTCTTTGACGCGCCGAACCGGTTGAGGCTGGAAGGAGGCGAGGTCCGCTATATCAAATTTAAACACGCCATCATCGCCACCGGCAGCCGCTCGGCTGATTTGAGAGATTATCCCAGCAAGCCTGGCAGCCGAATTATCAACAGCCGCGCCGCACTGGATCTGGCGGATATTCCGCAGCGTTTACTGATCATCGGCGGCGGATACATTGGCATGGAACTGGGCATGGTGTACGCTGCCCTGGGCAGCCAGATCACCATGGTGGAAATGATGGACAGTCTGCTGCCCGGCATGGACCAGGACCTGGTGAAACCGCTGGCGAGAAAAGCGGAAAAATTGTACAAAGCCATCTATCTGAACACCAAAGTGACCAAAATGGAAGAAAGCGCCAGTGAGGTGAAGGTCACATTTGAAGGCAAAGCAGATCCGCTGGAGCAGAGCTTCGACCGGGTGCTGGTGGCGGTGGGGCGCGTGCCCAACACGCAGAACCTGGGACTGGAAAACACAGGTGTGAAGCTGGATGAGAAAGGGTTTATCATTGTAGATGAACAGCGCCGGACCGGTGAGAAGGCCATTTTCGCCATCGGTGATGTGACCGGTCACCCGCTTCTTGCGCATAAAGCCATCCATGAAGGGAAAATTGCCGCAGAAGTGATTGCAGGTCATCCGGCCGCGTTTGATGTGGCAGCCATCCCTTCGGTGGTATATACCCACCCGGAAATTGCCACCAGCGGTTTATCCGAAAAAGAGGCCGCTGCAATGGGTTTTCAGGTGAGAACCGGTAAGTATCCCTGGGTGGCCTCCGGACGGGCGATCACCATGGGAGAGTTGGATGGGATGACCAAGCTGATATTCGATGACAAAACTCAACGGCTGCTTGGCGTGGGTATCGTGGGCAGAGGTGCTGAAGACCTGATTGCGGAAGGAACATTGGCAATCGAAATGGGGGCCGTGGCACAGGATCTGGCTCTTACCATCCACCCACATCCCACATTGTCGGAAACTATTAATGAGGCGGCAGAGGTGTTCCTGGGGGTTCCCATCCATATCATGCCGTCCAGGAAGAAATAACGTGTATGTACGACAAATTCAGCACCGTGTACGATAAATTCGTCAACTGGCAGAACCGCCTGGCATACGAGATGCCGTTCATCGAAGACCAGCTTGAAACGCTGGGGAAGCCAAAGGATCAGATCCATGTCCTTGACGCTGCCTGCGGCACCGGGATGCACGTAATCGAACTTTCACAGCGCGGGTATCGCGCCTCCGGATCCGATTTGAGCGTGCCAATGATCCTTAAGGCAATCGAAAACGCGGTTTCGTTTGATGTACGGGCTGAGTTTAAGGCCGCCGGATTTGGTGATCTCTATCGCGCGTTTTTCAATGGAAAAAGCCGACCATCTTTCGATGCGCTTCTGGTGCTGGGGAATTCCATCCCGCACATTTTGGACCGCCCGGCTCTGGATACGGCATTGAAAGATATGCACGCCTGTATCGCGCCGGGAGGGTTTTTGTTGCTGCAAAACCGCAACTTTGATATGGTGGTGCAGCAGCATGACCGCTGGATGGAACCGCAATCACAGCGCGGGCGGGATGGTGAATGGATTTTCCTGCGCTTCTATGATTATTTGCCGGATGGAAAGATCCGTTTCAACATCCTCACCCTTCATCGGGCAGAGCTATCGGAATGGAGCCAGGAAGTGGAGAGCACAGAGTTGTACCCCTGGCCCTCTGATGAACTGAGCGATGCGCTGGAGAAAGCCGGATTTACCAAAGTGACCTGTTACGGGAACATGGAAGGCCATGATTACACAAGCCTCACCAGCGGTAATCTGGTGATCCGTGCGGACGCATAAACTAATCTAAAAAGCAATCCGCCCGCTTGACATGCAGTCCGGTATAGGCTGAGTCAAACGGGCGGCATTTTATTTTCCATGCGTGGGAACCGCCGGTTGGAGCTTCTCCGCCAGGTCCAGCACCCGCATGGCTCTCAGAGTGACCCATTTGTTCGGCTGCCCCTTGCTCCCATAGTTCCCCCACGTTTTCCCGGTGTAATCGTATTCCATCTTCCAGCAGCCGCTCTCATCCTGTTTTGAGCGGATCAAATCAAGCAACGGGTCTAAGCGGGGTTCATACCGGGTCAGGCAAGTCAGAGTCGACTCGGCTAACTGCAATACATCGGTGATGTAAAAGACCGGAAAGCCGAACTTCCACCAGCTCTGGTTGGGCTTTTGATCCGCCGGTGTGGGATAAGCCGCCGTCGCGGGATCCACCGAAAGCAGGAAATCCAATCCCTGCCGGATCGCGCTGTTGACCGCCTCCGTCCGGCCGGCTGCCGGCAGATTTCCAAAAGCCAGCATTATTTTGACAGCCCCCCAGGCGCACGGCTGTTTGTAATTGGCGCCGCACAAAAAGCCCGGTCCGCACAGATAGGCATTATAACGCCGAGGTTCCTTCTTCTCGGTGAGCGGCGCGATTCCCTCACCCGTTACGCTGTGCGCCATCCAGTCAAAAGCCCGTTCCAGCCGTTCATCCTGTACACCCAGTTTGAGCAGTGCATTGCACAAATTGCCCTGCAAACAGCCAAATGTACCACCGGGCGCACCTGAATATGTGAACTGTCCATATTGAGTGAGGGCATGCTCCAGCATGTAAGTGGCGGCAGTCTGAACACGCGTGTCTTCATGAACGGTTGCGCCCAGTTGCGAAAGCAAAATGACTGCCCATACGGTGGATCGGTATTTGGGCCCATACCCGGGGCCGGGTTTTTCCCACCAACCATCCGGGTTCATATTCTGCAGAACTCGCGCAATTGGCCCTTCCCGGTGCGCAATCTGGCGGGCTTCAGCCAAATCGGCATCATTGGCAGGTAAACCGATCACATCGCGCAGAGCCAGGTAACGAGCACCCGGATCTGATGGCTCAAGCAGCCAATCGATCGTCGGGCGGCTTATTCCCAGAACGTTCATGGATTTACTCCTGTTGAAGATTGCACTGACAATTGTCAGATTTTTTCGACTGGATGACGCAGGATAGTCTTTAATTTCTCGGGGTCCGTTTTGTTGGGATCACCGATGTAGATTTCGTGATGCTTCCCGCGGTACTGAAAGCCATTTTGCAGCATAAATGTTTCCATCACAGCCAGAGTATCCAGTTCCTGGCTGTATGGCCCAATGTGCATGATTTGAATACACTGTCCTTCTGTAAATCTCTTCAGCCTGAGCT
>CAZHMZ010000038.1:0-26396 GCA_964532655.1 uncultured Anaerolineaceae bacterium
ACGGCAGCATCAATTCGCCGTGGAAGACCATCCAATACGCTGTCAACCGCCTTTCAGCGGGAAACACGCTGTATGTCCGTGGCGGAACCTATCGCGAGACCGTCAACGTGTCTAAATCCGGCACAGCCTCGTCCAATATCAAGATTCTTGCCTACCCGGGCGAAACCCCTATCATTGATGGAAATAATTATGCCCTGCCGACCACCTCGTGGGCGGCGATGCTGAAGATTTCGGGTAGTTACATCCAGATGAGCGGTTTTGAAGTGCGCTATACCAACTGGATGGCAGTGGTTGTTTCGGGAACCTATTCAACCGTCAGCAACTTCAATGTGCATCACAACAAAGAAAACGGCATCCTGGTGACCGGCGATAACAACATCGTTGAAAACAGCAAGGTGTGGAGCAACTGTCTTTCCAATGAGAATGGTGTGCAGACTCGCAGCGGTTGGGCTTCCGGTTTATCGGCAGCACGCCACCCCAATAACACCATTTTAAGGAACAATACCGTTTACCAGAACTGGGGCGAGGGTCTCTCGACCTACGAAGCCAACGGTACCGTTATGGAAGGCAATGTTGTTTACAACAACTACTCCGCCAACATTTATGTCTCCGACGCTACCAATGTGACCGTGCAGCGCAACTTTGTGTATGCCACCGCTGACAGCGTAGTGAACAAAGGCGCGCGTGTGGGCATCATGATGGGCGATGAGGTATACAGCCCCGCATCCAGTAACATTAAGATCCTGAACAACGTGGTTGTGAGCGCTTATCGCAACTTCTACTGGTGGCAGGGTTCACAGGGCGGCGGCATGAATAACGTGACGATTGCCCATAACACCTTTGTCAATTCACGCGCCACCACAAACTTCCAGATCAACAATGCAACGCATAAGTCCGTGTTCGTTTTTGACAATATCATCGTCCAGGACGGCACACTGCCGATCGCCATTGTGGCTGGCACGGGTGTTTCATATTCCAGCAACTTGTGGTCCAAGACCCCCGGTACCACCGCATTGGGAAGCAGTTCGTTGGTGACCGATCCCCAGTTTGCTAAAACCGGCAGCCAGGCGACCATCGAATGGTACAAGCTGCTTTCCACCTCGCCCGCCATCAACAAAGCAGTGACGGTACCCTCGGTGACGTGTGACTTCACCGGCTATACCCGGCCGACCGCGCGCGATATTGGCGCCTACGAGTACCGGTAAGTTTGATTGACATGCTCTAATTTGGGCTGATATGAAGGAAAGACTGCGGAGTACCAACTCCGCAGTCTTTTTTCTATCCTTTGATGGGTTTTGTGAGAATAAAAAATTGTGTTAATTATGGTGTCCTGTCGAAGTTACAACCTGCTCCATCACGGCCCTGTCCTGGAAAAAACAAAAATCAAAATGGAATCAAATATGTGACTGTACGGGAAGCGTCTTAATCTGCTATTTAAGATGATCTGAAATAATGGTTATTAAGACTGGAAGTTAATCATTATTATCCGAGACAGGGGGAGGGCAATCCGTTTTCGGACTGATTTTTGACAATTGAATCATTTTCTGTTTATTATGAAGGAATTATTCACATGGGGGCCATTTCTTTGGCAGAAACCTGGTATGTATTGCAGAGTAAGCCGCGCAAGGAATTTCTTCTCATAGAGCATCTTGCTCTTCAGGGGATTCGCACTTACTTTCCGACAGTTCATGTAAAGCGGGTCAACCCCCGCGCCAGGAAGATCGAGCCGTATTTTCCAGGGTACATTTTCTTTCAAGCCGATCTGCAGCGGTCAGGGTTTTCGTTTTTCCAATACATGCCCGGCGCATTCAGCCTGGTAAAGTTTGGCGATGACGCTGCCACTGTGGATGGTCACTGGGTGCAGCAGATCCAACAGAAAATTGATCAAATTGAAAAAACGCATCAGACGAAGACGCCAGCTTTCCATCGGGGGGATAAAGTGGTCGTTCAGTCCGGGGTATTCGCAGGCTATGAGGGGATTTTTGATTGCGAACTGCCCGGGAGTGAGCGGGTAAGACTTCTGCTAATGTGGTTGGAAAAACAGTACGTTCAGGTAGAGATACCTGTTAAAGACGTTTTTCCGCAAAAATAATGGTTGAGTAGAGCCATGCTCGCTTGCCAGGGTGAAGGGTACCCCGGCAGGTTTTCAACCTGATATACGAGCGTATACAACCCGTGGTCATGTCGGAAGGGCGGAGCATGCCTTGATGAAAACACGACAGCGGCAAATTTGTTTGGGAGAATTAGGATTGAAGACGACATCATGGTGGTACAAAACCAATCGAACTGCAGTTTTTGCCAGCCTGACGGTGATGATTGCCGTCGCGGCGGTCCTTGTTTGGGGAAATCACCCCGTTTCAGCAGCCAGAGAACCGGCCGAAAAGATGGGTTCGGTTCTGCGCCTGACCGCTGATGATATTGAGCAGCAGAATTCATTTTATGTATCACCAAACGGCAATGACAACGAGTCAGGAACCCAGGAAAATCCGTGGCGGACGCTTTCATCAGCCATCAAACGCCTCAAACCCGGTGATACCCTGTATGTTCGGGCGGGATTTTATAAGGGCTCGGTGGATTTTTCAGTATCCGGCCGCAGTGATGCGCCTATCCTGATCACTGCCTATCCCGGTGAAACGCCGGTGATCGATGGTGATGAGTATACCTACCCGCAGACTTATTGGGGATCGTTGATGAAGGTAAGCGGAGATTACGTGAACGTCTCCGGTTTTGAGGTGCAGTACAGCAACTATATGGGCGTACTGGTGACGGGTAAATTTTCGACGGTATCCAACCTGAATGTGCATCACAATATGGAGAACGGCATCTTCCTGCTGGGTGACAATACCGTGGCAGATGGAAATACCGTTTGGATGAACTGTCTTTCCAATGAAAACGGCTCCTTCACCCGTACCTCCTGGGCCAGCGGGCTTTCCGCCGGACGGAGTCCCAATTTTGCGATTATTCGCAATAACAAGGTCTATAACAATTTCGGCGAGGGTCTCTCAACCTATGAGGCGAATGGGACGCTGATTGAAGGGAATGAAGTTTACGATAACTGGGCAACCAATATCTATATCTCAGATGCCACAAACGTCATTCTGAGAAACAACTATATTTATGACACTGACGAGACGCTTGGCAAAAACGGCAATTATGTGGGCATCATGCTGGGGGATGAACGCTACGACCCGCCTTCTGAAGGGATTGTCATTGTCGATAATATTGTGAACAACACCAATATCAATCTGTACTGGTGGCAAGGCGTAGAGGGTGGCGGGATGAAGGATGTCACCATCCGCAACAACACCTTCATTAATAGCCGCGAACGAACCAATATTCGAATTAATAATGGGCCGCATGAGAATGTGGTCTTTTCAGATAACGTGATTTTGCAGCAGGATACCCTGCCGATTTCATCCATATCCGTTAATGATGGGATCAGCCTGTTTCGAAACCTGTGGTCGAAGGCACCCAATAAAAACGCTCAGGGAGACGGCGACATCATCGCCACGTTTGAAACCTGGGCCGCGTATGCCCTGTGGACAGGCCGGGGCAGTATGGATCGGCTGGATCTAGCTACCACCATTTCAGGGTTTGCCTGGAACAACCTCACTCCGGTGATGCTGTCTGAATTGATGCCCTGCGGACAGTTCAACTACAACCGGATGAACGAAAATTTTTGCCGGTAAACGGCAAGCCGCCATTTACCAATTATTTTCTGATCACCATCACACAGCGTGGAGTCTATGATCATTACACGTGCAGTTCACATCATTTCCCGCCTCTTTGCGGATGAAAATTTAACCAAAAAAGCGTATCTGAACATCATCAACAGCGGATCCGCATACCTGGTGAAGATTGCGGTTATGTTTATCATCACACCGTTGATGGTTTCCGGGTTGGGAAACTATGTATACGGCTTATGGCAGGTGATCAACCGGACCATGGGGTATATCAGCCCTGCCAGCGGCAGGCCAACCGAAGCGCTGCAGTGGATTTTAGCGCGCGATCAATCGTCGCCCGACCTGACCCGCAAGCGCCAGTATATGGCCAGCGCCCTGATCGTGTGGGGAATATTCCTCCCGATTATGGTGGTTGGCGGAAGCGTGATTGCGTGGTTCATTCCCGCCTGGTTCAATGTGTCACCGGAATATGTGGTGATGGTTCGAGTGACCGCGCTGGTTATGATCGTTTCCATGGTGATGCAAATTCTGTCCGAGCTGCCGCAATCCATCTTACGCGGTGAGAACCTGGGATATAAACGCATGGGTCTCACCATCCTGCTCACCGTCGTAGGTGGGGCGGGAACCTGGTTGGCCCTGGAACTGAAAACCGGTCTGATTGGTATTTCGGTCGCGGCGCTCGGCACCATCATTTTGAACGCAATTTTGTATATCACGCTGGCGCGCCGTTATGTGCCGTGGTTTGGTGTTTCAAGACCGCCCTTTTCACAGGTAAAAGAGTTCCTGGGTCTGAGCGTCTGGTTCATGGGTTGGAACCTGATCTGGATCTCCATGTTCGCCACCGATGTGGTGATGCTTGGCATCCTGGCAACCGTGGAACTGGTGACGATTTATACCCTGAACAAGTGGGTGCAGGAAATATTGATCAGTTTGACGCAGATTCTGGTTTCAGGGATTGGCCCTGGGCTGGGTGGGATCATCGGCCGGGGGGAGATCAAACGGGCTTCGGATTTACGCGGTGAGATGCTGGCGCTCACCTGGCTGACTACCATTGCAGTCAGCGTCACCACCGTGATCTGGAACCAAACCTTTTTGAACCTGTGGGTAGGACCAAACAACTATGCCGGATCGTTGGGTTCTCTTTTAATCATTCTGGCGGTGTTTCAGTTCATTATGATCCAGAGCGATGCCGGTGTGATTGACGTGACCCTGCGGATGAGCGAGAAAGTCATCCTCGGCGCGATTTCAATTCTGATCACGGTGGGTGCGTCTATTCTGTTTGTAAAAGTGCTGTCACTGGGGATTGTGGGCATATCCCTGGCGTTGGTTGTGGGGAGGTTGATCCTTTCCATTGGCTATCCGCTCATCGTAGGGCGCACGTTGCATATCCCGTTTCAGACGCAGCTCAGCGGGGTGATACGCCCCATGCTGGTGACAGGTGTGCTGATGTACGCGGCGTACCGGCTGGCGATGTTGATCCCCGTCGATCTCTTTGCGGGTTTGAGTGGATGGGTTTCATTCTTCCTGTTCGCGTTGATTACATTTGTGGTGATCCTGTTTGCATCCCTGTTTCTTGGTCTGAACCACAAACAACGCTCTACACTATTTCAGCGGGTGAAGATTATCCTCCATGTCAGTTGAGTGGGTGACAAGTGATCGTTCCTGTCGAAGTTATGATTTGTCTGGGACAGTGACGTTTTGTGATTTATGTGAATTATTTGATGCGACGTTTCCAATTATCAGTTGTAAGGGGGTTCGATGATTACTGACAGGCTCCGAAAATGGGCTGTTTTTCAAATATACAAGACACGTGGCCAGGATATCGGTAAGGTGTTCCGGAATCTGCAAAGCGATGTACAGAACGGAATTCCACCCGATACCGCAAAAAATCGATTGATTGCGATGTTAGATCACAGCCGTAACCATGTGCCTTACTACCGGCGTATCATACGGCAGTTGGGAGATTCATACCGGGAGGATCCGTTTGAATATCTCAGGCACATGCCGGTGCTGACAAAAGCAGTCATCCGTGAGAATTTTGAGGATTTAAAATCGGAAGATTTATCAAAACGCAGGTGGCATGTCAACACCACCGGCGGGTCCACCGGCGAACCGGTTGAGTTTGTGCAGGATCGCGAATTTAACACCCTGAATGGCCCTGTCACCAGCTTAATTTCCTGGCTGATTGGTGCGGATATCGGTGAACCGATCGCATTTTTCTGGGGCTCCATCCATGATATCCGCGGGGCTGAAGAGGGCTGGAAGGCAAAATCGCTGGGCTGGCTGTCAAACAACCGCCTTTTCAGCGTTTATCACCTGGATTCTCGAACAATTGATCATTATCTGGATGAGATAAACCGCCGACCTCCCAAATTAATCATCGGTTACGCCAATTCGATGAATGAGATTGCAAAATATATTGAAAAGACAGGCCGTTCCATCCGCCCTCAAAATGCGGTGATCACATCAGCAGGCATGTTGTACCCTGAATTTCGCCAGACGATCGAGCGGGTGTTTCAGTGTAGAGTCTATGACCGGTACGGCTCGCGTGAGGTGGGCAGTATCGCGGCGGAACGACCGGGTTATACCGGGATGTGGGTTCCGCCGTGGACGAATTATCTTGAGATCAGCGGCACGGATGGTCAGCCTGTTCCGGACGGCATGGAGGGTGAGATCCTTGTCACCTCGTTCTGTAACTACGCCATGCCGTTGATCCGGTATCAGATCGGCGACCGGGGGGTACTGGCGCCGCCGAATGCGAAAAATCGGCCCCCGGTAGGACAGGTGCTGGAACGGTTGACTGGTCGGACAGTGGAAACCTACTACAATGCCAAAGGCGAGGTCATCGATCCATCGCATTTCATGCCTATCCTGTATCACCTGGATTGGATCCGTAAATATCAGGTGGTGCAAACCAGTCCATCCAAAATCATTTTCCGGATTGTCAAAAATTCGGAATATCCCCCGCAAAGCGATCTTCTAACGATCATCAACCAATCGCGCGGGGTGATGAACGATGCCGAGTGTCAGGTCGATTTCCAATATGTGGACGATATTCTGCCCACCCGCTCGGGAAAATTCAATTTTATTGTCAACGAAATGAAATCCACGCAAGGAATGCGGCGCTGAACCGCAGCGCGTGATTTCCTGCAGGCAGGTCAGTATGTTTCAACGAATCCAGGTTCAAATATCCAATTTTGTATTGAATGTTCAGGAAAGTTACGCTCAACGGCAGCAAGTGGCGATACTTGTGCTGGCGCTGCTATTAACAGTAGGAGCGGCTGCATCCGGCCTGCTGATTTCATCCAGCTTTAGCCCCATTTTTGTGGGTCTGGCCGCAGCCGGATTGCTGTTGCTGGGGGTGGGATTAAGCCGCCCCTGGCTGGTTTTTTATGTGGCGGTACTGGTAATATTTATCCCGGACGGGATATTGCCCTCGACCATTCAATCTTATCTCAACCGCGGGCTGACCGTTTTGGTGTTTGCCGTTTGGGCGTTTGACCTGTTTGTTAAGCGGAAAAAACTGTTTCTCCCACTGCCCAGCATGACGATGGTGGCTTTTCTGGCCTGGTCAGCCCTGTCGATCGCCTGGGCGCCCTCGATGGGAGATGGCATCAACATCTTTCAGCGGTACATTCTGCGGTTTCTGCTCTTTTTGTTCCTGGGCGTCAATCTGATCGACACACGAAAAAAGCTGAATGGGCTCATGAATACCATGGCCCTGATTGGTTTTCTGCTGGTGATTGCGGCCTTTGCCACTCTGGCCATTGAAGGTTATACACCGGGCACCCGCTTTTCCATCATGGGTATGAATGAGAACTCCGTCGGGATCATGTTGCTCATGTCGTTGATGGGGGTATTGTGGTGGGCCAGCCAGCCTACCAAAGGGAATTCACCGGCCAAGAAACTGATTGGGGTGGCTTACCTGCTTATTTCTGTGGGACTGGTTGCCATCTCAGGCTCACGGGGCAGCGCAATCTCCATGGTGGGAACATTGATCCTGCTGTTTTCATGGAAATCCACCCGGTATTGGGGAGTGGTGACACTTCTGGTTGTGCTGGTGGCGCTGGCTGCTGCCCCTGTACTCTTTATGACCACCTTCGAGCGTTTTCAGGCAGCCGGCTATTCGGGGGATACCACACTGGGGGGTCGTGAATCATTGTGGCAGACCGCCTGGCTGGTAGTCAAAGACCATCCCTTTTTGGGGGTGGGGCTTGGCAACGGGTATTTACAGATGAAGTATTACTACTCTGATAGCTCCGTTCAATCCTACTTAATGCCTATCCAGGTCTGGAATGCCGATAGCATCTCTCCACATAATCCTGTCCTGGCCATCTGGATGGATGTGGGAGCGATTGGACTGGCAATATATCTGGGAATCATCCTGACCGCCATGTATGTCTTTTTGAAATCCTACTGGCGCAACAGGAATACCAGTTTGCAACTGTATTACGGGTTTGTCATCGCGGTATTTATTGGATATTTCCTTTCCTGGGTAAAAGGCGGCGGAATGGAATCGGATCATTCATTTTTTCTGATGATCATGTTCCTGATCGTTCCCACCATTCTGGAGAAATCTGAGGGGATTGATGCCCCACCCACAGGGAAGACCGCCTGAGAGGTATCCCTGATCGTTTTTGTTCATTGAACTTTTTGTATTTTATAAAAGAAAGGCTGATCATGAACTGGTTGGCAACCATAAAAAATAATCGTTTGGTGCTGCGTATCCGAAAATCGACTGTATTTGCACGGATCTGGCAGCGTTTTCAGGATCCCACTCCCAAGTATTTTGCCGATCCTGCCATGGATGAGTATCGAGATGCCGAACCGGTCATCATAGAGTGGCCGGCGGGACTTCGCAAACCCAAAGTAGGATTGGTTCGCGATGTGGATCCTTACCCACGTTGGACCAAGTATGAACGTTTCTTCCAGAACAACGGATTTGCGTACGAGCTGTTTGATATCAACAGAAGTGACTGGTTGGATAAGGCGCAGCAGTTTGATGTAATTGTGGGGCTGTTTTCCAATGCACCCAGCCGGTTGGACCAGATCCGGAAAAAGATTCACTTCCTGGAAGAATACATGCATATCCCGTGTTATCCGGCTTCACGCCACTTGCAGCTCTATGAAGATAAGAAACTGGAATCGTATTTCTGTAATATCTATGATTTTCCTTTCGCCCGGACAAACGTCTTTTATGATCTGCAGGAGGCGCTCGCGTACAGCAAAACAGCCCGATATCCATTGATCAGCAAGCAGGATCCATCCTCAGGATCAATGGGTGTTGGAAAGGTTGATAATGAAAAACAGGCACGCCGTATCATCCGCCAGGCGTTTTCTCAACAGGGTCGAAAAACCCACCTGCTGTATTTACGTCAAAAAGATTACGTCTACTTCCAGGAGTTCGTGCCCAACGATGGGCATGACATCCGGGTAGTGATTTGCGGAAATTATGCCTACGGGTACATGCGGAAAGTGCCCCAGGGTGATTTCCGGGCGTCCGGAATGAATATCATCGTGCACGGGCATCTGCCCAAAGAGGCCGTTCTGATCGCCAGAAAGCTTTACCGTGCGTTGGGAAGCCCCATGCTGGCCGTTGACTTTGTTCGCGGGCTGGATGGGAGCTATACCATCATTGAATTTTCTCCGTTCTATCAGGTCAACAAGCCGTCCGAACTGCATGTCAATGAGGAAAAAGGCGCGTATGTGTTTGACAGCGAGGATACATACCATCACGAGAAGCAACTGATCTGGATCCATGAACTGGCGCTTGAGCAGTTCTTCAAGAATGATTTTTTACCGCGCGCGGTTATCCCGACGGAATGTAATAAGGACCCTCATCAGCAGCACCTCGAAATGCTGGCAGAAAGGAGGTAAGGTGAGCAATCTGCAATCCGATGATCGCAAAAAACTATTATTTATCATTGATAATTTGAGTACCGGCGGGGCACAACGCCAGATGGTTCAACTGGCAGTGGGATTGAAGCACAAGGGGTATGAGATTGAAATATTCTGCTATCAGGAAGGCGATCTGCTGGCCGATCCACTGTATGAAGAGGGCATCCCGGTATTCTGGTACGAGAAGAAATCGCGCTTCTCATTGGATGTCTTTTTTACCATCCGAAAACTGATCAACCAGAACTATTATGATCTGATTATTTCGTTCTTAACCACCCCAAATTTCTATGCGGTTCTGTGCGGTAAATTGATGGGCCGTCCCGTTCCGGTGATTGTGTCAGAACGCCGCGCCGATCTGCCGGGCGGACCTGACCGGATGGAGCAGTTTGCCCGTTCCATCTACGGATTTGCCGATCATATTGTGGTCAATTCACATCACCAACGCGAAGACCTGTCACGCCGGTATCCGCGGCTGGCAGAGAAAATCACCACCATTTACAACGGGTTCGACCTGAACAAATTCAACAGGCCGATGGATACGCAGTCCAATGGAAATCTCGACTTGCTGGTAGTGGCCAGTGTGGGGCCGTATAAAAACGGCTTGTGTCTGGTAGAGGCGTTGAAGATCATGCGTGATGATTACGGGCTGAAGCCAAAGGTGGATTGGATTGGGCAGCAGGTACCGGTGGGTGTATATGGCGAATATCTGCAAAAAATGAATCAGAAGATTGAGGAATACAACCTGAAAGATCAATGGAACTGGATGGGGCAGCGCACCGATGTGATTGATCAGATGCACAGCCATGATGCGTTGATCCATCCATCGTATGTGGAAGGTTTGCCCAATGTCGTGTGTGAAGCCCTGGCGAGTTCGCTGCCGGTCATTGTGAGCAACACATTGGATCACCCACTCCTGGTACGGCACAACGAAAGCGGTTTTCTATTTGATTTTACAAACCCGGCTGACCTGGCTGAACAGATCAGGCAATTCAACGAGCTGGATCTGAGTGAAAGAAAACGGATGGGGGAGTGTGGGCGAAGATACGCCGAGGGCAACCTGGCGAGCGAACGTTTCATCACCGAATATGAGCAATTGATCAAAAAGGTTCTCCAAAACCCATGAAAAGAGGAAATGATGTTTTTCGTAAGAGCGCTCTGCAGATCCATGATACTCCTCGAAAAATGTTCCTACCGCGGCGCAGCATTCATTCTCAAAAATGCCTTTCATCGGCACGGCAAAAATCTCATTTTTGATCCTTGCGGCGAGTTCTCGTATCGAAATATCGATGTGGGAGATAACGTCTCCATCGGGGGTAGGGCGGTGCTGTTGGCCTCTGACAGTCGCATCATTCTGGGGAATAACGTCATGCTGGGCCCCAACGTCACCATGGTGGCGGGGAACCACAATATCTCCGTGATCGGCAAAGCCATGTACGATGTGCATGAAAAGCGGCCGGAGGATGACCAGGACATCGTCATTCATGATGATGTGTGGATTTACGCAGGAGCGATTATTTTGAAGGGGGTACAGGTAGGGCGAGGATCGGTGATCGGTGCGGGAGCGTTGGTGAATACAGATGTGTGTCCCTACACCATCGTGTGTGGTGTACCGGCGCATAAGGTTTCCACCCGCTTTCCGAGTCTGGATTGCGTACGGCAGCATGAAGCGATGCTGTATACACCCGACCAGAGGCTGCCGGAGCCGGTTCTGCAAATGATCTACGCGTAAGGCAGAAACATCAACCTCAACCAGTTTATTTACCGGGGATCGTACCGGTTATTTG
Source organism: uncultured Anaerolineaceae bacterium (assembly GCA_964532655.1). GTDB lineage: Bacteria > Chloroflexota > Anaerolineae > Anaerolineales > Anaerolineaceae > JAJFTV01. The sequence goes on from CAZHMZ010000038.1 coordinate 11,366, forward strand.
TTCTATTTGAATTAAAGAAGATAAAAAAGGTGAAAAAATGGGTATTTTAAAAATAATTGCTAAGGCATATGTGATCTGGCGGAAGGGCTGGCTGAGAGTGCGAATGCGTGTTTTGAAGAACGCATTTCACAGTCATGGGAAAAACTTCTTTTTTGATCCCGAGGGGCTGTATATCTTTGACAACATGGATATCGGTGATAACGTCACCATCGGGCTGGGCAGCGCCTTCATGGCCAAGGAAAGCCGGATCTACATCGGCAACAATGTGATGATTGCTCCGTATGTGGTGTTTGTGGCCGGCAATCATAACACTTCGGTGGTGGGCAAAGCCATGTACGACGTGCTGGAGAAACGCCCGCAGGATGATCAGGACATCGTGGTGGAAGATGATGTGTGGATCGGCACCGGCGTGACGGTTTTGAAGGGTGTGCGCATCGGGCGCGGCTCCATCGTGGCCGCGGGAGCGCTGGTGACAAAAGACGTGCATCCCTACACCATTGTGGGAGGTGTGCCGGCTCGCAAGATATCCACCCGCTTCCCGGATAAGAACGTGGTTCTCAAACACGAAGAGATTCTTTACCCCAAAGAGAAACGTCTGTCTGATGAGATGGTCGAAGGAGCGTTTCTCGGATGAACCCCGAACTACAAAGCTTGATCGGCGGACGGGTGCTGGTTTCTGGTCATATACCGCCCCCCATGGGCGGCATCGCCATGTTTTACCAGTCACTGCTGGGCTCGTCGCTGCCCCAAAAGGTGAACCTGATGTTCGTACAGACCAGTTCGCAGAAACGCGATCTGGCAGATGCTGGAAAGGCTTCCCTGTCCAACGCGGTATCCGCAGTTCAAGATTGTTTTCGGTTTTTCAAGGCGGTTGTAAAGCACAAACCACAGGTTTCGCATATCGCCACCGCGCCAGGCTTTTCTTTTTTAAAGCACAGCATCTGTGTGTTGATAGCCAATCTGTTCGGCAGCAAAATACTCATCCACCCGCACTGCAGCCTGGCTGCTCTCTATACTGATCGCCCTGAGTGGTGGCAAAAATATGTGCGGTGGGTCCTCAAGCGAACCGACGGATTGATCGCTCTTTCAAAAGAATGGGAGCAGATCGAACAGATTTTACCGGGGCTGTCGGTCTTTTTGCTTCCCAATGCGATCAACCAGGTTGATTACCGTCTGATTGCCCAAAGCCGGATCAACCAGTCACCAGCGCGGCCGGTGAAAAATGTGTTGTACCTGGGGTATCTGGGCAAGGCCAAAGGCACGTTTGACCTGGTGGAAGCAGCCCGGCTGGTTTTAACGCGGCGATCCGATGTGATTTTCCATCTGGTGGGCGGAGAGCTTGCCAGAGGGGAACGGGAAGCGTTGCAGCAAAAAATCAACATGTTGGGACTGAACGGGAATGTTCGGTTGCATGAGCCGGTGGAATACGCAGAAAAACTGGAATATTTCAGGCAGGCGGATATTTTTGTTTACCCCTCCTATTATGAAGGCATGCCGATGGCGGTCATTGAAGCCATGGCCAGCGGGCTGCCAGTGGTGGCATCCAATGTGGGCGGTCTGCCGGATCTGGTGATGGATAACGAAAACGGCCTGCTGACTCCGCCCGGTGACCCGTGGTCGCTGTCTGATTCGCTGAACGTTCTGCTGGATAACGTGAATCTATGCCATGCCATGCAGCAAAAAAGCAGCAAGTTGGCGGCTGAAAAATATGATATCGAAAAGCTGGTGGACGAGTTGATCAGAATCTATGCGGTTTATCTACCCAGGACCGCGCAAATCGGAAAGTGGGCTGTAAATGAGGGACACGCAATATCAAACAACGGACATCATCCCAACGAGCTCTGAGACACCTCTGGAAGCAGAAGAAGGAGGGCGATTGGCCGGCGCACTGGATACACCCTGGAAGATTTGGAACACCCTGCATGCCTGGTTGTGTTTGCCGCTGGTACGGATCAAGTTTCTATTGAACGGCATCCGGTGGGCAAAAAGCGGGAAATACTTTGGGGTGCCGGTGATTCAAAAACACCGCCGAAGTGAAATACTGCTGGGTAATGGGATTAGCCTGCGCTCCAGCCTGCGTTCCAACCCGCTGGGACCCAATCACCCTGTTTTTCTCACGACCTGGCAGAAGGGAGCCGTCCTGAAAATCGGCCGTGATTTTGCCATGACCGGCGGTACTTTATGCGCCGCTGAACGGATCGAAATCGGCGATCATGTGACCATCGGCGCCAATGTGATGGTGGTCGATTCGGATTTCCACCCGCTGGATCCTGAACGCCGTTTGACCCATCCCAACGATGGACAGACCGCAGCGGTCATCATTGAAGACAATGTGTTCATTGGGACCAACAGCCTGATCCTGAAGGGAGCCCGGATTGGCCGGGGCAGCGTAATCGGAGCGGGCAGCGTGGTGACAGGCGATATTCCGGCCGGCGTGATCGCGGCAGGAAACCCGGCCAGAGTTGTCCGTTCGTTGTAAGCAGCGCCATGGCATAGCCAGCGTTGGTTTACAAATGTTCAAGTAATTCTAATTTTCTATCCATACAATCAAAACAGGAGTTTATTATGAGTAACCAAAATACAAAAGTAGTTGTCACCGGAGCCGGTGGTTTTATTGGGAATCATCTGGTATCTTTTCTGAAAGAAAAAGGCTATTGGGTTCGCGGGGTGGATATCAAATTCCCTGAATTTGGCGAGACCGAAGCCGATGAGTTTGAACTGCTCGACCTGCGCAGATGGGAAAACTGCCTTCAGGCCACACGCGACGCGGATGAGGTGTACGCGCTGGCCGCCGATATGGGCGGGATGGGTTTTATTTCCGGAAATCATGCCCAAATTTTGCATAACAACACCCTGATCAATATCCACACACTTGAGGCAGCCCGGCAAAACGGGGTGAAACGGTATTTATACACATCATCCGCGTGTGTATATCCGGAGTATTTGCAGGAAAAAGTGGACATCGCACCGCTGAAAGAGGAAGATGCATACCCCGCGGCCCCGCAGGATGCTTACGGTTGGGAAAAGTTGATCACCGAGCGGCTGAACAAACATTACTACGAAGACTACGGTTTTGAAACCCGCACCGTGCGTTTTCACAACATTTTTGGTCCCCAGGGCACCTGGGAAGGCGGGCGCGAAAAAGCCCCGGCGGCATTCTGCCGAAAAGTGGCTGTGTCCAAACTGACCGGTAACCCGGTGGTGGAAGTGTGGGGCGATGGAGAACAGACCCGTTCATTCTGCTACATCGACGATTGTCTGGAAGGCCTGTATCGCCTGATGCGTTCGGATTACCGCGAGCCTTTGAATCTGGGTCAGGACCGCATGGTTTCCATCAACCAGTTGGCTGACATTGTAGCGGATATTGCCGGAACAGAAATCGAAAAGAAACACATCCCCGGACCGCAGGGTGTACGCGGGCGGAATTCAGACAACTCCAAACTGCGCCAGGTTTTGGGCTGGGAACCTCAAATCTCACTTGAAGAGGGTCTGTCTCGAACCTATGCCTGGATCGAAAAACAGGTAGCCGATAAACTGGAACTGGGCGGCGAAACGGCTCAGGAAGATTTATCACACAGTAAATTATTGCTTCGTAACAAGGTCGGATCATCAGAATAACCAAAAACTTCTTGTGTCCCAGGGAGGTAAAATGGACATTTTGGTTATGACGCCGTATTACACCCCGGATCTGGGCCCAAGCGCGCCCTTGTTTCAGATGTTATCTGTTGAACTGGCAAAACTTGGGCACCGCGTTACCGTGATCGCTGCGGTGCCGCATTATCCAACCGGGGTAGTTCAACCCGGGTTTCGAACAAAGAAGATTACAAAAAGCCTGGAGGATGGAGTCACTGTGATTCGCATCCCCGTACCCTCCATGGATCGTTCAAACCTGGTCAAAAGGTATTTACAGTTTTTACTTTTTCAACTGGGCGCGGCGAAAGCCATTGCCCGCCAAAAATTTGATGTCATGGTGGTTAGCAATCCGGCTTTGTGGATCTGGCTGCCGTTCACGGTGGCTTCGGTTTTTCGCAGAAAACCGGCGATTTTTTCCATCCATGACCTGTATCCCAATGTCGGAATTTCGTTAGGTATCTTTCGGCATAAACCGGTGATTAAGGCCGTGGCTGCATTGGAGAAATATGTGCTCAACCGCTCGGATGTCGTCCGAATCCTGTCAGAGTCGTTCCGCCCGGTGATGAACCAGATGGGCGTAAGGGATGACAAAATGGTTCTGATCTACGATTGGGTGGATACCAGTCTGATCCATCCGAACCCTCACAAAAACGGGTTCGCCAGGGAGAACCAGTTGGATGGTAAGTTTGTGGTGATGTACGCCGGTAACGTGGGTCTATCGCAGGGGCTGGAACATCTGCTGACAGCCGCGAAGTTGTTGAAAGATCAGCCTGATATTCAATTTGCCATTATAGGAGAGGGGGCAGCCCGAAAAGATCTGATCCAGCAGGCTGAAGCTGAAGGCCTGACAAACGTATCATTTATCCCGTTTCAACCTCGCGAGAGGTTATCGGAGGTGCTGGGCACCGCGGATATTTCGCTGGTAACACTGCGCACAGGGGTGGGAGCCACGGCTCTGCCCTCCAAGACCTATTCAATCTTTGCCAGCGGCAAACCCATCCTGGCGAGTGTGGATGATGGATGTGAAACCGCAGACCTCATTCAGCAATCGCAGGCCGGTATTTGTATTCAACCAGAGGTGCCCGAAGAACTGGTAAAAAACATACTCTATCTGAAAAACAATCCTGAATTGCGTGAAACAATGGGCAGAAACGGGCGAAAATGGGCTGAGGAGCACCATTCGCCACGATCGGCGGCACAACGGATCGCTGATCTGTCCGCAGGGGTCCTGGAGACCCGTTTACAGAAAAGGGGCGAGACATGAACGTAGAGAACTTCGCAGCATGGCTTCGTCAAACTGGACACAAGGTTTACAAAACAAAGAGCTCTTACTGGTACACCGCCGGGCCACGCGTATTGCAGGCGTTCCCTTATCACTGGTTGATTGAACCGGATGAAAAAGAAATCAATGACCTGCTTCACGGGAAAAATCTGCTGGCGCTTCGTTATTCAACCTCGCTGGAAGCCCCAAAAGGGGTGATCAGTTATCACGTGGTTTATGATCACCCTGAATACACGCTTGAACTGCTCGACCGCAGATCAAGACAGAACGTGAATAAAGGCTTGAAGAATTGTACCGTGGAGCCGATCTCATTCACGCGGTTGGCCGAGGAAGGCTGGCAGTTGGAAAGCGATACGCTGGATCGCCAGTCGCGTGAAGGGCAGCACGATTCATACAGTTGGAAAATGCTGTGCCGAATCGCCGAATCGATCCCCGGGTTTGAAGCTTGGGGGGCCATTGTGGATGGGAAGCTGGCTGCTTCGTTGCTCACCTTTCAACAGGGGGACTGCTGTGAGATGCTTTATCAGCAGTGCCGAAGAGAGTACCTGAATGACCGGGTGAACAACGCGCTGACCTATACGGTTTCCCAGCTCATGATGCAGCGCAGCCCGGTAAAGATGATTTTTTATGCCCTTCATTCGCTGGATGCGCCGCCCAACGTAGACGAATACAAATTCAGAATGAATTACAGGGCAAAACCGGTCAGGCAGCGTGTGGTGTTTCATCCGTTCCTTTCCATTTTTCTCAATCGATTTTCCTATAATTTGATTGATCGTCTGCAAAAAGGAAACACGCGAAGCCACCGCCTGGCTAAAGCAAAAGGCATGTTCCAGTTTTACTTACAGGGGCTGCTGCCGCTCGAACAGCAGGCATGGCCGGGAGCATTAGAGCCGGAAAAAGAGATGATATTACACAGCCTTCAGCCGGGATTGATGGAGGAGGGCAGCGTCCAGCAGGAGTTTTCGATATTGATCAAAGATCAACTGACCCGGTAGATGACAGGCAGATCAAATGAGGATCTGTTGCTCCGGAACAGCAAATAATACAAACCTCCGTCAGGCCTCCCCTGCCTTCCGGGCAAGGGAAAGCCTGACGGATTAGATTCAATGTGAAGGCAAATGGCTCAGGTCAGAGGGACTTTACAGGCCACAATATCCCCACAGATCTATTTTTGGAAAAAGTAATTCTTTTGGTTATTCTGAAGCAGGATAACCAACCCATCACAGCCTGAAAATTCTAAGAAGAATGTTAAGATTCTTGCTCAATTTTCATCTGACATTTATCTTGGTCTGTGAAAATAAAGAGATGATTTCAGACAGTATCATAAACAAGTCTGAGTAAAGGGTTATTTCATTTTTGGATAGTGAAAAATCCCTGCAAATTCGCAGGATCATTATTGGTAAAAATAATGATTGGTATTTGAGGGGGTCTCATGAACAATCGAGTATTATCCGGGTATCAAGTCAGATTTATTTCACCTGCCGTTTCGCTATTGATCAAACGGCTCCTTGATATTATCGTTTCACTTGTGGCGCTCATCATCCTGGCGCCGATTTTTGGTTTGTTGGCGATCGCCATTGTGCGCGACACACCCGGCCCGATTTTCTATGGCGGCGAACGGGTGGGTAAAAACGGAAAGATCTTCAACATCTTAAAATTCCGTACCATGTACGAAGACAAGAAAAGTTATGAAGGACCGCGCGTCACAGCCAAGGGCGATGCACGCATCACGCGCGTGGGCAAATGGCTGCGCGATACCAAACTCAACGAACTGCCGCAATTTGTGAACGTTTTGCGGGGCGAGATGAGTCTGGTTGGGCCGCGTCCTGAAGATCCTTCGTTAGCAAAAACCTGGCCATCAGAAGTGCGCGCGGATGTCCTTTCGGTGCAGCCCGGCATTACCAGCCCCGCCACGGTGGTCTACCATGATGAAGAATCCATTCTGAGCAGCACCAACCTGCTGCAAAAATACATCCATGAAATTGGTCCCGACAAGATGCGGCTGGATCAGATGTACGTGCGCTACCGCTCATTCATGCTGGACCTGGATGTATTGTTGTGGACCGCGTTGATTCTGCTGCCGAAGATCCGCTCGGAAACACCGCCGGAACAGGTGCTGTTTGTGGGTCCGCTCACCAAACTGGTCAACCGGTATATGACCTGGCTGACCCTGGATCTGACGCTCACCTTTATCTCCATTGTGGCCACCGGTTTTGTGTGGGGGAAATTTTTACCCATTACCACCGAGATCGCGCAGGCAGTTTCCATGTCTGTGGTCTTTTCGATCATCTTCAGCCTGACCGGTCATCTAATGGGGGTTAACCGTATCAGTTGGACCAAAGCTTCGGTATTTGATTCGTTCCGGCTGGTACCCGCCTGGATTGTGGCGACCAGTATGGCCGTTTTCATCAACTGGTCACTGGGAGTTTTTCCGCTGGGGTTGATCCTGGCGGCCGCCGTCGTGTCACTGGCCGGATTTGTATTCCTGCGCAATCTCAAGCGCATGGCCATCGGGGTTCTCAGCCGGGTGTTGAAGCTGACCAAAAAGGATGAAATGCCCAAAGAGAGAGCCATCATTGTGGGGTCAGGCCGCACCGCCGAACATATCACCGGGCTGCTGGATCACCCATCCAACGTCATGAAATACAAAGTGCTGGGAATTGTGGATGACGATCTCCTGATCCAGGGGATGAATGTGTACGGGAAGAAAGTGCTGGGTACCACAAAGGAACTCAACACGCTCATCAGTAAACTGCGCGCCGATATCGTCTTCCTGGCTTCACATACCATCGACATGAAAAAGGAGATGGAAATTGCAGATTACTGCTCTCAAAACGGGGTGAAAGCGGTTTTGATCCCCGATATCTTTGGATCTTTACAGAAGATTTCATCCAATGAGGAGGATGGGCAGTACGTGTTACCGGTGAACAGAAAACTGCATTATGCCGGTCTTGAAAACAGCTATCTTTTCATGACCGATGAAGTGGGGTCAAACCGCCAGGTTTGGCCATGAGACATCATCATTAATTTAAAAACGAAAACTGGGGAAAAGGGTAAAAGGGAGGATTTATTATGAAAATCCTGGTCACAGGGGGAGCCGGATATATAGGTTCTGCATTGGTTCCGCTATTATTATCAAAGGGTCATACGGTCAGAGTACTCGACCGGCTTACATACGGGGGGAGTTCGCTGCTGGGTATCTGGAGCCATCCCAATTTTCAACTGGTGAAAGGGGATGTGCGGGATGCCGAGACGGTGGATCAAGCCGTTCAGGGTATGGATGCTGTGGTTCATCTGGCAGCTATCGTTGGAGACCCGGCCTGTTCCAAAGCGCCCGAGTTGGCTTATCAGATCAATCGGGATGCGTCGCTTCAATTGTACCGGAAAGCCAATGAGCATGGAGCCACCCGGTTTGTTTTTGCATCCACCTGCTCCAACTACGGCCGTATGGTCGACCGGGAAGGCATGGTGGATGAGACATCTGAGTTGCGTCCCATCTCGGTGTACGCCAAATCCAAAGTAGAAGTCGAAACTCAGTTGCTGGAGCTGTCTCGCACAGAGAAGCTGCAGCCCATTTTGTTGCGTTTTGCTACGGCATTCGGCGTCAGCCCAAGGCTGCGTTTTGATCTGACCGTCAACCAGTTCACCATGGAAATGATGATGAAAAAGAAACTGACTGTGTTTGGCGAGCAGTTCTGGCGCCCGTACGCTCACGTAGGCGATATCTCGCGAGCCATTCTGGCTGTGCTGGAAGCGCCGTTGGAAAAAGTGGGCGGGCAGATATTCAATGTGGGTTCGAGCGACCAGAATTACCAGAAACAGCAGATTGTTGAGCTCATCAAACCGTACTGCCCGGATGGGGTGGTGGAATACGTTCACAAGGATGAGGATCCGCGCGATTACAAGGTTTCCTTTGAGAAAATTCGATCTGTGCTGGGTTTTGAAAATCAATACACCGTGCCCGGGGGGATCAGGGAATTTGTGGAACTGGCCAACAGCCAGATGATCGAAGATTATGAAAAGGCTGAATATCGTAATTCCTGAGCGGGAGCTCAGGAATTGCTGCCTGCCATACCGTTCCTCACAATTTATTTGAATTGCAGACATTATTGAGGTTTCTATGAAAGCGGTTGTACTGGCGGGAGGAAAAGGAACACGATTGGCTCCTTACACCAAGATCCTGCCAAAACCATTAATGCCAATCGGGGATATGCCCATCCTTGAGGTGATACTGCGGCAGATGAAATGCGCCGGTGTCGATGATGTGACGCTGGCGGTGGGTCATCTTTCTGAATTGCTGCATGCATTCTTTAATGATGGGTCAAAATTGGGGTTGAAAATCCGTTACAGCCATGAGGAGACGCCGCTGGGGACCGCCGGCCCGCTGGCGTTAATTGATGGATTGGACGGTACCCTGCTGGTGACCAACGGAGATGTACTGACCACCTTGCCGATCCTGGATTTGATCAACTTTCACCGGGAGCAGAACGCGGCGGCCACCATCGCGGTGCATGCCCGTAACGTGAAAATTGATTTTGGGGTGATCGAGTGGGATAAAAATCCGGTGATCACCGACTATATCGAAAAACCCAGCTACCATTTTATGGTCAGCATGGGGATTTATGTGTTTGAGAGACGCGTGCTCGATTATATCGAGCCGGGAAAATATCTTGATTTTCCGGATCTCATTCTGAAGCTGATGGCTGCCAATGAAAAGGTGGTCGGATATCAATACGATGGATACTGGCAGGATCTTGGCCGACCCGATGATTATGAGCGGGCTGCCAATGATTTTGAAAGCATGCGGGTAGATTTTTTGGGAAAGGAGTGTGATCGATGACCTGGCGTATTCCTTTGGCGGATATTGACATCACGGACGAAGAAATCGATGCCGTGACGGAGGTATTGAAGAGTAAATGGTTGAGCATGGGGTCACAGACTCAGGCGTTTGAGGCGGCCTATGCCGAACGGTTGCAGGTGAAACACGCTATCGCGGTGGCAAATGGTACCGCGGCGCTGCACATGGCCTGCATGGCGATTGGCTTAAAGCCCGGCGACGAGGCCATTGTGCCTGCGCTCACCTTTGTAGCCACAGCCAACTCCATCCGATACACCGGGGCTACGCCGGTTTTCGCGGATATCACCAGCGAGCAGGATCTCAACATCTCTCCCGAATCGATCGAGAGCAAAATTACCGATAAGACCCGCGCCATCCTGGTAGTTCACTACGGGGGATACCCCTGTGACATGCCGCGGATCATGGAAATTGCGAAGAAGCACAACCTGCGTGTCATCGAGGATGCCGCTCACGCTGTGACGTCTGAACTGGGCGGCCGCTGTATGGGTACCTGGGGAGATATCGGTTGTTTCAGCTTCTTTTCGAATAAAAATTTGACCACCGGCGAAGGCGGAATGGTCACCACCAATGACGACGAACTGGCTCAAAAACTGCGCCTGTTGCGCTCGCACGGTATGACCAGCCTGTCATGGGAACGTCATAAAGGACATGCCTTTAGCTATGATGTGGTGGACCTGGGCTACAACTACCGTATGGATGAGCTTCGTTCAGCCATTGGGGTGGTGCAGTTGAAAAAGGTGGATCACAACAACGATTTGCGAAGGCAGCTTTCAGAATATTACTGGGAGATGCTTGAAGAGCTGGCGCCGCAGGTGGGTTTGCCGTTCCGGAACCACGCGGGCGTTTCTGCCGCTCACCTGATGCCTGTACTGCTGCCTGAAGGAACAGACCGCAAGCAGTTTATGGAACAGATGAAGGAAAACGGGATTCAAACCAGTATTCATTACCCGCCCATCCATAAATTCTCGGCCTTTGCTCAGGACGGGATCAAAAAACCGGTGGAAGTGCCTTTGACTGAAAAGGTAGCCAGCCGTGAGGTGACTCTGCCGCTTTACCCGGGGCTATCCAAGCAAGACGTGCAATATATCTGTGAAACCATTCAAAAGATCGTTCAGTGAGTGGATGACAGAACAAGAAATGACAATCAGTAAAGACCATTCAGGCAGTGAAGGCAACTTCATTGCCTGTTCGATCATTCGAAATGGAATCTAAAAATGAATAAATGCGGGCTTGATATGCCCAGGAATGATTGCTTCATTCATCAGAGAGAGTAAAACATATGGAAATTAAAAATATCCTGTTTATGCTGCGGCGCTGGTCATGGTTTTTGATGCTGGGGCTGGTTATAGGGCTGGTAGCAGGGTTCATCGTCAGTATGGTTATGACACCTGTCTATAAGGCTGAGACCAAGGTTCTCATCTCGCGTGACCCGCAGGTAGCGACCGCTGATTTTCCAAACTTAAATGATATTCAACTGGTACAAACCTATGTTGAGCTGCTATCGACTGATCAACTGCGTGAAAATGTAGCCGGCATGGTAGGGACTGAAATCGACAAAAAACAAATCACCGTGGAGCAACTGCGCGATACGCAGATCATTCAGATTGCCGTCGAGAGCAAGGATCCGGCTGAGGCCCAAAACATCGCCAATACCATGGTAAAGCTGCTGGAAGTGCAGATCGAGGATATGCAGACGCAACGTTACCAGGCCACTGAAACCAGCCTGGCCGATCAGGCAGATTCAGCAAAGGTGGAGGTGCAGAACGCGCAAACCGAGCTGGATAGCTTCCTTTCGCAGCAATCCCAGAGCAACCTGGAGGAAGTCAATAACCAGATTGCCACGCTGGAAAATCAAATTTCGGTGCTGCAAAGTGAAATTGCCGACCTGGGTACGCCCCGCGAGGCCGCTCAGATCGCCCAGCAGGCTGAGAAGCAAAGTCAACTGACCATGCTGCAGGATGTTTTGGCACGCTACCAAAATATTAAAACCAATTTGCTGGTTTTGGGCCAGCCATATGAAACGAGTGCCGGGCTTTCAAATGCCCGCCTGGATCGACTGCAATCCAATCTGACATACTATGAAGATCTGTATCGCGGCTACCAGAGCAGCCTGGAAGATTTGCGCCTGATGCGCATGCAAAACACGCCCACCCTCACACACATTCAGCCCGCGGCGTTGCCAGAGAAGCCCGATCGCCCCATCCCCATCATTTATACCGCCCTGGCGGCGTTAGCTGGTCTGATCATCGCTGTGATGGCGATGGTCCTGATCGAGATGATGGATGATACGATCAAGACACCGGAGCAGGTGGAAGAGATCGCAGGCGTGCCGGTGCTGGGTTTGATCCGCAAAGGACCGTCGATGAAGAATTACTTCTTCCACGGCAAAGATCTCAGCCGGCAGCCGTTCTCTGCCATCTACGAGGATTATCGCAGCCTGGGTTTTCAAATCGAAAATCGTCTGCCCACCGAATCATTCGCATCCTTGATGGTGACCAGCCCCGTACCGCGTGAAGGGAAATCGACTGTGGCGGTCAATCTGGCGACCATTTTTGCCCGTAACGGAAAACGTGTGCTGCTGCTGGATGCCAATCAGATGGATCATCGATTGAGCAATGTGCTGGGTGAGAACCCGGAAGTGCGCATGATTGACATCGAAAGTGCTGCCGGAGACCGGACCAGCCGGGGGCTGAAACCCCTGGATATGGGCAAGATTACCGCGGCATTTCGGAATATCAAGGAGCACGGCGAACTGTTTACCATCATTGACACCTCGCCCATGTTCAGCGCTGATGCAAAAATCCTGGCTGCCCGGGTGGACGGCGTGCTGCTGGTGGTGGAAGCCTGGAAAACCAAAAAAGAGAGCCTTCAAGCGACCATCCATCAGTTGCGCCAGTTGAATGCCAACGTGATTGGTGTGGTTCTGAACCGCATTCCCATGAAGTACAGTTACTATTACGAGAGTTATCACTTCCTGAGCCCGGATTATGTGCGTTACACGCGCATTCCGCGCCTGAAGATGAAGGATGCCAAAACGGTCAATTCGACCGAACCGGGAAATTCGTAAAGAGATGAGGGGCTGACCGAAATAATACGGTCAGCCCCTTTTTTGTGGGAGCCATCGACGAATGGAGAAATAGGATCAAAAAGTCAGTCCATGCATGGGGAGTCTGGCTGAAGACGGGAAAACGAACAAACGAATAAGGATTGGTCTACACTACCCAGGCAAGCGAAAACGCAGAAAATGTAATTCATGATCGATAGAACAACCAAAAGAGCTGGCCGGGCAACCGGGCAGCTCTTCAGTAAATTCCTGACCGATTTTTTTATGTATGGGAGCTCAATTCCTTCGAGCTCCCGTTTTGTTTTACTTTACGGTGATGGTCAATGGCAAAGTGCACAGGGTGGTCTTCGAGCGGACGAGCGCCCAGTTCATGGCGTAAGTGCCGGCGTTGGCAGGGGCCGTCATATCCACCCGGATGGTAATGCTTGCACCGGGTTTGACGGTGCCGGGAAGATCATAGATATCATCGTATTTGTACAGGCGGCTGCCGCTCACGTAGCGATAATCCACCTCATCCGTGTACCATGTGCTGCTGCCGGTGTTCTTCACCGTCCAGACTGCATCGAAATCGGTATTTTTGGCCAGCGTGGTGGTGGGTTTCTTTGAAGTGATCTGGCAACTTCCCGCGACGGGAGTGGAGGTGGGCGGGGTTGTGGTTCCGGTGGTGCCGCTGGTGATATTTTTGAAGACATTGTAAGCGTAGAATTTTTGTGGGCTGTCGAGCCGGATGGTGAAGCGATCAACACCCACTTTCATCGAGGGCAGATCCACCGTGAACTGGAAATCACCACCCTTGCCGGATTCAATATAACCGGCGTACACATAATCGCGGAAGAAATTCGCGTAGGTGCCGATGCGGATGCGGAAGGTCTGGTTGGCAGGCATATTTCTGGCCTGCACGGTGATGCGGTCATTGGCAACTACCCCGATTACATCGATGCGGGGTTTGACGCCTGTGCCGGTGCTCGTAGTGGGGGTGGGGGTATTCTGCCCGCCGCCGGAACTCTTTTTATTCTCAAACCAGTTGTAGCTGTACCAGCCTCCAGCTCCATCCATGCGGATGGCGATTTTTGGTTCGTCCTTCAGCGAAGAAGGGATCTGGAAGGTACCGTCAAAACTTCCTTCACCGGAGTGGATGGTACCCACAATGATGCCGCCAATGGCATAGTTTCCGGTTTCATCCATCCTTACTGTAAAATCGATAAACTTTGGGAAATTGGATCCATGAACGGTGACCGACTCACCGGGCTTGACTTCTTTAATGGTAATGGTTGGCACGGCGGCAATCGCCGATATGGGTAAAATGGCTGCGATGAGGACTGCGATGGCCGCAGCGGAAAAAATCCGCAAAAATGAAGTATGATTTTGTGTAGTCATTTCTCTCCTCATTATGGCATCCGGGACACATCCCATGATTGCCTTCATGAATAAGACGAAGATAGTCGGAGAAAGGTTCCTCTGGCTGTCACCGGGTCACTGCAGGGGAGAACGTCTCAGTTAGCAAAAAATGCTTCCGGTCGATAATTGCTTGCTCCAGATTGGAACAATCATTGCATATTTTCCGTCATTCCATTAATCACCTGTCCTGTTCACTCAGGGTTGTAGTAAGGAGAAGAAATCCCATGGGTCACTCTCAAAGAAAAAATCGCAAATGGTACCTGTTCCTGGTGGTCGTTCTGGTGCTGGGAATGGGCTGTAATGTATTCCAGGGCGTTTGGCCGTTCAAAGATACTTCGTCGAGCGGCAATCCATCCCTGGTGGAGCAAACCGGAGATGACATAATTATGAACGCATCCGAGACCACCGTTCAGGGCGAAGGCGGAGAAGGTGATGGTTTCAACTTCACGCTCAGCGAGGGTTCATCTGAACCCCAGGAAGCCACCCCCATCAAACCCACCGAAGGCGATCCGTTGACTGATCAGGAAATCCGGGCCATCCTCAACCGAATGGTCGATTTACCGGCAGAAACCGCCGATCAAATGGAGCTGAACCTACCGGATGAGGTACTCCCTCCACCTCGGCCGGGTGATACCATTGAACAGGCCTTCCCTCCGGATGAAGGAGATGTCACCTCGCCCGAGGTGGTCAGCGGTCCGCTGGAGGTGCTGCGTTTCTCACCGGAAGGTGAAATTTCCATCGCCCCGTTCATCAGCATCACCTTCAACCAGCCCATGGTTCCATTGGGCACTCTTCA
>CAZHMZ010000039.1:0-26058 GCA_964532655.1 uncultured Anaerolineaceae bacterium
TCGTTTTTGCGAAGATCGTTCAACTCGCGACGCAGTGTCATCAGGCGGTGGTATTGGGCCTGGTATTCATCCACCATCTGCTGGGCGCCGGTGTACCGATCCAGCAGCGAGAGATGGCTTTTCTCATTTAATAAGGATAAATGCTCCGACTGGCCGTGGATATCCACCAGATAGCTGCCGATTTCCTGCAGCAGACGCACATTCACACTGTGACCGTTCACACGGGCGATGCTGCGCCCACCCTGGCGGATTTCGCGGCCCAGGGTGATTTCATTGGGCAGCTCGGATTCGAGGATCTCCTCGCGGGCCAATACCTGTTCGATCTCGGTACGGTTTTCCGTCGGGATTTGAAAGACGGCTTCCAGCACAGCCCGGTCGGCGCCGGCGCGGATAAACTCGTTGTCGGCCCGCCCGCCCATCAAAGTGACGATGGCATCCAGGATGATGGACTTTCCGGCGCCCGTTTCACCCGTGAAGGTGGTCAGCCCGTCTGCCAGCGAGATTTCCAACTGGTCAATAATCGCAAAATCTTCAATACGCAGTTCTTTTATCATACACCAACCATCAGCGTCTGAGTTGAATCCCGCCCAGCCGGTAGTACAGGGTACTGGCCATCAGGAATGTATAAGCGACCTGCCAGATGATGGAAAACAGAGAGAGATTCAGGAGCATGATCAGGAGCAGCGGCGCACTTCCCAACACCGCACCCACGGTGATCCAGGTGAACAACTGCTTGGAACGGCGCCGCCGGACAGCCCGGCGCACCACCTCGGCGATCAGCGTTCCGATGGCAGGCGCCAGCAGCAGCGTGAAGAACCCAATAAAGGTGACGATGTAGCTGCCAATGCCGGCCAGAACGCCGGCCAACACAATGCCGATAAAATAATCGGACCAGACGGCGGTTTCAAAAACCTTTTGCTGACCGCGCACGCATTCGCGGCAGCGGTAGCCGGTGGGCGTTTTCACCGCACAGGATGCACAGATGGGCCGCTCGCAGCGGTTGCAGCGCAGCATGGTGGCACGGTCGGGGTGATTATAGCAAAACAGGGTATCCTGGCTGTCAGGGGTCATGAAGTGGCTTTTCCTATGGATGGATTTCGTTCCATGTAGATCATCAGATTTTGATAGAAATAACCCGGATCCTGAAAACGGATGAAGGATACCATATTTTTCCCGGCAGACGCCAGAATATAGTCCTGAGAGCCCAGTTCTATGGGCTGCTGCCCATCCACACTGAATACGGCCTGGTGGCGGCTGGAAGCCGTCACTTTGATGCACGCGCCCTGAGACAGGATAATGGCCCGGTCGGCTGAAAGATGCGGGGCCACCGGGATCACCAGAATATTGCGCATATCGGGCGGCATGATGGGTCCGCCGGCGGCCAGGGCGTAGGCGGTAGATCCGCTGGCGGTGGAGACAATCAGCCCATCAGCGATGAAGTTGCCCACCACAAAGCCATCCACGGTGGCTTCCAGTTGAATGGGGCGTACTTCCCATCCACGCGTGATCACCACCTCGTTCAGCGCCAGCCAGCTTCCCAGCAGTTGATCGCCGCGAAAGTGCTCCACCTGCAGGGTCATGCGCTCTTCCACACGGTAATTGCCGGCCAGCACGTTCTCAAAGGCTTCACGCCAGCCACCGTCCTTGACCTCGGTTAAGAAGCCAAACCCGCCGGTGTTGATACCCAGAATGGGCAGTCCCACCGGGCCTGAAAGATGCCCGGCTCGCAGCATGGTGCCGTCGCCGCCGATAGCCACCAGCACATCAAATTCATGGTTTTCCACTTTGCGGGTCAGTTCGGGATCATACAGCGGGGCGGCGTACACCTGAGCCCGATGCTGTTCCTGAAGAGCGCGCATGATTTCATCCACCAGGTCTACGGTTGAATTGCGCGCTTCAGGATGATAACAAAAGGCAAAACGCCGGGGTGCCGCGGGCTTCTCAATCACGTTTTCCATAGACCTATTATATTCTCTCTTAAGCGTTGAAGGGTATTTACCCGGACGGCGGCTGCAGAAGGATCATCCTTCAACACAGCCGCCGTCCGGTATCGAACACAGAGGGTACGCGGTACTTACCCGGCGGGAGGGGTCTCGCTATCCCCGCCGGATTTTTCCAGCCGCAGAATCAGCCCCTGCATGGCGGTTTTTACCTGCTCTTCGCGCAGGCTGAGGGTCAGATCGGCGCGGGTGCGCTCTAAAATGCCTCGTACCAGATCGGTTTGACGGCGCAGGCCCTGGGTGATGGCGTCCGGGAAATCCATGGTGACCAGCACGGTGTAGATTTCATCCATGCAGGCCAGCAGCCGCTCGGCTTCCGCCGAGTAGCCCTGTCGCAGGATATCCAGGCAGCAGCGGCGCAGTTCGCCGGGTACTTCGGCCAGCCCGTTGAGATAGGTGGCGTCTTCCACGCCCAGGTCTTCCGGCCCGGGCAGCGACTCGTTGAGGATCAGGGCCGAGGTGATGGTGGCTTCCACGTATTCTTTGATGCCGTCCTGGGTGTAGCCGGTATGGTACAGATCCGGGAAGGCGGCCAGTGACTCTTTGACCTGGTTGACCAGATCGCCGGCCTGCCTCAAAAATTCATGGGCCTGGTCGTGTTCGCGGCGGTGGGTGGCCCGGATGGATTGGGCAGCGAGACGGGTGATCTGGCGTGAGAGCAGCAAAGCCTGATCGCGGCGCTGGGTGCGCGTTTCAAAACTGAGCCTGATTGATTCGGCAATGCGGGGGAGTTGTTCCATTTATTCTTCTTTTTCAGGGGGTACTATGTTGCGAAACAAACTGTTGGCCAGAGAAGAATCCCCCGGTAACTTGATCTCTCCAAAAATTGCTTCGTAACGGTTAAGATTGTCGCCGAGGGCGCGCAAAAACAGCTTGGCGCCCACCGGTGACATCAACAAACGTGACAGAATGGTCGATTTTGGGTCGCCGGGCAGGATACAGGCAAAATCCATGATGATTTCAGCCGGCGAGTGACTGATGCGGGCCATGTTCACATAGCTGGGCTTCAGGTCGGACGGTATCTCGATCTTCAACTGGCGCGGCGGTACAGGAGGGTTGCTACTCATGTGCGCCTAGAACGGGATTTCTTCGTCATCCGCCATGGGTTCCACAAAGTCATCACCGGGTGCAGCAGCGCCGGCTTCGCCTTTGCTCTCCAGGAAGCGCACGGTGGCCGCGTTCACCTCAAAAGAAGCGCCGGATGTGCCGTCCTGGCGGGTGAACACGCGCGGTCCGCCGCTGGCCACATCGGGAACCAGCCGGCCTTCGATAAGGACCTTGCTTCCTTTATGGAGGAAGTTATTGCAGGTTTCAGCCAGTTTGTTCCAGGCGGATACGCGGAACCAGATGGTTTCTTTGACGCGTTCGCCCTTGGAATTGGTATACTGCCGGCTGGAGGCTACATTAAAAGAAGTGACGGGTGCGCCGCTGGGGGTGTAGCGCATCTCGGGGTCCTTCCCCAGGTTTCCAACAATGATGATAGTGTGGTACATGTACAGATCTCCTTGACTAAGTGTAAATGCAGAATACAGGTCTGAATTAATTGTACACGAAATGAGGAAATTGGATGAACGCAAGGGTGGAGGAGAAAATAGGGTGGGGGTGGGTTGGCTCATCGCGCGGAGATCAATCTTCGCGCCAAAAACTGCGCCGGATGAAATCCGGCTGAAAAACCTCATTCATGAGGTGTTGCTTGTAGCCGGGTGATTTATCACCCGGCGGATAGGTTGACCACCCCGGTGCTATGCGCGGAGATAAATCTTGGCGCCAGAAAGGTGTGCCGGATAAAATCCGGCTGAAAACCTCATTCATGAGGTTTTGCTTGTAGCCGGGTGATTTATCACCCGGCGGATAAGTCGACCACCCCGGTGCTATGCGCGGGGATCAATCCCCGCGACAGAATACTGCGCCGGATGAAATCCGGCCGAAAAACCTCATTCATGAGGTGCAGCCATGTAGACGGGTGATTTATCACCCGGCTCGTAATCCTCATCGTCGCGGATGATTTGATCAAAAATGATTTCTGCTAGATTGAAAAGCCAACTTGTTTTGACACCCACCGTTTAATCTGACCGATGATCGTCGGATCAGAACAGGTTTCGTCTGTTTTGAACGCATAAGGTGACAAAATAGGCGCGGGCGGTGGAATAATCGAATCCCGCCAGGCGGTTTGGTCTGCTGTGAGGCAAGACATTATCGAAAGCGTTTCTTTCGTTCGAATTTATGGCATTTCTATCGCCATTTTTGTAGAGATCGATCCATTTGTCAAATGAAAACGCCGCGTAACTATTGCTCCACGCGGCGCTAACCTTCATCCGAAGGGATGGATCACCTACACCCTGTTATTCTTTCAAATTTGCGTCTGGATGCGGACCTGTTGGGTGATGCGTTCGGTGTACTCCATTTGCAGCACGGCGCTGGGACGGGAGTTTACCGGCGCGGCGGTGGACTGGCCCCACAACAGTTTCCCGTCGGCTGTAAACCAATCATTGCCGTCTCCGCCGGCGTAGACCGTATCACCTTTGGGCACCGAGTAAGAGCGGTCAAGGCCGCTGTTTACCGGTTTGGTGAACAACTGGTTCTTTTCGTTCCACTGCACATCGGCCTGCCCGATCCCATGCAAATGGTCGTTCTGATAGAAAATGTCCACCCCTTCAATGATCCCATCATCCTGGGCGGTAAAGGTAACCCGCGTGCCGTCCATCAGCATCAGGGTGGTGTGACTGTTGTCAGTAGCCATATCTTTAAAATCACCGTCACCCTGTCCCTCCACATCGCTCACATCCACATGCGGATCACCCCAGATGGTGGTAGAGAGGTTGCTCCACTTATCGGTGATCTTGAAGGTGGTGGCGTTCAGGAAATCAAAGCGGTAACGATCGGTTTCGGCGGTGGTGTTGGATTGCTTCACCAGCCCATCCACACGTTTAAGCTCGGCATAACGGATAACCGTTTCGCGTTCGATGGTTTGCTGGAAATCCACCTGTACCTGCCCGGTATCGGCATCGACCGACTGAGCCTGGATTTCCTTTAGGCGGGCAGTCAGTTCAGACAGTGTGATCTGGATGTCACCGCCGGTTTGCTTGAGCGGCCCCTCCTGCACCTCTTCAGTTGGTTTCTTACCGGAGATAATGGCCTGGTCTTCCTCCAGCCACTCTTTGGCGGTCTTCTCGTCTACCTTTTCACCCCTGTGCCTCGCTTCTGTAAATTGCTGGTACAGGATAAGCCTGCGGGCGATGGTCAGGTTCTCCACGCTGTTCAAATTTTCCATCTTCGGCCTCCATGCCGGGCAACCCACCGTGTCCTCCATGACACATTGCCTCTGACTGGAGTATCGACCGTTTGGCGTGAATCTTTACCGGGTTCCGGGTCTGTCCATTTTGGAGATCGATATACAATAAGTGATGGGGTTGATGATATGTTAAAACCTACCGCTTAAAACTAAAAGATACCGAACTGGAAGAGACAATTTTCGATACGGAGCTGGCCCAAAAAAGGAAATGCATTGCGATAAGGAATATGGGGGCGTTCCCAACCAGATTATCTTGTAGATGGATGCATGTATATATGCGCGGATTACGAAAAATCATTTTCCCAATCTTGATGCTGTTACTCGAAGCCGCTTGTTCACCACATATTGGGAGCACTGTCTTTTCATCTACCAACTATGCTACCTCCGTGGACCACACCCAATCAATTCTTGTGACCTCGCCCTCAACCACTCCCATGGCGCGAGAAATGACTCCATCTCTGAAATCCGAAACTCCGACGAAGACACTGAGCCCTTACCCTACGTTGACTTCTACTCCAGGACCGGATCTACTGGTGATATGCCCGACTATCGAACCATATACAGGACAGATCGATTTATCTGGAACTGTGATCTTTGACGGAAGGTTCACTGGTCTTTCTTCATCATCGTTGAGCAAGAGCCCATCATATATTGTCGATCTAACCACCGGAATAAAAACTGAGATTAAGGTTGAGGAGCAAGAATACGCAGCGGGCTTCGATTTTTCTCCCAGCGGCAAGCTTTTGACATACGAGGTGTTTGATCAGGAGAAGCACGATGTTGTGAGGTTTGAGATTATTTCCTCGAATGGGATGCGATACACCGCTATCCCGGTGATCAACCATGAATACTCCTCTATTTATGGTTGGTTTGATGACCAGCACCTGATTCTGGTAAACCATGCCGGGTATGATGAATTCCATTTCCCGCGCGTTCCATATCCTTTGGTTATTATTGACATCGATTCATTGGAAACTGTTGAAGAAATGGATTTATCTGAACTGGCAGATGTCAATACCTTCTATGAACCTTATTCAGGTCAAGAATGGGGAGTTGATGAAATCAGTTTCAACCCTGATTTTTCGAAGGCAGCCTATCTTCTTTTGCCTGTTTTCTTGAAAGAAACTGGCAGTCCTGCATCAGGTTTTAAACTGATTACATGGCCAGAACGTGAGGAATTACTCGCTTTTCAAGGTGGCGACTATGCTTTAGGAGCCCCGGCATGGTATTCAGATGGAAACGAATTTCTGATCAGTTATGCGCCCCGATACCTGGAGTCACGTGGTCTGACAACGTATACCAGCCATGACTTATTTACCGTGAACAGTGAGGGAACGATAGAAAGACTCACTTATCTTTCAGATCACCACAAATCAGTAGAGATAAACGGTTACTCTGGTACTTCTGATGGAAGGTTTGCTGCCTTTTGGTTTCATACTGAAGAAACTGGTGATTACTTTTCTCTGGGGATCCATGATCGGGAAACTGGAAACACACAGGGTTATTGTGTTCGACAGTCATATCCAGGTACCTTGGGGGTTTGGGCAGGTACCTGGTCGCCCGGTGGGCATCAATTGATGATAACGAATTTCTTGTCTGAAGAGGAAAACCAGTTACTAGTGCTCGACGTTGATACAGGGATCATTGTTGAAATCACCAGGAACTTCTATGGTGTAGATTGGAATTGAAATTGTTGCTTACCATCAAGATAGCAGATTCTCATTCAGAGGCGGATATCTTCCGCCCAAGGGGTGTGTGATGATGGTGGTTCCGGATTTGAAAACATACGAAAATCGGCCCCTGGGCGGATTTCTCCGGGCCAGACAGCCAAAAACGCTGTCCGACCCTGCGAAATGACATTTTAAGGACCAATTTCAAGAGCAGATTGTCCACGCGCTTCCCGGCCAATTTTGTCCCTAGCGGCGCAAATTGTGCGCCGTAATAGACTTACACTTCCAGCGTCACCACCTGGTCGCGCTCGGCGCCGACCGAAATCCAGCGTACCGGCACGCCGCCATGCTGCGCCACCGCCTGGATGTACTGCTGCGCCTCGGCGGGCAGATCATCCCAGGTGCGGGCGGCGGTAACATCTTTGGGCTTCCAGCCGGGCAGCGTGGTGTACACGGGGGTAAAATCGGCTAGATTGGACAGGCCAAACGGCAGATCGGTATAGGTCTGCCCGTCTTTTTGATAGGCAGTGCAGATATTCAACTCATCCAGCCCCTGCAAAATGTCCAGTTTGGTGATGGCTAACTCGGTCAGCCCGTTGATGCGCGCGGCGTAGCGCAGCAACACCGCGTCCAGCCAGCCCACGCGGCGAGCCCGCCCGGTGGTGGTGCCGTACTCGTCCCACGGGTTGGAGCCGGTACCGCGTAGCGCCAGGGCAATCTCATCGGACTGTTCGGTGGGGAATGGTCCGGAGCCCACGCGGGTCTGGAAGGCTTTGGTCACGCCAATCACCCGTCGGGGAGCGCGCGCGCCGATGCCCAAACCGTTCATCACGCCGGCCGAAGTGCACGTGGAGCTGGTCACAAACGGATAGGTGCCCATATCCACATCCAGCAGGCTGCCCTGCGCGCCCTCCGCCAGAATGGCCTCACCGCGCACCAGCACTTCAGCGGCCATGCGCGAGGTATCGGCAATATAAGGGGCCAGGATGCGAGAGTATTCCCAGTACTGCTCCTGCACCTCTTTCACATTCAACACGGCTGCCTGGCAGCGTTCCAGCGTCTGGTTGGCCTGCGACACGTGATCGTCCAGCTTCTCCATCAAGGCTTCCGGGTCCAGCAGATCCACCATGCGCAGGCCCTGACGCGAGGCTTTATCGGTGTAAGCCGGGCCGATACCGCGACCGGTGGTGCCGATGAGCCTCTTACCGCGCACCGCTTCCATGGCTTTATCGAGCGCGCGATGCGCCGGGGTGATGATGTGTGCTGCGTAGGAGATGAATAGCCGTTTGGGGTTGATCTCTACCCCGCCGTCTTTCAGCATTTTCATCTCATCCAGCAGCGAACCCGGGTGGATGACCATGCCGTTGCCCATGATGTTGAGTGTGTTGGGATGGATGATGCCGGAGGGAACCAGATGCAGTTTAAAAATCTGCGAGCCAACCGTCACGGTGTGGCCGGCGTTATCGCCGCCGTTAAAGCGGGCTACAATCTGTGCGTTTCTGGCCAACAGGTCGACAAATCTACCCTTCCCCTCATCGCCCCACTGCGATCCAACAATAATGTCTAAAGGCATGTTGCCCTCCGTTTTCGAATGATTAGCCGGTGAATGAGCCAATCAATTATAACTTGTTATAATTACCGAATGGGCTGCGGTCTGATGATTCTCACGGAGGGAAATTTTTGCCAACCCTGAAGGTGCTGCTGCTCGGGCCCCCGGCTGTCTATTATGACGACACCCCTTTGACCATTCAAAGGCGGTCTTTGCGCATCATTCTGTATTACCTGGCCCAGCAGGAAAACATGATCGACCGGGCGCAGCTTTTGCTGGCCCTGTGGCCGGATGAGAATGAAAGCACCGGCCGGCGCCGGCTGCGCGAACTGCTCAGCAAACTGCGCGCCGAACTGCCCGACCCCGATCTGCTGGTGACCGATCAGGATCAGATTGGGCTGGATCGCAGCCGGCTGTATGTTGATTCGATCGAGTTTGACTCCATCTTCAACGATTGCAGTCCCATGGTCAACACCATCCCGCGCCATCTGCCGCTGCCTGAGCGCACCTTTCAGCAGATCCGCGCCGGCATTGATTTGTGGCGCACACCCTTCTTCATGGCCGGCGCGCAGATGCCGGAAAGCGAAGATTTTGACCGCTGGGCCTCTGAAACCGGGCGCATTCTGGAACGTCGGCGTGTGCTGCTGATCGACCGCCTGTCGGATCACTACGCCGCCAGCGGGGATGTTGAATCGGCCCTTTCGATGCTGGGTCGCATCCTGGAAGAGGAGCCCGATAACGAGGACTGGCAGGTGCGGTACCTCACCTGGCTCAACCAGCTCAACCGGCGCAGTGAAGCGATTGCCTACAACGAATACCTACTTCATTATTACAAGATGCGCGGCGAAAAGGTGCCGGAGCGCATCCGAAATGTGGCCCAGAACAGCAACCCGCATCCCAATGAGAAAGACCCGGATGAGAACCCGCTCTGGCCCCCACCGGCCCAGTTGCAGACCCCCTTTGTGGGCCGGCAGCAGGAACTGCACCACCTGGCCGCGGCTTTTCAGCGCGGGGGTGTGCTGGTGTTGTGGGGCGACGGCGGTTCCGGTAAGACGCGCCTGGTGTATGAATTTTCCCGACAAATCGCTGCGCGATCCAGGCTGTTTGTGGCCAGTGCTTTCTCCTCCACCAAAGATCTGCCCTACCAGCCCATCCTCGAGATGCTGCGGCAGGGCATCCCCGAGCGGGAATGGAAGGCCATGCCGGCCAGTTGGATCATGCCGCTCACCCCGCTGATCCCGGAGCTCAGCCGGTTGTCGCAATCCAGTCGCATGGATGATACCCGCCTGGGCGACGTGCAGGGCATGATCTTTGAATCGCTGCACCAGGTGTTCAAGAGCCTGGCAAAACAATCACGTGTACTGGTCTTTTTAGATGACGCCCACCTGAGCGACCGCTCCTCGCTGGATGTGCTGGAGTACCTGTTCACACGCGGTTTCTTTGAGCAGCACGGCTTATTGGTGATCTCGGCCCGCCCGGATGAAAAGAGCGCCTCGCTGGAAAAATTCATCGAGCAGGCCCGCAAACCGTCTTACCGATTTGAGGAGTTCCACATTTCCGATTTTTCGGTGGAAGACACCTCGGCGCTGATGACGCTGATGCTGGGGCGCAGCTATCCGGCTCAGGCGGTGCAGCAGTTGCTGGAAATCTCCAACGGTAAGCCGCTCTATCTGGTGGAACTGCTGCGTTCCGTGATGGAATACTCGGCCTGGGTGGATCTGGAAGAGGTGATTGAAAACCTGCCGCTGCCCAAAAGCATCCGTTCGATGGTGCAGGGCCGCATGAGCACGCTGTCATCCAATGCCAGGCGTATCTTGCAGGTAGCCTCGGTGACCAACGGCAGTTTTCGGCCCGCCATGCTGGAATTGGCGCTGGAATTAACGCCCGAGCAGGTGGTGGACGCGCTGGATGAGCTGGAGCGGCAGCGCCTGGTGCAGCCGGCCGGTTCAAGCCCCACGGGAGCCAGCTACGGGTTTATGTACAGCCGAATTCGCACCATTGTGATGGCCGATTTGAGCGAAGCCCGTAAACGCCTGCTGCATCTGGCAGTGGCCCGGGCGATGAAATCGATCCCGATCGAGAGCAGCAATCCTTCACTGATCGCCGGGCATTATGAGGCGGCCGGTGAGCTGAAGAGTGCGTTTGACTACTGGTTAATGGCCGGAAACCGCGCCCGTGAACTGTTCTCACGCACCGATGCGGAATACGCCTTCTCGAGAGCAGCCGCGCTCATTCAATACCTGGGCAGTTTTGTCACCGAAGATGAAATTTACCGGCTGTACGCCAGTTGGGGCGATCTGCTGAACGATTTTTATGATTTCAAATCCAGCTTGGATCTGTTTTACAATCTGCAGGCGTTGGGCAACCAGCGTCAGAGCCATATCTTGCTGGGAACCGCCTTTAACGGGCTCACCCGTGTGTTCAGAAATATCGGCGAGTATGACCGGGCGCTGCAGTACAGCCTGCAGGCCGAAGAACACCTGAAGATCTCCAAGTTGATGCCGGAGTATTTTTCGGTATTCACCCGCCGGGCGGTCACCTGTTTGTATCTGGATGATTATGACCAGGCGCTGGCTTCTCAACAAAAGGCCGTTGAACTTTCTGCGGGCACACAGAGCTGGCGCGTGCAGATCGGGTTAAGCAGCACCTTTGTGCAGATGGCCGAGTTGTGCAGCTTTAAAGGCTGGCTGCATCGTACTGAAGAGATCTGTGATCTGGGTCTGCGTTCCATCGAATCGACCTACAACAACCCCGATATCGAGATGATCCGCCTGAAGATGGCGCAGATCCACTGTATATCGGGATACCCGCGTAAGGCGTACATGCTGGCCAACCAGGTGTTGAAGCTGGCTGCCGAGTGGAACCATAACCGCCTGATCGGGTTTGCCCGCCAGACGCGCGCCCAGGCTGAACTGGAAATGGGCTGGATGGGTGAGTGCCTGGAAGATCTGGAAGAATCGCTCAACATTGCCTCCCAGTATAATTTCATCGATCTGGCGCAGCGGGCGTACAACCAGTTGGGCGAATTTTACCTGGGTATGGGCGAGGTTCAGCTTGCCAACCGCGCGCACAAGACCGCCCTGGAGAGCACCACCCGGCCGTATCACCGCCTCGACAGTCAGGTTCGCTATGGATATACCCAGGTCTGGGCAGGGAACCCGGATGATGGGATTGAAACCATGTTGAAAGCCCTGCAGGAAGCGGAGGCAGGCGGTTTTGGGCTGATTCAGGTAACCACTTACTCCCTGCTGGCAAACAGCTATCTTATTAAAGGAAAAATGGAGCTGGCCGAAGACGCCGTGATGGCTTACAAAGAAGCGATTCAAACAGCCGATATCCGGATCTGGAACCTGAACCTGAAGTTGTTTGAACAGGCGCTCAAAACAGCCGCCGGCCAGCCGGTGGATGAAGACGAAATTTCGAGCAGCGTGACGTTTTCACGTGAGGGGGGAAACATCTGGATGGAGATCTCCGCCATCAACCAGCTTCTGGCAGCCAGAATGCGGGTGAATGGAGATATTTCAACCCCGCTGGCGCGTCTGAAAGAACTAGAAAGCTACCTGGAGCAACGCGCCCGCAGAGACGATGTGCGCGAGATGATCACCAGCATGTTTGGAAAGATAACCCACCTGTATCAAAACCAGGTCAAGGCAACCGGAACCGCCTGAAAGCTGTGTTTCAGGTAATAAATCGGCCCATAAAATAACTCACCCAATATTGACAGGGGAATTTTCAGGAAAAGCGCGGATTTGTGAAATTTGTCCACGCTTTGGCAACGGTTAACCGGTATACTAACTACATAAGGTAAATATTTGGAGCGCAGCGACAGGGGACTGTGCAAAAGGCTGTTCATGAAGAGGGGTCTATCATGAACAGCTTTTATTTTAATTATCAGCCGTTCGAACAAGTAACAGTCCGAACGGCTATTCGTTTTAAGAGGATTTACCTCGTTGTATCGAAAAAATGGTCTTCCACATATAACCGGTCATTTATTGACGACTAGTCATCCCCTACAATGCGGGCGATGGTCACGCCTTCACCGCCTTCATTATCCAGCCCCTGCTCCCATGATCTCACGCGGTTGGAGCGTTCCAGTGCGCGCCGGATGGATTCGCGCAGGCGGCCGGTGCCTTTGCCATGAATGATGCGTACCATGGGCAAATTGGCCAGATAGGCGTCTTCCAGGTAATTTTTCAGGCGGGCCAGGCCTTCTTCCGTGGTCATGCCGCGCAGATCCAGCTCAATACCCGGAGATGGGTGTACCAGTGACACGCTGCCCTCATGCGAAAGCCGGGAGGGGCGTTTTTCTTTTTCCTGCTCCAGCGGTTGACCGGCTTTATTCACGGATTGAATATCCGAAATTTTGGCTCGTACCCGCAGGGCGCCGGCCTGAACCTCAACCTCATCGCCGTCGACAGAAGCAATCACGCCGTTCATCCCCAAAGTGCGCAGCCGCACACGATCGCCGGTCTGCAGACGCTGGGCGGCAGGTGCGTTTTCCTCGGCGCGCTGCTTCTTCTGCCGCGCCTGCAAATCCGCCTGGATGTCTTCCAGTTCGGTTTGCATCTGCTTCACTTCCTGGGTGGACTGGCGCTGGTTTTTCACCGAGCGGTACAGTTGCTCCAGTTCGGTTTTGAGCTCATCGATTTCGGCGTCAGCTTCTGTGCGGGCCTGCTCCAGAATGCTGATGCGTTCCTCTTCGATTTTTTCGAGACGGGTCTGCAGATCGCGTTTCTGATTCTCCATTGTGCGGCGGGCTTTCTCGGCCTGATCACGTTCTTTGCGGGCGATGGCGCGCTGGCGCAGAATCTCCTCCAGCAGGTCTTCACTGCGCTGCTGCTGCGGGTGAAAGGTATCACGGGCTTTGGCTACAATCTCGGCCGGCAGCCCCAGACGCTCGGCGATCAGCAGGGCGTTGGATTTACCCGGCAGACCAATGATCAACCGGTAGGTGGGGCGCAGGCTTTTGATATCAAACTCCATGCTGGCGTTCATGGTGCCCGGGGTGAGATGTGCGAAGGATTTCAGTTCCGGGTAATGCGTGGCCACCAGGTTGGGGACGCGCTGTTCCATTAAATAGGAAAGGATGCCCTGTGCCAGGGCCGCGCCGTCCTGCGGATCAGTGCCCGCGCCCAGTTCGTCAAACAGCACCAGCGTTTTGTGTGAGGCCTGCCTGAGCACGCGAATGATGTTGGTGATATGCGCCGAGAATGTGGACAGCGATTGTTCGATGGACTGCTCGTCGCCAATATCGGCGAAAATGTCTATAAAAATCGACAGCTCTGAACCGGATTGGGCTGGAATGTGCAGCCCCGATTGCGCCATCAGCGCCAGCAGCCCCAGCGTTTTGAGTGTGACCGTCTTACCTCCGGTATTGGGGCCGGTGATCACCAGCGAGTAGGTATGCTCGTCCAGCAGAATGTCAATCGGCACGCTGCTGCGCGGGTTGAGCAGGGGATGGCGGGCCTTGTACAGCCGGATGGTGCTGCCGGGATGATCTTCGGTGGCGGGTTTGAAGGGCAGCAGCACGGGCTCGACGGCGTGGATGTCTTCGGCGTACTTGGCGCACATCAGCGCCAGATCCAGCTCGGCCAGCGCGCCCACCATCTGAATGATTTGCGCGGCTTCGCGACCTACCTCGGCAGAGAGGGCAGCCAGAATACGCAGGATCTCATCACGCTCGGCCAGTTGCAGCTCATGGTAACGGTTGTTGAGTTCCACCACAGCCAGCGGCTCGATGAACAGCGTGGAGCCGGAGCCGGACTGGTCGTGCACAATGCCCTCGATGCGGCCTTTGAAATCGGATTGCAGCGGGATGACGTACCGCCCGCCGCGCTGGGTGATGATGGGTTCCTGCAGCAGCAGCGCGGTTTTGGGGTCGCTGAGATAGCGCTGCAGGCGGTTCAGCAGCCGGTCATAGGCAATTCGTATTTCCTTGCGGATGGATTGCAGCCGGTCTGAGGCGGTGTCGCGCACTTCGGCCTGATCAGAAATAGCGTGGGTGATCGAATCGATGATGCCGGCCGGCGGATCGAGCCGCGAAGTGAGCAGGGTCAATTGAGGAAAATCCTCGCTGCGCCGCTCAAAGGTGCGATATATCTGCCGCCCGGATGAAAGCGTGCCGCGGATATCTAGCAGCTCGGTGGGTTGTAGCACACCGCTGCGGCGGGCCTTTTCCACCAGTTCGCGTACATCCCGCGCACCGCCCACGCTGAAATCGGAAATCAGCGAGAGCAGCCGGCGTGCTTCGGTGGTACGGGCCTGGGCGGCTTTGGCAATATCGATGTCGTTGGTGGGTTCTAGGGCCAGGGCCAGCTCGGCTGAAGCGCTGAATGCGGCGTACCCTGACAGGATTTCCCGGATGCGGGGGTATTCAAGTGTGCGGATCGTCTTCTCGTCCATAGTCGTGAGTCTACCATAGGAAAACAGTAACAATTGGTTTGGGGGATCGTTAGGCCGCGAAAGAAAGCTTTCACCGGCCTCCGGCGCGGGCGCGCGGTAAAAAAGTTTCAGCCCTGCACGGGGGCGGGCCAATCGAGCAGCAGCACTTCCATCAGCATTTGCGGCGCGGCATTGGTGGTTTCCAGCAGGTTGAGCGAATTTTCCAGCAGCTTCACCTGCTGCTGAGCGGCTTGTGGGCTTACCCGGCCGGCCAGGTCTTCGATCTTCTCCTGCCAGGCCAGATTCACCAGCGGAATATTAGCCTGCAACGCGAGAAAGTACACATCCCGCCAGAACAGCAGCCAGGTTTGCAGGGTGAGGCGAGCCAGCTTTTTGATCCGGATGTTGTCTTCTTTGCGGTTACCGAAGGCTTTACTCTTGAAACGCTCGGTGTACGAAAAGCGCTCCGGCAGGTCAGCCTTCAGCAGATCAAGCCCTTCCTGGATGAGCTGGTCCAACTGCTCCACGGCGGATCCATCCTGGTGCAGCGACAGGGCCAGCCCAATCTTCCCGCCGGTCAGGTGCGCCAGGCGGTCGGCCTGCGCCTCGGGCATACCGGTGATGTTCTGCAAAATTTGCCGGGCGGGCTCCAGACCCGCCGCATGCAGGCGGAATACCTCGCAGCGCGAGACAATGGTGGGCAGCAGGTTTTCCGCTGAATCGGCGGTGAGCAGCAAAATAGCTTTCTGCGGGGCTTCCTCAAGCGTCTTCAGAAAGGCATTCTGGGCACTCTCGGTGGCTGTTTGAAAGTTGGTCAGCAGGGCAATGCGGTAGCGTGACTCGTATGGCGAGAGGCTGAGTGTGTACTGCAGCTCGCGGATCTGCTCCACCTTGATCGACAGGCTGTCCGGCTCGGGCGCCACCACCGTCAGATCGGTATGCTGTTGAGCGCCGATTCTTTTGCAGGTGCGGCACTGCCCGCAGGGATCGCCGGGTTCCGCGTTGATGTGCTCCTGCTGGGCCGTGCAGTTGAGCGCCTGGGCAAACTGCAGCGCCAGCGAGCGACGTCCAATACCGGGCGGGCCGGTAAACAGATAGGCGTGCCGTACCACATCGCGGCGGATGTGCTGGCGAAGCAGATTGACTGCCTGGTCGTGCGCCTGAACGGTCCAACTCATGTTACCGATTGTAGCGCAAAACCGGCGAAACCGAAACAAAATGATCTTTTTTTGACACCTTGTTTGTCATCAACAGGGTTATTATAATGATGCGATTTTCGATCACACCCGGGCCGGCATCCCCGTCTCTTCATTCTGAAAGGCCCGGATCGCAATCCCTATCTTCCCATAGAAAGTGAACACAACCATGAACCTGTTTGACACCCTTGGAGGCGCAGTCCAGACGGGCACCACGCTGGTCCTTTCGCCGTTGCTGCGCAGGTGGTACAACCGTTGGGGAGCAACGGCTGAAGAGACGGACGAACCGCTCCCGGGAGATGATCTGGTTCCACAGTTCCTGATGGGTTACACGCATGCCATCACCATTCAGGCTCCGCCTGACTGCGTTTGGCCGTGGCTGGTGCAGTTGGGTCAGGGCCGGGGCGGGATGTACAGCTTTGAGGGGCTGGAAAACCTGATCGGCTGCAAAATGACGAACGTCGATACTGTAAAGCCGGAACTGCAGAACCCGCGCATCGGTGAGGTAATCCGCATGGGACCGCAGGGGTATCCGTGCTTCGCTGTGATGTCGATCGATGCGGGCCGCTCTTTCATCCTGATCAGCGCCAATCCCAAAACCGATCAGGCGGTTGCCTTTGAGCCGCACCCTGAGAAGGGATATTCGATCGCCACGTGGCAGTTTGTGCTGAAACCGCTGCCTCAGGGCGGAACCCGCCTGATTACCCGGCAGCGGCTGGCATACAGCCCGGATATGAAGGTGATCTGGCGGCTGACCGAGCCGATCGGGTTTGTGATGGAGCGCAAGATGCTGCGCAGCATCAAACGGCTGGCGGAGAAGCTGGCTGGATAAAAAACGTCATAAAATGAAGGATATGGATTTTCCGGCCGCTCCCTGTGCGAAAACGCTCCTTGGTTGGGTGTTCACAGTCTCAGCAACGGCCGGTGGATGAAAGGAAGAATATCAGTGAAACCTGTTTTTGTTGTGCTGTTGGTGCTGTTGGGTCTGCTCCTGATCGGCTGGCTGGGTTTGCAGGTGAAGGCCAAACCGTTCAATCTGACCGGTTTTTCGCAGGGCGAGGTGAAAACCATCCCACTGCCTGAGGGCTTGCCCGCTCCGGTGCAGCGTTTTTACAATACGATCTACCCTGACGGGCAGATCCCGGTGTATGACAGCGTGGTCATCACCGGCACCGGGCGAATGCGCCCGTTTGGCATCTGGCTGCCGGTGCGTTTTGTGATTGTACACAACACCGGAACGGATTACCGCCACTATTTTGAGGCAACCTGGTTTGGCCTGCCCTTTCTGAAGATCAACGAAGGCTACGTGGACGGTAAAAGCTTTTTTGAGAGCCCGATGGGCAGCTATACGGATGATCCCAACACCAACCAGGCCGCCAATCTGGCGCTGTGGGCGGAAGGCGGCTGGTTCCCGGCCCTGTGGGTGACGGATGCGCGCGCCCGCTGGCAGGCTGTTGATGATCAGACCGCTGTTCTGTTTGTGCCTTTTGAGGAGAAGGAAGAAAGCCTCGTGATGCGCTTTGATCCCCAAACAGGCCTAGTCAAGCTCACGGAAGCCATGCGTTTCCGCAGCGTGGGGGATCAGAATAAGATTCTGTGGCTTACCTATGAGGCGGCGGGAAAGGATGGGCAGAGCGTCTCTTATGTTACCTGGCTGGATCAGGGCAAGCCGTGGGCAGAGATGATCAACCAGACCTTTATCTACAATGTGGATGTGAGCGAGTACATCCGCGCGCGAGGAAAATAGTTCGTTCTAAAAGGGAAAACATTCTATACGAACCATGGTGCGTTCGATCGGTGAACGCACCACATCGCACCCCGACATTTTTAACAACGATATCTTTTTTACCTGTAGGCATCCCACGTTTTTAAGATCTGGGATGTTTTGTTGTCAATAAGCATGGGTTCGCGGTTTGCGGTGCGTTCACAGATCGAACGCACCCTACCTCTGTTTCATCGTGTTCAAGATACAGATTTCTGTATTGTCATACCCTTTCTTCGGGTGACATTTTCTGACCATAACGGATTCCTCCCCTTTGTGCTGACACCTCCACGCTGATCAATGAACGGAGACCGATCAATCTGTTACAATGGGTGGGCAGGCGTTTTGAGACAGGTTTTTCCTCTCTCCGCCAAGCCCACCTTTTTTTCATCTAAAACATGAACCTGAACATTCGCCCCTACCAAACCGAAGATGATTACTGGCGTATCCGCCAGTTCCTGCGCGAAGTGTTTTTGCTGAACGATCGCAAGGAATATTGCTGGCAACCGTATCGTTTCGATTACTGGCGCTGGCACGGCGTTGAGAACATCGGGGACGGCCCGTTGGAAAAGACTGTTTTCCTGTGGGAGACCCCACAGGGCGAGCTGAAGGCCATGCTGAATGCCGAAGGCCGCGGGAATGCCTTTTTGCAGATCCACCCGGCTTACCAGAACACCGACTTATTGGAAGAGATGATGGGGATCGCCGAGGAAGAGCTGACCCTCCAAACCGGCGGACAGCGCCGGCTGACGGTGTGGACGCATAGTAATGAGACAATGCTGAAAGAGATCCTCGCCCGGCGCGGTTTCCGCAAGGGAGACGGCTGGTGCGAGTATCAACGCAGGCGGCCGCTAACTTTGCCTATTGATCCCAAACCGGCTCCCGAGGGATTTATCGTCCGCTCACTGGGTGATGTCAGAGATCTGCCTGCGCGCGGGTGGGCTTCGTGGCGCGGGTTCCACACCGACGAACCGCTGGAGGGTTACGGCGGATGGGAATGGCTGTTGAATGTGCAGCGCTGCCCTCTCTACCGGCGCGATTTGGATCTGGTAGCGGTGGCGCCCAGCGGCGAGGTGGGGGCGTTTTGCACCGTCTGGTTTGATGATGTGACGCGCACCGGCGCGTTTGAACCGGTGGCTACCGCCGGCGAGTACCGGCGGCTGGGTCTGGCCTCAGCGGTGATGGCCGAAGGATTGCGCCGCATGAAACACCTGGGCGCGACAATGGCTACGGTAGGGTCTTACACGCCGCACGCGCACGCGCTGTATGACTCAATGGGCTTTACCGATTATCTGCTGGCAGAACCCTGGGAGAAAATCGGCGAATAAAGAAGCCTGGTTTTCAGGCGTTTCCGGTCATGCAAACGTGATTAGGCGGCAAGGTGGGCAGATGACCGCCTTGCCAAAAGGCTGGCTTTCGTGTGAGCTCGATCCGGCGCACACTGTGCGCCGCTACGTACATGACCGGTCGGCTTTCCATACGGCTGGCAACGCACCAAAATCCATCGAAAAATGTCATTTCGCAGGGTCAGACAGCGTTTTTTGCTGTCTGACGCGGAGAAATCCGCCCAAGGAATGATATTACAACCAACCCTGATATAGACATTACTGCCTGCAAATCCACTCCTGGTATTCTCATCAATCATCCCATGGGCGGATCTCTACGTGAAGACTTCGTCTTCACTGCGAGATGACAAAACAGGTGAGATTGCGTGCGACGCGCTACGCATTCATGCGGATAAACAATCCTCCAGTGTCATTTCGCCGCGGCTGGCGAAGCCTGGCGCAGAGAAATCCGCCCGAGGAACGATCCTCGCACGTTTCTATATACGGAAACTAGTGAATTACCATCAACGAATTGCTGGCGCGTTGCGCCAGCGAAAACGAATAAAGGAATAACGGAAAGGCTGCTTTTACAATTGAAATTGAGAGACCAGGGTAATTTTTTTTGTCATCCTGAACGAAGTGAAGGATCGGCTAAGAGCCAATCATCGCACGTTTCCAGTTATGGAACCTATAAGGACTGGCTCTCGGGCGGTCTCTCGTTTTGGGTTTTACCCCATCGGCGGCTGCGGGATGGGATGACCAACATCCGCGGTTTTCAGGAGACCTTCAATCACGGTGACGGCTTGGCCTGCCAGAATCACCCGCTCACCGGCTGTCTGAACACGCAATTCGCCGCCCCGAGCGGAGGCCTGGAAAGCCATCAGGCTGGTTTTACCGAGTTTCTCAGCCCAGAATGGGGTTAAGGCACAGTGCGCCGAACCGGTGACAGGATCTTCGGGCACGCCCACTTTGGGAGCAAAATAGCGTGAGATAAAGTCATACTGTGGGTTCTCGGAGCGGGTGGTCACGGCCACCGAACGGGTCTGTACCCGTTCCAGTTTGTCCATATCGGGGGCCATGGATCGAAGCTGCGCTTCATTCTCCACTTCCACCAGGTAGCTGTTGCTGTACTGCCTCACTCCTACCGCTTCGACGCCCAGGGCTTTGAGCAATCCATCCGGCGGGTTGGCTTCCGACAAGGTGTGAGCCGGAAAATCCAGTTCAATCCAGCCGTCTCGATAACTGGCTTTGAGAATCCCTCTCACGGTGTGGAACGTGAGTTGTTTGGTTCGCGGTTCCCGGTTGCTTTCCCACAGCACATGCGCGGCAGCCAGGGTGGCATGCCCGCACAGACTCACCTCAACTCGCGGGGTGAACCAGCGCAGCCGATAGGCGTCTTCCTCCTTGAGCAGGAAAGCGGTCTCCGAGAGGTTCATCTCGGTTGCCACGCTTCTCATCCATTCATCCGGCTGCTGCGAAGCCAGAATGCAGACACCGGCGGGGTTGCCGCGGAACGGAACGCTGGTAAAGGAATCGACCTGGTAGATGGGTGTGTTCATACATGTCCTCCTGGTATCTGTACTATACCTTATATTGATGGCGGGTTAATGAGATATACGTGGAATGGGGTGATTTCATTGCATGAAGGGTGAAATGCGAGTGGGGTGAGGGGCATGCAATCGCGTTTCCAGATATGGAACCGTGAAAAGATCGAGCCTCGGGCGGATCTCTGCGTGAAGACTTCGTCTTCACTGCGAGATGACAGGAGAAGCTGGATAGAGTATGAATGGCTGAGTTGGGCGATCTGTGATCGCCCGGTTCGGCGCACAATGTGCTCCGCTACGTACAGGATCGGGTGGCTATCCATGTGGTTGTCCACGCACCAGGGTTTACCCCCAAATGTCATTTCGCAGGGTCAGACAGCGGTTTTTTGCTGTCTGATCCGGAGAAATCCGCCCGAGGAACGATCCTCGCACGTTTCCATATCTGGAACCCTTTTTCATCGGCCCTTGTCCGATCCCTCACAACGGCGCAGACGCCTGTTCGGGATGACAATGGACGGTGATTCTATGTGAAACGGTTCTCTCACAAGTAAACCTTTTTTGTCATCCTGAACGCAGTGAAGGATCGGCTAAGAACTGCTCTTTGAACATTACCAAATCTGGAACTGGTATGGCCCGGTTCTCAAGCAGAACGCCGCACAATGAGGGATTATCGCATGTTTCCAGATATGGAACCGTTTTTCATCGTCCCCTGTCCAATCCCTCACGACAGCGCAGAAGCCTGTTCGGGATAACAATGAAGGGGCTGGGCCGGGTGACGCAATGTTACGGGCACGGCATGCCGTGCCCGTACCTCCACTATCAACCCTTCTTCCTCGCCACCAACAGCATGTGCTCGCTGGTGCCCACAATGGACGGGTGCGTGCAGGTGCGGTAATGCGTATCCATCCAGACCCTACGCTGGTTCTCGTTTTTGTATACCTTGTTGAAATGCCTGCTGTGGTTGGAACTGATACCCTCCAGCCCGGCCATCTGCACGATCTCCACCGGTTTGTCCTCAAAAATGGCGCGGAACTCCTCCGGCAGAAAGAAATGGCATGCGGTGAACCCGTATTCGCCCTCGTACCCGCCGTGCTCCACAATCCCTTCGTAATGCGGCATCTCCAGCTCTTCAGGGAACATCGTCAATTCCACCACCAGCAGGCTTAAGCGGCTCATCACCGATACAAATATCGGCGCGCCTGGTTTAGCCACGCGGATCAGTTCACGCACGGCCTGATCGCGCTCATCGGCATCCAGCACATGCGAAAGCGGACCGCCGGTGCAGAGAACCGCGTCAAACGTATTTTCCGCGAACTGCGACAGATCGACGATTGAGCCTTCCATCACCGCTTTCACCTGTCGGTTCACCCCTTCGCGGCGGATGCGTTTGCGGGCATACTCCAGGTTGGCGGGGGTGAAGTCCAGCAGGGTGAGTTGATACCCACGTCTGGCCAGCGCCACTGTGTAGCGGCCCGGCCCGCCCCCGGCATCCAGAATATGCCCCTGGGTCGGCAGGTATTTCTCCAGAAAATGCATGGTGGTGTCAAATTCCAGCCGGTGATACGGATCTTTGGCCAGCCGGCGCCATTCATCACGAACGGTGTTGGTA
The DNA here is from genome assembly GCA_964532655.1 of uncultured Anaerolineaceae bacterium. Taxonomy (GTDB): domain Bacteria; phylum Chloroflexota; class Anaerolineae; order Anaerolineales; family Anaerolineaceae; genus JAJFTV01. The sequence goes on from CAZHMZ010000039.1 coordinate 22,329, forward strand.
TAGTATTGCCGGACGCGTTCCTTGCTCATGCGGTCTCCTTTCTGATCAAAAACCCCGGTCCTGTATGTTTTGGGCCGGGGTTTGTGTTTGAGGTTGGGCTTTTGTTTACCCTTTGAGAGTTCCTTCGATGACGGTCACGGCCTTACCGCCTATGATCACCCGGTCTCCGGTGAGGCGCGGGTGCAGCTCACCGCCGCGGGCGGAAGCCTGAAAAGCGTTGAATTCTGTTTTACCCAGTTTGGCAGCCCAGTACGGGGTGAGAGCGCAGTGCGCCGAACCGGTTACAGGATCTTCCGGAATGCCGACCTGCGGGCCAAAGAAGCGCGAGATAAAGTCAAACTGAGGGTCAGCTGAGCGGGCGGTCACAATCACGCCGCGTGATGAGACCTTTTCCAGGCGGGCCATATCGGGGGTAAGCGCGCGCAAAGCCGGGTCGCTTTCAATCTCCACCAGGTAATCGGTGCCGTCATGCCCCACAAACAGCGCCTTGTCCACGCCCAGGGCATCCAGCATAAAGACCGGCGGCTCAGTCTGCTGAATGACTGCCCGCGGAAAATCCAACTCGATCCAGTCGTTGTTCAGATTGGCCTTCAGCAAACCGCTGCGTGAGTTGAAATGCAGCTCCCGGTCTTTCGGCTCACGTCCGGTTTCCCACAGGATATGCGCCGATGCCAGGGTGGCATGCCCGCACAGATCCACCTCCACACGCGGGGTGAACCAGCGCAGCCGGTAGGCGTCATCGGTTTCTTTGAGCAGGAAAGCGGTTTCGGAAAGGTTCATTTCCATGGCCACATTCTGCATCCAGGCGTCGGGCTGCGGAGCAGACAGAATGCACACACCGGCCGGGTTGCCGCGGAACGGGATAGTTGAAAAAGAATCAACCTGGTAAATGGGAGTATTCATGATGTTCTCCTGATGTCGAAATCAAGCAGGCAATATATGGGTAATTCATCCACAATTGTATACCTGTCTGTGGAAACTGGAGGGAAAAATGTGTGCCTATATTGCGGTCTGGAGGGCCAGTTTTGTTTTGCGTGCCTCGTAAATCCGCAAAAAAACCACCGCGCCGATGATCAACACCGTGCCGGCGATCTGCCAGCCGCCCAGCGTTTCGCCCAGGAAGAAAAAGGCGGTGATGGACGTAAAAACCGGCTCTGAGGTGAGAATCAGATTGGTCAGGTTAGGCGAGAGGTACATTAAGCTGATGTTACACAGCACGAACCCCAGCACGGTGGGCCCAGCCGCCAGAATCAGCAATACGCCCCAACCGGCCGGATTCATGTGCGCCAGCAGGCCGTTTGCCTGTTCAGCGGTGCCGGGCAGCAGGCCGCTGAACAGCAGATTGACAATCAGCAGCACCGCGGCGGCAAACCCAAACACATAGGTTAGCGAAGTCCATGGGTTGATGCCGCGCTGCGCGGTTTTTCGCCCCAGTAAAGTGTACATGGCATACGTCACGCCGGTAAACAGGCCGGCGATGATCCCCCCCAGGTTGGTGTTCCAGGCGTCTGCGTTGTAAGCCCCGGCGACCAGTACGCAGCCTGCCAGGCAGACCACAATGGACCCAATCCGGACCGCATCCATACGCTCCTTGAGTAGCCAGACCGCCATAAACGCGGAAAACGCCGGCGAGCAGTAGGCCAGTACGGTGGCTACCGAGGCCCCGTTGAGCGCCACCGAAAGGGTCCAGAAGTAGTTGAAAAGGGCAAAATTCACCCCGAAAAAGGCCAGATAGGGCAACTGTGAACGCGGTACTTTGAGCAGGGCAGGGCGAAAAATCCCCAGACCGATGGCAAGCGTCAGCATGGCAAACAAGTCGCGCCAGAAAGCCAGCACCACTGCCGGCAGTTGATACGTTTCGGTAAGATAACGAATAAAGACGGCTGTGCTCGAGAGCACCATGGCGCTCAGCAGAGCCGTGGTGTATCCGCGCGCCAGATCGGAGGCGGATTGAGAAGGTTGGGTCATGATGATATTGTAAATGAAGAAATGGATCAACGCGTCACGTGGTTTTCTGACAAAAATAACATCCGTTTAAGTGGAATGGTCACATTTCTGTATAATTGGCTCTATTCAAATTCAAAGAAAATGATAAATTAATCATACCATTTGAGGATGCGTGTTATGGAGATACCGCTCGATTTTCAAAGCGACACACCGCTGTACCTGCAAATCGCCGAATATATTCGCCAGGCCATTTATACCGGCGCATTGGGCCCGGATGTGCGTTTACCATCCAGCCGACAACTAGCGGCGGATCTGCATGTGAACCGTATCACCGTCGAGAATGCATACGGCGAGCTGGAAGCGGATGGATTGACCTACTCACGTGTGGGCAGCGGCACTTATGTGCTGCCGGTTCAGCCGCTGACGCCTTTACCGACAGCAACTCCGGGCGCGCCCTGGCCGCTGTGGCAGCAGGCAGTCCAGTCACGCACCGAGGCATTTTCAGGCCCTGCGGTTGACGGTGTCTACCAGTCGACTGGGCACTGCGCTCCCATTCTGTTCAACAAAGGCGTGGGCGACATGCGCCAGTACCCGGCGGATGAATTCCGCAAGGTGCTGCAAACGGTCATGCGCCGTGATGGCATGGATGCGCTGGATTACGGCGATCTGTACGGATACCTCCCGCTGCGCGAGACCATCAACCAGGTACTGGCTACCCAGGGGCTGCTCACACGCCCGGATCACATTTTGATCACGGCTGGATCGCAGCAGGCTTTGGCCCTGGTGAGCCGTCTGCTGCTCAATCCGGGCGATGTGATCATCACGGAAAGCCCTACCTACTCAGGCGCATTGGATCTGTTCAGGGCGCTCGGTTTGCAGGTGATCGGCGTACCGGTTGACACCAATGGCATGCAGGTGGAGCGGTTGGAAAAACTGCTCCAGCAGTATCATCCGCGCATGATCTACACCATCCCCAACTTTCAGAACCCCACCGGCGTATGTATGAGCCTAGCCCGCCGGCGCGAGTTGATCACTTTGGCCGACCGCTACAATGTGCCGGTGCTGGAAGATGACTATGTAGGCGACCTGCGTTATGAGGGCCGCATTCTGCCGGCCCTGAAGGCGCTTGACCCGGGCGGGCGGGTGATCTATGTGAGCACCTTTTCCAAGATGGTTATGCCCGGTCTGCGGGTGGGTTTTCTGACCGCCGACGGTCCGGTACTGGAGAACCTGGCCCACTACAAACGGGTGACCGATCTGAGCACGTCCAGTTTGTTCCAGCGCGCCCTGGAGGCGTATGTAACGGTAGGCAGCTATCACGCCCACCTGCGCCGTTCCATTCTGGTGTACCGCAAGCGGCGCGATACCATGCTGGCTGCCATCAAACGGCACCTGCCTGCCGAGGTACAGGTGGATGCACCGGCCGGCGGGTTGTTTATCTGGCTGGGTCTGCCCAAAGGGTATCAGGCCGACCGGTTGATCCAACCGGCCTGGGAGCAGGGTGTCACGTTTGCGCCGGGCAGCCGCTTTTTTGTGGATCCAGCCGAGGGGCAGGGCTGGATGCGGTTGAATTTTGTGGCCAATTCGGGTACGGAAATTGAAGAAGGAATTATCCGGCTGCGCAAGTCAATGCTGCGGGCCGGTAAACAAAATTAAACATTGAAAGGGATTGATCTGCCGGGAACGGGCTGTTTAGGGTTCTCCCCGGTCACACATCAGGAGGTAATCATGGAAAAGGTTGTATCAGATTTTGAGGTAAAAAAGGGTCTGGCTCAGATGTTAA
>CAZHMZ010000040.1:0-8126 GCA_964532655.1 uncultured Anaerolineaceae bacterium
GCCCGGTGATGAACCAGCGCGCATCCCGCCAGCCCTCAAAGATGCCGCCGCGCGCTTCCAATCCGGCCCGTACCAGTTCAGCTACCTGATCGGCGCCCCACTTGAGCCTGAAGAAGTGTGTCAAAAATGCCGCCGTTTTTCGGCCCGCCAGGGGTTCCATCTGGTTCAAAAACTTTGCCACCGGCGGGGGCAGGGCCCCTCCGCGCACAGGCGTGCATAGCACCAGGGCTTCAAACGACTGCAATGATGGGATAAAGCGCAGATCGGCGTTCTCATTATTCAGATTTGCCGGTCCGCTGACCTCCAGCCGCACCAGATCCGCCTGGTGACCGGCCTGGATAAATGCCTTCGCCAGCATTCGGGCAGCTTTTTCGGTGTGGCCGCTGATGGAGTAAAAGATGATCCCAATTTTCATTAATATGCCTGTCCTGTTTCAGGGATGCGCCGCTGGATGCCTGGCGTCAGTACTTCAGCCCGGTTCACATGCCTGCCGGGGTCATCACATCTTTCTTTCAAGATCGTACCACTTTAACCGAGCGCACGGACCCAGTTTCTCATATAGATTATTCGCTTCATGACTGTAGCCGGTGATGTAAGCCGTCTGGATGCCGCGTTTCTTCAGCCGGTTGAAACACTCGCGGATGACCGCCTCGGCCAGCCCCAATTTCCGGTAGCGGCTGTGCGTGCAGACCTTCTCCACCTCGGCAACCGAGTTGGATGGGTCGTTGAACCCCACGCATGTGGAACAATGCACCCCGTCGGCGGTGATCACCGAGAGGTCAAATGCGGGATCGTAGATGGGATTTTCGCGTGAATACGCGAACTTGAGCAGATCCAGCGGGGTGGGCTCATCAACCCCGCTAAAACCGTTTACAAACAAGCGCGCCTTGCCCAGAAAGTTCCCGTTCTCTGACATGCTGACAATGCGAAATCCATCCGGCAATACCACAGGCTGTTCTTTTATCGCCCGCAGGTCATAGGTACGCCGAACGCACGCCTGACCGGTATTCACAAACCCGCGCCGGGCCAGTTCGTCCAGCGCCGTGGTTTGCCGTTCGTGCACCTCGGTTTTCAGGCATTGATTGCGCGGTCCCCACTGCGCCAGCGTCCAATCCAAAATCTCGCCGTACAGCCAGTCATACGCGTTGCGTGTGAAGATAAAAAATCCATCGCCGCTATCTTCTGACAGCATAAAACCCATTACCTCATCAAAACTATCCGTCCACACATGCGCGTATTCTCTGAAAAAGGAAGGGATCAGTTTTTGATCGCTCCACAGGCCAAATTTCCAATCACCCAAACGGCTGGTCAGTCAGGGAGCGTCATCTTTGCGGATCGCATAATCTTCCTGTAAAAATTTCCACAGCTTTTTAAAATCATCGCGCTGGTCGTCATAAGGTCGGTGTGAAATCCGCATGGACCCATCTCCTGAGGCTAGATTTTCACCCGCGCAATACGGTGTGCCTTGCAGGCAGCTTTGATCAGACCCATGGTTTTGAACATCAGGCGCACATAAAAGCTCTGGTTGGCGATATCTTCCGACTGCGTGAAATACCACTCACCCAAGGCGTGGTAGCTCCTGTCCCACTGTTCAATTTCACTGACATCGTCGATGCCCCAATAGATGCGCGCGCCGGTCTTTTGAATGGAGGGGTGTTTGTTGATGCGACTGACCGTCAGGCGACTGTAGGTGTCAAAGCAGACAAGGCTGCCAGGAAATCGATCATGCAGGCGGGCAAACAGTTCCCTGACGTCTTTTTCGGTCAGATACATCAGCAGCCCCTCAGCGATGATGCAGGCCGGGCTGCTTCCTTCAATCTCATCCAGCCAGGTTAAGTCCATCACTGAGGAGGCAATCATGCGGCGTTGATCGGTTTCATCGTAAAACTTGCGCCGAAGCTCAATCACCTCAGGATAGTCCAGGTCAAACCAGCGGCCTTTCTGCGGACTCACCCGTTCCACACGGCTGTCGAGCCCGCAGCCCAGATGCAGCACGAGCGGATCTTCACTTTGCGCCAAAAACTCGCGTGTGTACTCATCCAGCTTTTTTGCGCGCATCGCCAGGGTGATCAGACTCTGCCGGGGGATGTTCAGTTTTGAAAAGTCATACTCCACGCGGCTGATGATCTCTTCCGCTTTCTCATCCCGCAGGATCGGGTGCGGTTTGCGGCCCTCCAGGGCTTTTCCAAGCAACGGAACAAACAGGGTTTCTTTTTCTTCGATCAGTTGAATCTTTTCTTTTTGCATACGTTTCTCCCGCTTCCCACCGGATATTGACGCACAGCGGTGACGAACCGATGTTCGAAGTAAAACATATGAATGATGTGGAAGCTGCCTGATTGGCCATAATTATAAACGGCGGCCCGCCAAAACTCGCTTTTTCAATGAAGCAAGGGAATGATTAACTTTTTTTCATACAGGATAATTTACAGAAATTCATGAAACATAAAGGTGTGCCGCCGGTAGATTTTTCCATCCCGCAGCACAAACACAGCCACGCCTTTCTGGATCAGGTTTTTTTCGCCGCCCTCCTGTACAAACCAGTCCAGAAAAGCCGTGATCACCTCTCCCTGCGCCATGGCCTCCAGCACATCCACCCCGATGCCGGGCGTTCTCTCAAACCAGTCACGCAAATATTCTTTTGAATCCCGGATATGGTCCGCCACCCCCGCGCCGATATCCTCATCAAAGTATTCCGGGTGGAGATAGTCGTCCAGCGCATCTACATCGCGCATGACAAACAAACGATGGAAATAGCCACGCATAAAATCAAGCGCCTGCTGGTTGTTCATCCTTCACCTCCGCGTGTTTTCTGATCCAGATACCTGTCCATCACCCGGTAAAATGGCTCAAAGGCGGTGAAGTGTTCGGCCTGCCAGCCAAACCGCCGGGCGCCGTCTACATTGGCACTGTTGTCATCCCAGAACAGCACGGCCTGCACGGGAACCTGCAACACGGACTGGACCGCCTGAAAATAAGAGATGTCCGGTTTCTGACAGCCCAGCTCACAGGAGAAGAACAGATCATCAAAGATCGCCGAAAAACCCATGGCGGTTCGCATGTAATCCGCCCGGTTCCGCTCCTGGCTGGTGGTCAGGCAGCAGCGAAGCCCCTGACGGCGCATTGATAGAATTTTTTGCACCAGCCGCGCGTCAACCACGTGATCGGCTTCCAGCCAGGTACGGATAAAACTTTCCGTATCACCCGGCCAGCCCCAACCCGGTAGATAATCCGCCAGCGCCTGCGCCAGATCCAACCGTCCTTCCAGACATTCGTTGAAGATCCCGTCAAAAAACGGGCCCGTCATTTGGGGGGGTGATGGCGTACCGTTCCTGCAACAGCCTGGCGAACCGCATGGGTGGGTTCACCAGCACGCCGTCGGCGTCAAAGCACACCACCTGGATATTCATTGCGGTCTTCTCTGGCTGTAATACTGCTCAAGGCGGGTGAACGCGGTGGGTTTTAATCCGCTGTCAATTGGCGCAGCAATTTGCGAAGTTAGTTGCCCTGCAACTAACCGCGCGCACTCTATCACGCTGTAACGTGAGGTATCCACTTCCACATCATAGAAACCTGGCTCGTGGATAACCCCATACTGTAAACGCGCCTGCCCCAATGTGCGATCACTACGGCTTTTCTCACGTTCTTCCAGCACCTCCAGCGGGCAGCGGATGCCCACCAGAAAGGCCGGCAGACGGCTGAAGCGCGCGGCGCAGTCACGCCGCCAGCTTTCCTCCACCAGCACATGATCCGCCAGCACATTCAGCCCGGAGAGGGAAAGTGCCTCAAGAGTCCGGTGCATACCGGTCACCAGTTGATGCCCGTACTGCCCGGCTGAATTCGCTTTACCAAGCACGTCATCCCACAGGGGGCGGTACAGGTAGCGTTTGGGCAGCATCCAGATGAATTTATCGATCCCGGCTTCCAGATACGGCTCTTCCAGGATGTTCTGCAGCTCACGCAGGATGCTGGTCTTGCCTGAACTGGAAGGACCGTTGAGGATGATGATGGTTCCCGGTTTCATGGACCTCCTCACGATGCTGCGTATTTGCGTTTGAGAATTTCATCCACAATGAGCAGCACATCCTGATGATATTTTTCGATGCGGATGGCCAGGCTTTTCAAAAACAGCAGCCTCTCCAGCGAAATTACCCTGAAATCCACTTGTTCGATGGAACCGGGCAGGAGTTCGTCATAGTCAAAACGGCAGATCTGGTTCCAGATCTCAAAGCCAAATTCGCAGATACCGATATCGCCGTACAGATCCTTGACGTGCTCCGGCCAGATACGAATTAACTGTTCATGATCGCGGCGGGAGATCACCAGATCAATATCCGCCCCGGCTTTGCGCAGCCCGTAATACTGCATGGCCAAGCCGCCAATCAGCAGTGGCTTATCCTGAAAGGGATAGTTCAATTTTTCCAACGGGATCTTCACAAAATCCTCTTCTCAACCGGGTAAGCGTTGCCCGTTCATTTGGCCTGTTCCAACTGTAATAGATATTCCTTAAGGATCAACGCGTGATTGCGCTCTGTCTCGCGTGAGGCATACAGCAGTGTGAGCGTCTGCCCGGCCGCCTGCTCCAATAAGGCTTTAAGCGCCGGGCGGTGTTCATCCAGTTCGTCCGTATAGCGCCGTTTGAATTCCTCCCATTCCGAAAAATCGCTGTGGTACCACTGCCGCAGGGCTGTGCTGGGGGCGATATCTTTCAGCCACACATCGATGTGCGCCTTCTCTTTCGACAATCCACGCGGCCACAGCCGGTCAACCAGGACCCGCAAACCGTCCTGCGGATCAGCGGCTTCATACACCCGTTTGACATGAATCACCATCACACCACACCTCCCCCATTGTAAAGTTGGTAATTCCACCGTCAGGTCAAATCAAGCCGGCGGATTGTTCCCATTGAACCAGGCGTACAATTCCGCGTCCACAGCCTCCTGTTTCCTAACCCACTCATCGGGCAGGGCCTCCGGAAAGCAAATCCAGTAGCGATCCGGATCCTTATCCACCAGCAGGTCATGGAATGAAGCATACAGGGGACTTTGGAAATCCAGTTGAGAAAAAGTCCGTTTGTTGCGAATGAAGAGCATGGATACCGGAAACGAGGCACGGTTTTCAGGTGAACTATCTCGCGGCAGCGAGTATCCTCCCAGAAGAATGTCAGCGTAGGCAGGCCGGGTAGCGGTGACATAACCGCGCAACAAGTATTGCTTTTCAAATGCGATGATCGCCCAGGGAAAAACATTCAGCGAGTTGAACGATTTGTTGAGCCCAATCATGAACTTAAAGCTGTTTTCTCCATACGCGGAAAGTATCTCATTGAATCGTCTCTCCGCCTCCCCGGTCAACTCCAGATCATCGCAGAATGTACTGCCTGTCCGGCTTCTGAGTTCGGTGGTTAATCGAAAAATCTCAAAGCACTGCCCCATCAGATCCTCCCGAACAACCCGTGAAACCCAAAGAGAATCCTCAATCCGGGATTGACAACCGGTTTAGAACAGATTGTATGACGGGCTGTTCTCAATTCTGTTCGCACAGGAAACAGTCACAAATACTATAGCACAATCTGCCTCATTTCAGGTGAGTACAAACAGTTCATTGGAGCCGCGTTTGAACAACGGGCAGTCATCCTGCCTGCAATTTTTCTGAAAACTCTATCAATCCAGTTCGTCCGGGTCTGGTTCAATCCGCCATTAGAATTGAACGCTCTTTGGGGCAAATTCAATCTGCGCCGCCGGAACCAGTTTCACAAACCAGCCGCTCAGCACCTGGTTGTGATGATCGATAATCTGCCGGGCGGTCAACTGATGTGTACTCCAGGTACCGTGAGCGTCCTGCACCAGCTTCACCGGGTACCCAAAGCTGAATGCCCGCCGACAGGTGGTATCCACGCAGTATTCGGTCTGAAGGCCGGCAATGACCAGATTTTTGATCCCGCGCTTTTCCAGTTCTTCCTGCAAAACAGTCTCCTGAAACGCATCCGGGTAGAATTTTTGAACCACCAGCTCACCCTCAGCCGGTTGAATATCCGGATGGATGACCCAGGTAGGGCTTTCGGTAAACAAAGGGCTGCGTGAATCCCGATCATTATGCTGCACGTAAATCACCGGCACGCCGGCCGAGCGCGCCTGGCCAATCAGAGTTTTGATCTTTTCCAACAACTCGGGGCCTTCGGTAACCGGGTCACTCTCATCGAACATCCCCAACTGCACATCAATTATGAGCAGAGCGGTTTGACTGTCCATCATCATGTTGCACTCCCCTGTATCCTGTCAGAATCCGACCGGCAAACCACCGGTCAGAGGTTTAATTTTTGTGTATTCCTGGATTATGCCACGCCGCAGCCCGATCTGTCAGGATGTCAAAACCTACCAGTGAGCAATTTGCATAAGCACATCAGACAGCGCATACCCGCCAAAACCGGTGATGATCAGCCCGGAGATGCGGTTTACCCACAGCAGCGCGTTCTGACCAATCCGCCCACGCAACAGACTCACCCCGCTGCTGAGCAAAATCCACCACAGCGCCGAGCCCAGAAAAACACCCCCTACCAGCAAACCGGCTGAACCGTACCCGCCGCCAGACACTAGACCCAGCCCGGCAAATACGGCCGTAAATGAAAGAATGGTCATGGGATTGGTCAGGGTGAGAAAAAATGTGGAGCCGTATGCGCCGGTCAACCCCCGGCCAGATACCCCCGCGGCCTGTTCCGACGGCTTTGTCAGTAGCGTTTTAATGCCCAGCACCAGTAAAAACAACCCGCCTGCCAAACGCAGCCAGAACTGCTGCTGAACCAGAAAGCCAGATACCAGCGTGAGCCCAAAAGCCGCGATGGATCCGTATACCGCATCGGCAGAGGCGGCTCCCAAGCCAGAAACCAGGCCATGTACGCGTCCCTCCGCCAGTGTCCGGCGGATGCACAGCACGCCAATTGGCCCAACAGGCGCGGCGATTGAAAAACCAAATAGCAATCCCTTCAGCAGGATATGAATGTCCATGCCTCTCCCCATCTGTCTACAGCGGATGTTATGCGTGTGGAGAAAATTGTACCTGAAAGTCTGTGCCGTTGCGGCAGATGATCCGCATACAGTTCTAGCTTCCGGCATGCCTGACGAACTTGATAAAATCCAGATCCCCGGGTGAGTATCCTAGCGTATTCAAATACAGGCCGATTTCACTGCGATGCTGTGTGCCGTGATTGACAATGTGAGTCAAAATATGCCACAACGGGCGGGTCCTCGGCCGCGCCATCGGCCAGCGGTAGGTTACCTGTCCCAGCAAGGCTTCTGGCGTCAGGTTTTTCACGTAGGACAGCAGATTATCATCTTCCTGTTTCCAACGTTTTTCCAGCGCCGGCATGCCGGGAATATCTTCGGCGGTAAGTCGCGCTACCGGTAAATTGCCATACTTCGCTCCTTCTCGCCAGTACCACTGTGTATCCAATATATGAACCAGTAAATCAAGTACGGTATTGTGACTGAGAAACGTTGCGGCGGTCAGTTGTTCCCGCGTGAGCCGGGCAGCCTTAAGAAAGACACGCCGATTGGCCCATCGGTTATATTCAACCAGCATAATCGCCTGTTCAGGATTCATCCGACCACCTCCGGAATGCCAATCAGTCACCGGTGCCGGTGTTTATATACCCTCTATTTGATTATGACCTGAAGCAGGCAATATCACCAGATCGTTTTGTATGATGAGACGCAGACAGGCTGATCTCAACGGGCCGCATTGCGGCGGGGATAAAACTCGGTCAAGATGGATGAAAAATCTTCCATCTTCCACGTTTGCGGTTGATGGATTAGAAACACCTCCCCGCTGCACTTTTCGATCACCCGTCCGTCTACCGTGTAGATTTTGCAAAACTGACACGGCTGGGGCCGCTCGGGGCAGTGATTGCAGTCACCGTGCGGGCCGGTGAATACCTGTTTGATATTCTCCGGCGCGTTCTCGATATACGCACGGTGCGTATCCACATTGACCAAAAACATGCGCACCGCCACCTCGCCGCTCTCGCGCATGTAAATGCGTGTGTACACTTTGTCGCTTTTGACGCCGGCCCTGCGGTAGATAGCCATATAACGGCCCCAGCAGTATCCGCTGCCGATCTGACCGCCGAAGGT